>JAYZPA010000092.1:0-9433 GCA_036150515.1 Planctomycetota bacterium
CATCCCGTCAAAATCAACCCGTTCATCCTGTTCAAATGCAAGGCTGGTCATACCTGCAGCGACCGTCCCCGCCATGGGTAAACCTCGCTCTTGTTCCATTGCCTCAGGGGTCAATTCAATCGCTCGTGACTTCTTCTTGTCGCGAATGATCAAACCCTTTTTCTCTAACGCTTGTAAGTGTCCGACAACACCATTAGGTGAACGTATTCCAAATTCATCCGCAATCTCCCGAACGGTCGGCCCATACCCTCGCTGTAGAATATTATCCCGTATGAATTCATAGATCACGAGCTGTCTTGAGGTCAGCAAATTTTTAGGAGCCACGAGCATATTCCTTTCAACGATTTCGATCCGTCAACAACGATCCTCCGCCAGTATTATCTATCGGCAGTATAATGTACACCTGTACACTAATAAAAGGGCTGTTCGCATATTCCGGCCAGATTTGATGCACAGAACTGGCATTCGGTTCCAGATGAAATTAAATCATTTATGGCTGGGTGCTGAATGCATGCACCGTAATATGGCGATATTTTTTCCCGGGTTGCAACAGCGTCGTGGGAAAATTGTCGATGTTGGGTGAGTCGGGAAAATGCTGTGTTTCCAGACAGAATGCGGTTTGATACGGATGACCCCCGTCCGCTTCACTGCCGCTGAGAAAATTGCCCGTATAAAACTGTAACCCGGGTTGATCTGTAAAGATTTTCATCACGCGACCGGACTTAGGATCGGTAACCGTCGCCGCCAAAGCAATGCGACGTCCCAAACTACGTAAGGCAAAACAGTGGTCATAGCCATTGGGTTCAAGTGTATTTTGGTTAATTCGCTCACCCATCTTATGGGGTTCTCTAAAATCTAATGGGGTGCCCTTTACCGGTACCATCTCACCTGTCGGTATTAAGTCCTGATCGACCGCCAATGAAAGGTCGGCTTCGACTTGCAAGTGGTGGTCATGAATCGTACCACTGCCCACTCCGCCCAGATTCCAATAGTTGTGATTCGTCAGATTGATCGGCGTCGCCTGATCCGTGCGTGCCTGCAAATCCACAATAAGCTCGTTCCGCGCAGTCAGTCGGTACGTCGCCGTTACCGAGACGTTCCCCGGATAGCCTTCCTCACCATCAGCACTCAGATAACTAAATTCCACTCCTACGCTGCCAATGCGGCGGACAACCCGACCTGTCCATACCACTCGGTTATAACCGTTCGTGCCGCCGTGCAAATGATGATCACCGTTGTTCTGTGCCAGTGTATATTCGGTTCCCGCGATCGAAAATTTCCCGTTCGCAATGCGATTGCAATAACGTCCTACCGTAGCACCAAAATATGGATGACCAAGAAAATAATCCTCCAGTTTGGAGAACCCAACATTAATATTGTCTGTCTGACCCTGTCGGTCTGCGGTTTCCACCGAAACGACCGTTGCCCCGTAGTCCATTAACCGCACTACCATTCCCCGGTGATTGCGTAATGTATAAAGTTGGATTTCCTGCCCGTCCTCTGTCACTCCCCAGGATTCCACAGTGACCTCAGCACCCACTGCTTCGACCGGCAAGGCAGTCAATAAATAGCCTACCGTCAACCAACTGAAAACCAACGTCAATAGTATTCTCGATAAATTAAACATCTCAAAACCCCTCTTCAAACAAACAGCCAGAACGTTGGATCAAAACCTTAGCAGCCCTGCCAAGCAATCGTTCATTATCTATCGCGATTCGAGGGAAAGCAATCAGGAAAGAAGGGGATTTGTCTGTTGTCCGTTCACCCAACAGTGCCAAACCCTGCTTACAGAAATCCGATTAGAGTAAGCTCTCAAGAAGTAATCGCATCTTGCGCATTTCGGCTGCATGCTCAATTCCGGCCTGCGGAACAATATCAACGCTCATGGCTCGCCGATATTGCATCTGATTGAGAATATGTACGATATTCCCATAGTCCACCGTTCCCTGCCCAACGCGCACTTGATATTCATCCGGACTGGTATCGCGTAAATACAGATGACGAACATATTTGATTAGTTTGTCATGGTCTTTGCCGGCATCGGGTCCATAGACATAGACACTAGGGTCAAAAGCAAGACCCAGATTGTCCACATTGTCACACAAAACGGTAATCGTATCGGGATCCGCTGCCATACGACCACTTTGGTTTCGAATGTTCACCTGCACACCTTCTGTATGGGCCAACGAAACCAACTGACGCAGGTGTTCCACTTCTTCATTAAACGGGGTTCCCAATTCAGCCGATGGGACGGTAATCGAAACCACTTTGGTGATCCGAGCTAATTCGCAAATCGCAGCAAACTGCTGGTAATGCTCTTCTCCGGTCGCCGAAATCTCCACGCTGTAATTGGTCAAATCCAGTCGATGTGATTTTCGACAGCAGGCATACGCTTCTTCCAGATCGGCTGCCACGGCGGAGGGTTTGATTTGGTTTTCTGACTCATGAATCGCTATTTCGACTGCAGTAAACTCGAGATCCACAAGTCGCTCCAGAGACTCCGTTAGAGTTAAGTCCGGGAAACAGGAAGTTGTCGCTGCAACTAGCAATGGAGGCACTCCTCTGGTGTGGTATTTATACCCAACACCGCATTAGGTTAAAGGTCTATATATCAAAAGATATCGGATAGGATAAGAATTATTGTCCGTATATGACAACACCGATGCCGTTACTCAATACAAAATAAGACCGGTTTTCTGCTTATTTACCATTCCATCACCCCCTCCAATGCATCGTATCATGGAGAAGGGGGCTGCAGCGGTTGATTGGGTTCCCTGCGAGGTCCTTCCTGTGTCCGAAATCCATCGGGCCGGGGAGGTCGGGGCCTCGGCGACTCGATTCCCGGAAAACCACGAGGCCGCTTATAACGAAAATAGAGCCTTTGAAGTGCCGTACGGTATTCCTTCGCAGGCAGCCGGTTCACAAAATCTCGGTCCGTCTCGGAGAGTTCCTCCCGGTAAAATTGTTCCAGCACACGATCATCAACATTCAACATTTTCATTCGGCTTGCGATATAAGCATAATATCCCCACCTCATAATCAACTGAAATCGTTCACGGGCAGTTTGAGCATCGTCATAAGTCGCACGAGCATTGGAGGACATACTCTCAAGCAATTCAGTCGTAGCCTCATCCCATTCGGGAAACCACTCTGACCAACGGTCGTATCCGGTACTTTCCAGCGATGCAAACAAAAGCATCTGCATACGTGAATCTCGGTCACTCACAGCCGCAATTCGCTGTTGAACATCTTCACTCAAATTACTGAATATTTCATCCGTGTATTTTGTAATATGATCCTGTTGCGCCTGAACCCACTGATTTAACCAGCGGGACACGATCTGCAAATCCCTCATATCCAATCGAGTATTCAAGAGATCCTTAAAACGACGGGTTTCCTGTTCCTGGATGAGCTTTTCGATTTCTACCAACCGTTCATTCTGTGGCAAACTAAGAATTTGTCGACGTTGAGCCGATGGCAGCGCTGAAAGCCATCGAGTATAGGACTGCATGACCTGATTGAGGCGCTCTCGATTGGGATCCTGTTGCAAACGCTGATAAAATTCTCTGAGTTTGTCCTTTTCCACATTATCGAGCTGGTCAAAACGAATCTGTTTCTGTTTCAATCGCTGACGTTCCTTCTCGGGAAGTTGCGACAATTCATAAATATTCTGCGGCAATCCCGATTCCTGTTGAGCCGTTGCAATGGAAGACAGCCCGGCAATCGCCATGATCACGATCAAACGGCATATTTTATGGTTACTCATCACTAGGTGACTCCTCGTCAAACAAACCTAACTCCACGAGTTGTTGAAGAAATTCCAGATCCTCGGTCAATCGAAATTCATCAAGACGATCAATTACCGGCAGGTCTTCGATCAACTGTCGCTGGTCACGCCCAAAGTACCAATCCCCAACAAACCAACCCACCAGCAGTGTGATCGTTACCAACCCCCCTCTGAATGTCCAGGAAATCAAATGTTTCTGCAGGGCTTCTCTTTTCGTTGCATGTAAGTCATCCTGAGCTGAAACCGTAATTAACTCGACCGTACTCCGTGTAAAATCTTCGTTTTGTTGAGTCCGTGGTAAATCGTCAAGAAAATCCCATGCCTTTTGTAGTTGTTGTAGCCGCAATCTAAATTCAGCATCTTCGGCGAGTCGTTGTTCCAACTCAACACTACTCTGGGCATCAAGTTCGCCATCAAGATACGCGACCAACTGCTGGCTCTCCTGATCCACTTGTTCTTCCGGCAACAACTCTTCCGTCAGATTTTCTTTCGGATTCTGCTCGGTCATGGTGTCCCTCCCGAATCAGAGTCCACAGAGCGATGGTCATCTACAGGTGACTCCTGAAGCACTTCATTCACTGAGCCAGGCAGTATTCCTTCATTCATATACGGCACGAGTATTTCCCGAAGGTTCACGCGAGCTCGCGACAGGAGACTCTTGATTGCAGAAACACTGAGATCCATTGAACTGGCGATCTCGTCATAGCTCATTCCTTCGAACTTGGACAGCATCAGCGCCATACGCTGACGTTGATTCAGTGACTCCATTGCCGCTCGTACAATTTCAGCACGTTCCACTTCATCAAGTTGCCGCGCGGGCATCAGCGCACTGGCTTCCTTTGCCATTTGGGTCAACGGTTGAACGGACATTTGACCGGTAGACTGCGAAACGACATTAACTTCATGCCGCCGAGCCAGACTGCGACGTGCATTACTACCAACATTGTGAGCAATGCGATACAACCACGTAGAAAATCTCGCACCCGCCACATACGTTTTTCGCGCTCGGTAGATTCTCAAAAACACTTCCTGTGCCAAATCCTCTGCCTGACCCTGCCGGCCAACCGTATTTTCAAAAACGGCGATCAATCGCATCTGGTAGCGGGAAACTAATTCTTCAAAGGCTGCTGCATTATCATCACGCACTTCGAGCATCAACCGTACATCCGGATCAAGTTGTGCGTAATCGGTTATCGCTGAATCGGTAATATTCAAACCGCGGAAGCCTATGGAGTTCATCGCAAAAGATCAGGTCATCAAGGGAAGAGACAGGGCTTTTCCCGTTACACCCTATGATAAGCCAAATCGTTAAACCAGTTAATCACTATCTAGGTTTCGGTTTCGTTTCTTTTGATCCAGATAGTTTTGTCGCTTTTGTGAGTATTCCTGTGGCGTAGGCAATTTTAGCGTCCATTCACAGGCGTTCACCCCGTCTTCAAACATTTTTTGCAGAAAAGGACGGCACCATCCACACCCGGTTCCGGCACCCCCGCAATCACTGATTTGTGAAGCGCGGATGGGCTTTTCAACCCGTATAAAGTTACCAACTTTCCGCCGGGTAACATGAAAGCAGAGGCATAATTCATCATCAGGTTCCATCAACGATTCCTTCTGCCGAGCAGCCCAACGCAATTGACAGGCCAATTTGACATGCCTGAAAATACTGTTTTAAATCCAGTGTTTCGCTCACCATGTGGGCATTGATCTGGCCACAACCAAGTGAAACTGTGGGAATGCCATGTACGGTAATCCAATTCGCATCCACACCGCCATCGGCAATCGCCCTGCTTGGCTCAATTCCCTGAGCCGCGATAGCCGCCGAAGCGATCTTCACACACGGCTCGGATGGGCTCAACAAAAATGATTCGTAGTCCAGATTCCCCTCGATCGAAACAGACCCGGTTTGACCCTGCTGATTCTGCACCTTTTTTGCGGCTCGGTAAAATGCACTTTCAATTTCCCGCACGATGCGCCGGCGAAATGATTTTTGATGACTGCGGGCTTCCACACGAACCAGTACCCGATCCGTTACCACATTGGTAGCATCTCCACCCCGAATCACCCCGACATTCGATGTACCACATCGCTTGCCTTTGCGAATAGAACCATGCCAACCATGAGTCTGTAAATCGGCAATCGCCAACGCTGCGATGGAAATGGCGCTCACTCCACGCTCAGGACAGACACCTGCGTGCGATGCCTGACCCTTGATTTCAATCACCATCCGGTATCCGCCGGTTGCACCAATGGTCATTTTTCCTGGTTGACCTCCATCCCAGTTAAAAGCGAGAGCGGGATTTCCAAACAGACGTTTACTCGCGTTACGTGAACCCTGCAACCCAACTTCCTCCTGCACAAACCAGACAAACGTCAACGGAGGATGGGGTAGACCTTTTTTGAGTATCTCTAACGCAGCAGAAAGGATCACTCCACATCCCGCGCGATTGTCCGCTCCCAAGCCTGTCTCTCCGCTACTCGAAGTTACCTTCATTCCTGTACGCCTGGGTTCACACCCTACACAAATCGGCACCGTATCCAAATGCGCACTCAACATTCTGCGTGGTGCACGAATCGTACCGGGTAAATGAAATGCCAGATTCCCAACCTGTCCCTTAATACGCGTCCGCCGGTGAGCACGATCCTCCCGAATCGCCGACCGTTTCGCTCCGGCAGCCAACAACGACGTCTGAATATAACGCGATATTAAGGACTCTTCCCCACTTTTACCAGGAATCGACATCATCTCGATTACCTGATTGAAAAGATCTTCTTTTTCTGACTTGCTTCGCTTCATTATGGAATTTTGAATTTCTACCACGGTTTCCTACCTCTGAAATTGGTCTACACTGTACCTCAACAAGTGAACTTGTTGTTCTGCAGCAGGATCGTCGTCATCCACCACTGCAGTAACCTAATTGTATTCTGGATTGATTCGCCAACGAAACCAAGTGAACTATGAGATTTTTTATTGCCGGGATCATGCAAGGATCCCTTACCCAGGCAGAAATACAACCGCAGGAATACCGCGAAACGGTTCGTAACCTACTTTTGCAGACCTTTCCCCGTGCCGATGTCTACGATCCTCTGGCAGATCACCATCATTCCATCGATTATGATGATGACACCGGACGAGATACGTTTTTTGGTCACAATCGAATGTGCCGTGAAGTAGACTGTGTCATCGCTTTCGCCCCGGAAGCCTCGATGGGAACCGCCATTGAAATGTGGGAAGCCTTTCGCTCAGGGAAAACGGTAATCACCATTAGTCCCTTATTACATAATTGGGTCATTAAATTCTGTAGCCACTTAATTTTTGAGTCAATCCAACAATTCGAAGATGCCCTGACCGATGGCACCGTAAAACAACATTTGGACACCCATTCCTATTCCATCGACCCACGTGTCGTGTAATCTTATGCAACACATCCTTCATTCCCCGAACGACCTGGATCAATGGTTACTGGATCAACAGTTTCCGGCATATCGATCCAAACAAATTCAGCGTTGGCTGTTCCAGAGTCGAGTCGATGCGTTTTCCGAAATGAGTGACCTGCCCCGGACTTTACGCGATACCATCGATCGTGAATTTGTCATTTGGACAACCAAAATCCAACAGCATCAAACCAGTAAGGACGGCACGGAGAAACTGCTTCTCCAACTTCAAGGTGGTGGCTCGATCGAATGCGTCTTACTACGTGATGGGGCCCGACGCACTATCTGTATCAGCAGCCAGGTGGGTTGTGCTATGGGATGTGTGTTTTGCGCCAGCGGGCTCGACGGCGTCGATCGAAATCTCACCACCGGGGAAATCCTCGAACAAACGCTGATGTTACAACGACTCCTGCCGGAACAGGAACGGTTAAGCCATGTCGTAGTTATGGGGATGGGGGAACCGTTGGCAAACCTCGATCAACTGCTACCTGCACTCGATATCGTATCGGATCCCGATGGACTCGGTATCAGTCCAAGACGTATCACCATCTCCACCGTCGGTTTGCCCGAGGCAATTCATCAACTCGCTGAACTCGATACTCGATATCAACTCGCCGTTTCATTGCATGCGCCTAACGATACTCTTCGAAACCAACTGGTGCCGGTCAATAAGAATATCGGGATTCAGGCCATCCTCAATGCTGCGGATCACTACTTCGATATCTCTTCCCGACGACTAACATTCGAGTATGTTTTACTGGGGAATATTAATGACCAGCCGTCGCACGCACAGCAATTAGTCCATATCCTCAATCACCGTAATGCACTCTTAAATGTGATCCCCTATAACCCGGTAGCCGGATTGCCCTATGAAACACCCTCCCAATCCGTAATCCAATCGTTTCGTGAAATTCTCGAAAAGGGAAACATCAATGTGCAGTTTCGACAACTAAAAGGGAATGACATCGATGCTGCCTGTGGCCAATTGCGCCGAAAAACACTGCCTTCACCGTAAATTACCCTTGAAATTGGTACCTTCTCCAAATATCACCACTTTCGGTTTTTACTTTTTTGGGCTAATTCACTACGATAGTGAAAACATCGATAGCTCAGGTCGCCTCAAAAGCAGGCGGTTTCTCCCTGACATCAGGTTCGGGCTATCGTTGTTACCCATTACATCCTTATTGGAATACCTCTGGCTCATGCAGAGCGAAATACGTTCATGGCGAAAAAAAAAGCAGTTAAAACGAAAGCTTCCGCCGCCCCCAAAAGGGTAAAGAAAAAGGCACCGCCGAAGAAGACGGCGCCTAAGAAAAGTACAAAGAAGAAAGCGGCTAAGAAAAAAACAAGTACCAAACCGGCAACCAAGAAAAAAACGGCCGCCCCCAAAAAGACAGCCGCCGTTAAAAAAGAGCCCGTAGCAAAACAGGACACGGCACCCAAAACCGTTGTTAAGAAACGACGACCGCGGAAAAAGAAAACCTACACACGCAAAAAAGCGGTCTGGAATATCTACTCGCCAACGATGAAAATCGTCGCTCAATTCGATTTTCACGAAGAGGCCGAAGCCACCAAGAAGCTGGCTCAGTTAAATAAGCGAGGCAAGACGAATCATTATATGGTTCGGGGAAAAACGGAGCAGGAAGTCCCGATCGAAGAAATGCCTGTTAAATAATATCCCGACCGAACCAACCTTGCAACACGTTGCTCCTACTGAGCGGTATCCCGTCACAAATATCCGACTATTCGCCGCTGCCTGCTTCCACGACATCTTCAGCGGTCGGTGTCTCAATGGCAAACAGGTGCGTCTTATTGGCAATAAACAAGGTGCCATTGGCAATAATCGGTGTACTGTAAATCGAGTTGCCCATATTAATTTCTTTGAGCGGATCCGTGGCATCGGCTGCAAGATCAAAAATGGCAATGTCCCCGTCTTCATCCCCAATAAAGACATGACCATCCACGATCAGAGGTGAGCCCCACGCTGCGGCAAACATATCGTAGGTAAAGTGCACCTCCCCAGTCTGAGCATTCAAACAATGAAGTAAGCCACTAAAATCCGAAATGTAAAGCAAGTCATCTTTGATCGCCACCGTACCACAACTGCGGTGCATCTGTTCCTCAAACCCAATGTCACCATCATCATTACGGTCGACAGAACTATAATGCCAAATCACAGCTGAATTCGGATTATCACGAGCGACCTGGCCTTCT
>JAYZPA010000093.1:0-9893 GCA_036150515.1 Planctomycetota bacterium
GGCGCACCTGTATCTCCACCCATATCCCACTTTCCCTGAACCACTTCACCGTCAATATATCCACGCAAACTACCCTTTTCTCCAAAGGTATAGGTTACGGCAAGATGATGCCAACCATCTCCGGCAGCAATACTCGAAGAACTGGTCCAGCGATGATATTGCTCTGAACCGTCTTCGGCAACCGACCGATAAAGAAAACTCAGTTCACCCTTGGCCGCCAAACGTAATGCATAATTTTGATTTTCCGCGGGAAACCCGTCGCGCCCCGTACGGCCCTTACCGAGAATGTATCGATAGCCGCTGAGTTGATAGGGACTCACCCAGGCTTCAACCGTAAACGCATCACCTTGATTAAAATCCAGCACGCTGTTATTGCCTGGATCGTCGATTTCAATATGCCCGGATGAATTTGGTATCACCAGAGCACTGTGTTTCTCCGTGCCAAAACCAGGATGGGTCGGCCCCTGCGGACCGGATGCTGTTTTCACTTCTCCCACGGGCGTACCTAAAGCCGGATGTGTACTCCGAACACGATCGAGAAAATAACCATCTTCGTCCAATTCCATACGCCAATAAGCAATTGGCGTTTTGGAAAGAATTAACTCTTCATAAGTATGGTTTAGGTTAGGCTCGTCAGCTGTCATTGGGGCTGTAACCACCAGCGACAAAGCAACAATCCAATTACATGAAAGGCTTCTCATTTTTTAATTATACAGCTACCCCTATCAACTCGTTACACCTCTCCCCCTATTTCACGAAAAATCGGAGTTATCCTCAACTCCGTTATATCTTCTAACCGATGTGTGGCTATGGAATCACCCGTTTTTGCGGGTGTTAAACTGCGGAAGATGTACCGAGTTATCCGATTATGGATGACTCACACAACGGGCAACATCAGGTTCATCTTACGCTACAACGTCCTGGTCTCCCTGAAATCCTATTCAGAGTATTTTTCTCTGGACGCATGGTTTCAACGGAGGTGGTACGCGCCTGTGAGAATCAGGTTCGTATGACTTTTATTCGGAAACAGGTCTTAAAACAGCTACGGAGGATTGAATGCAAGAGTTACGAGTGTCCGAAGATGTTGCCCAGGTTTGGTTGGATTTTAAAGAAGACCAAAGTCAAAGGCATCTTCGTAACCAATTAATGGAAAAGTATTTTTCACTGGTTCGCTATCATGCCGAACGCGTATGGGCACGCCTGCCTGACGGAGTCGAGCTGGATGATCTGATTTCGGCTGGTATTTTCGGGTTGATGGATGCGATTAAAGCATATGACCTGTATCGCGGAGTTAAATTTGAAACGTATTGTGTTCCGCGTATCCGCGGCGCCATGGTCGATGAACTTCGAAGCATGGACTGGGTACCCCGTCTGGTGCGTTCCAAAGCGACCAAACTGGCTGCCGGTACCAAGTTGATGGAAGACAGATTAGGACGGTCACCCACAGAAATTGAGTTGGCCGAACATATGGAAATGACCGTTGCTGAACTTGAAAAAAATGATGCGTGATGCAAACGCTGTCTCGCTGATCAGCTTGAACAAGAAATGGTACCAAACCGACAGTGAAAAGGATGTCAGTGAGATCGATATTCTGGATGACAAGAAAAGTGAAGATCCGACCCGTCGAGGACAAAAGTATGATCTGCTGAGGCTGGTCACCAAAGGCCTCAATCGCAATGAACGATTGATTATTATTCTTTACTATTATGAAGAACTGACGATGAAAGAAATTGGGCAGACACTGAACCTTAGTGAAAGCCGGGTCAGTCAGATGCATAGTAGTCTGGTTCAGCGTTTACAGGGACAACTGGGCAATCGACGAGTGGAATTTGCTGCCTGATTTCATGCGGCAGTGAGAAATAGAGATGGAAAACGTAAAAAAGCACAGGTTCATCCCTGTGCTCTTTTACATTGGTGTCCATGCCACACAATCGTTGGCTATTTGGTTACCACAACATCCGCATCCAGTGCTTTGGTGATCGTCGTCTGAATTTCATCCAGATGTGCGGCACTATAAGCATCCAGCTTCTCGCCATTCGCTTCCACATATGCGGCAACACGGTTGGAAATCGTCTTGAGCTGCATACGCGATAAGTTGGAAATCGGCTTGTAGGCCTGATTACTTCCAGTGCTAGACATCGCTAAATCCACTAAACGCTTAACCTGTTCCCGCTGCAGGTTGCGACGCAAACTGGAAATTGCTGGTTTACGAGCAGAAACCTCGGCCATAACTTCCTGATCCAACTCACTCCAGATCGCCGTACTGACCGTATCAAGCAGTTCCGGTAAGGTTAATGTGTCCTGATCCGCTGGAATTCGAAATTCATTATCATAAACGCGTCGCAATGTGGTTGGATTCAACAACATCGTTAACGCGGACGACTGCACTGCCGCAACCCGGTCATGAATGGGCCAGTCATAGTCACTGACAGCCTGTCGAGAACCACCATCCAGCCACTTATCCGTGGTCATCCGCTGTAAAAGATCCGTTGTCAGACCAAATGCAGAATCAGGAAAAGCCGTTGCCACGACGAATTCAATTGCCGCTCGCTGCTGAGCGGCCGGAACGACCTGCAGTGGAACTCGATCTCCAGTATCACCTTTCTTATCGCGGACAACGTGGACACCACCGATCCAGTTTGCCATCATACTAATGGCACGAGACTGCATACTTAACGTAATCTCATAACCACGGCGAGCTTTGGCCCAGCTGTCCCCGTCCTTAACAAATTTTTCTAATATCAATCCACGATGGTGGTTCGCCAGTTTAATTTGCTCCTGAGCAAAGTTCAGTGGATCCTTACCGTAGTCATACCGACGCGCAAGTGGATCCGGCCCACCGGTGTCTTCGTCTGTGGCATATTGTAGTTCTGGTTCTGTCACACGAGCTAAGATCGGTTTCAAATCCTTCTCAAATGTATATCCATATTCAATCGCCCAGTAATCATAAGGACCAATTCCGTGCATGGCAAAATCACCCTGAGCGGTACCGGATTCCAGACGAATATTGGTCGGTGTGTAGTCCATAACGCTGCCGCCGAGTGGTTGGCCACGATGTTCCACTGAATTGACCTGATCCAGAGTGTATGCACTGGATGCTTTGAAATTATGCCGCAGCCCCAAAGTATGCCCAACTTCATGCGCCACCAAATGGGCAAGCTGAGGACCAATAAATGATTCCGGCATCCCGTCCAGCATCGGGCCGGGATCCTTTTTCTCTTCCTTTTTCTCTTCCTTTTTCTCTTCCTTTTCAGCGTCTTCCTTTTCAGCGTCTTCCTTTTCAGCGTCTTCCTTTTCTTCGGCCGCAGGTTCATCTTCGTTTTGGGCAGCCTGGATTTCATAAATCATACGCATGATAGCAACATCAAACGCCATTCCCTGAGTTGCCATACAGGATCCGTTGACCTGTGAAATCCGACCAATCAGGCCATCATATTCATCGTCACCAAGCAATACAGTATCCACTCGGGTCGCGGGGTGACCACCGTAGGCAGAACCCGCTGAGGCCATCAGTTCCTGACGCAGATGTTCGCGTTGGGAAGCATGAGCAAAAGCTAAGCGAGGATCCCATTGCGGGTTACTCGCCAACCAGCTCATCGTCTCCGCACTGAATCCTTCCATCATCATTTTGGGAAGAAGATTGTCAAATTCATAACGAAAATGTCGAATCCAACCATCCGTTAAGATGATATCCGCGTCCAGAATCTGGCCCGTTGTTGGATTCACTCGACTCGGTCCAATCGCTGTACCTACGTCATTATTCAACCATCGCACAAAGTTATAACGGACATCCTCTGGATCCTTATCCATGTGAGCGCCCGTCTCTTTATCCTGATAGTACACTTCAATGGCATCGGAAATGCCGATCTTTTCAAAAGCGGCATTCCAGTTCTGAATTCCCTCTTTGACCCAGCGACGATAACGTACGGGGGTCGTGTGCTCAATATAAAAGACAATGGGGTTCTTCGGTGGACTTACTTTTAATCGTGGATCCCGCTTTTCAAGATGCCAGCGATTAATAAAACGAACTTTGGTTTCGTCGTCGTTATACTTTCCTAAGTCACTGTAGGAGGTAATGAAAAACCCAATGCGTTCATCCGCCACACGTGGGCGATATGTACTCTTCGGGTTCAATTCGCTAATGCTGTAATGCAGGGATGACAGCTTGCCACTGACCGTCGGGACTTCAAATGCCAATTCGATGTTTAATGGGAACGCCTTGGCTTTTTCAAGCTTGTAGATTCCAGCCATCTCACGATTCACGACCGTTGGCCCAAAGAACTTACTTGCTTTACCGACCAGGAGGCTGTCAAGATCGATGATAGGGCCTCCACTCGGACCGATCGTGACAATCGGCAGACTTAACAGCATGCTATCTGTAAAGATCCGATTCACCGATGATAACGATTCAGGATCTCCGGTCGACCGAGTATCCAGATCGGGGATGATCAATGCCAGTTTCTTGTCATATCGCCGCCAGTACACATAGTGGTCGCCGGATTGTAGCCCGGCAAAACGGTCACCACTGGCTACGGTCAACGCAATAAAATAACGCTTCTGAGCAAAGGTCGGTGGCAACTCGGCAAAAACCTGGCCATCCTTGGAACGCGTCCATAAGGTGTACATGCTGCGCACTCCACCTGTCGTGGAAATCACCTTCTCAAAACCTTGTAACACTTGAGAATACGGTGGGAACTCCGGCTTCGGAGGCTCCTGTCCATTCGCTACAGACCCAATAACAATACTCAATAAAAATGCAAACCTGGTTAACACGTTCTTCATTGCAATCATTCCCAAACAACAAATCTTGTTAATATTTCAGATACCGCCCAATGCGGCCTGTACTCCAAGATAGTTCACAAACTAGCATGTGAAAATCTACAGTATGGGAAAAATGGAAAAGATAGGGTAATTATACCGATTAATCGATATAACCCTCCCCTGAACGATATAACGAGGGCAGATGATCCTGTTACAAGGCCGGAAATACGGGGGAAGCACTTATTTTATCCGTTTGACATATGCAAAGTAGCTGCCTCGTGTTTTTCCATTGGGGAGCTTCATATGCGTATGTAAATCTGCGGGCCCTTTTGGCAACTGTACTTCAAATGTAACCGCCTGAGTCGATTCATCGGGAATCGCGATCGTCATTTTCTGACCGGCTAATTCAATCGTTGCTTCCACGGTATCGAGCGGTTTATTGACTTGACGGGGCCAGCGTCTAAGTTCAATCTCGTAGGTTCCTTCCTGCAATATTTCCAGCGCCCAATAGCCTGTACCCATGGCGCCTTGTCGAATGTGGTTCTGATGCCAGGGTGTCAGATTCCCTTCGGTATGCCAATCGTGAGCATGCAGTAGCGACTCCGGTTCAGCGCGGCTGCCGATTCCGATTCTCACAAACTGATCAAACACGGGTGAGAGGCTTGTCCACCAGGCATCGTAGTTTGCAGCTAAACGCGTGACGACTTCCGGATGTTCATCGGCAATATTTTGTTTCTGCCCGGGATCCTTCTCGATATCAAACAGTTCCTTATTATTAACTAAACGCCAGCGGTCGGTCATCACAGCACACTTACGGAATTTCTCCGGGTATTCGACACGTTGCGAATGTACAAGTAATGTCCGATCACGCAGCACATCCTCATTTCCATACAAAGCTGCTTTCAGGCTGGTTCCGTCTCGTGTGGCGGAAGCATGATCTTTCAGTTCACAGAGATCTACCAACGTTGGCAGAACATCAATATGAGCAGACAACTGGGTCACGTCCCGACCCCCACCTAGTTCACCCTGAGGCCAGTGAACAAAAAACGGGACTCGGTGTCCTCCATCATATTCCGAACCTTTCCCTGCACGCATTCCTGCATTGAACCCCTGCCACTTCGCACCAGCAATGACGCGATGTCCTGCCGCACTTCCGTTATCTGTCGTAAATACCAAAATAGTGTTTTCCGTTAGTTTCAGCTGAGCTAGTTTTTCAACCAATCGCCCGACATTTTCATCGATGTTCTCGATCATCCCATAGAATTCTGCTTGAGGACTGCCAACACCCTTATCCTTGTAGGGTTGAGAATACTTCTTATCGACAAGGTAAGGACCATGAGGTGCATTGGTGGAAATATAAGCAAAGAATGGTCGCTTGCGGTTTTTTTCAATAAAACGCAGAGCATCACTAAACCAAACATCCGTACAATAACCCGTCTGCGGCTCAACCTTTCCGTTGCGCCAGTAAGTATCGTCGAAATAGTCATTCCCCCAATAGTCGGGCCCCTGACCTACTCCGCCACCCCCATGGTGAAACGTGTAAGTGAACCCTTGGTCTGCCGGTCGGCAGGGGTAATTATCACCCAAATGCCATTTACCAAACATGCCGGTCTGATAGCCGTTATCCTGAAACACTTCTGCCAGCGTATGTTCTTTCGGGGACATAATGCTTCGGCCCATAATCGTATGCCAAACCCCCGTGCGCGTCGAATAGCGACCGGTCATCAGAGCGCTGCGTGTCGGCGAACAGGTAGGATCGACATGGTAATCCGTCAAACGAACACTATGGCCATATAACTTATCCAGATTTGGCGTCTGAATCATGGTATTACCATGCGCACCCAGATCTCCATAACCCTGGTCATCCGTAATCACAACAATCACATTGGGAGGGGTTTCACGAGCCGATACGGAGGCGGTCGCCACCAATGCTGTGACAACCAGAAAGAAAGCAGCCCTTATCATTTTTTTGCCTTTCGTCGTTGGGGTACGGCGGGTTGGTCAAGATCATTGCTGATTGTACCACAAGATCGTGCCGCTGCATTCAATCGTCACTGAGACCGGTAAATGCGCGCATCAGGTAATAGGCAAGCGTCAAAAGGGTTGTCACCACCGCTGCAACGTACGTCATGGCAGCTGCATTGAGTACTTGATCCATACCCACTCGCTCTTCACGATGAACGATACCAGCCGCGACGACAATTTGTTTCGCCCGTGCAGTGGCATCAAATTCCACAGGCAACGTAACCAGCTGGAACAATAAAACCAATCCAAACAGTGCACAACCCACGAGAATGACCGTTGACCCAATCGCCTGACTTGCCATTAACGTCAACAGCAAACCCATCACCATCACTGCGTAGCCCACTCCCGAGCCAACCATCGCCAGAGGCACTAATGAAGATCGCAATTTCAGTGGCCCATAGCCCTGAGCATGTTGAATAGCATGCCCCGTTTCATGAGCCGCGATTCCGATATTCGCTATGGATGTCCCGTGATAATTTTGAGACGACAACGCCAGCACTTTGCGGCTGGGATCATAATGATCCGTTAAAAAACCGCGGGTCTCGACGACCTGAACGTCGTCGAGACCTTCGCCGTTAAGGATCAACTGAGCTGCCTGTGCTCCGGAATAACCATTCATGGATCCCACTTTGGAGTATTTGGCAAACGCTGCCTTCACACGCCAACTGCATATCCCGGAAATCAACAACGTCGGCAAAAAAACCACCATCAGATAAATCGGGTCAATGAACATCGTGCTGTTCCTTACGATTAACCATTAATCTTAATCTTTTGCACGGCTGCCTTTTCACGCTTTGCCAATGCAATTCGTAACACACCATTTTCAAAATCAGCCGCAATGGAGTCCCCATCAATGGCCTGCGTTAGCTTAAACTCACGCTGGAACTTTCCATAATTGCCATGGTTAAATACCCACTTGCTTTTACGCTCCTCAGGTAAAACACGTTCACCGGTCACCATTAATCGATTTTCATCTGTTAATTCAATAGAAACATCCGTCTCCTTCAGACCGGGTAATTCTATTTCGACGTGAAAAGCGTCGTCCTCTTCCCACATGGATATGGGCGGATTCAGACAGGATTGCTGCCTTCGTGGACCGGGTCCAAATACTCGTTGCATTTCATCCTGTAACCAACTTAACTCTGCCTGTAATGGATCTAGTCGTTTTATTAACATCGTTCTATTCTCCTGGCGATAAAGTTACATTTACTGAAATAGTGAATCACTCTTCATTAGCAACATTTGCAATCAGCATGCCAAATACAATTCCAACGCGCTATTTGCGATCCGGGATCTCCCGATAAAAATGGTACAACCCTCTCAAATACCCGTGTAAAATGGTCCGGATAAAAAAATTGAATTAGTTTATCACCCCACTCTTTTATCACGTTCCATTGAAGAAAAACGGTAACCGGCAAGTCATATTGGCATGACACATTGGCAGTAACTGCAGACCGCCTATTCGCTCCCTCTGTATCAAGTACACCATCGTTTTGAGCCTATAATTCACGTCGATTCCATGAAAAAAATCCTTATTGTGAAAGAATCAGGAATAATGCCACAAACCGTCAAAGTCATCTGAAAATTATCCTCGGAGACCGAAATACCTTGATTTCCGCGATTAAAAACGTTGATCTACCAAAAACAATGTCCATTTTTTTCTCATTTGTTTGTTTTCACTCGGAACCCCAACACTTTTTGTTGTGTTAAATTATTAGTATGTTTCTGCACAAAACAAAGAATGAAACATCAACCTTCAAACACGGTAACTCTTCTTTTCCATTGGGAACAAAAAAATGAAACGTACAGGCATGATCACATTAATGATTGCAATCTTATCGCTGGTTCTAGTGGAACCAACATTACAGGCGCAGCCTCAAGGCGGTCAGCGTCAAGGTGGTCAGCGTCAGGGTGGTCAACGACCCGGTGGATTTGGCGGCGCTGGTGGTCAGCGAGCAATCTCGTTAGTACAACTCGTTGCCATTGAAAAAGTTCGTAAAGAAGCTGAAATTCTTGACGAGCAGGAAGAAGACATTCGGGCAGCGGTTGAGAAAGTTCGCCAGGAGTCACGCGCAAATCAGGGTGAACGCCCTAATTTCCGTGAGCTCTCAGAAGAACAGCGAGAAGAATTGTTCAAGAAATTCCGCGAGCAGCAAGAAGCCACCAACAAGAAGATCACGGCGGCCGTCGAAGACGTTTTGTTGCCTCAGCAGATTGAACGCCTCAACGAAATTCGGTTGCAAATTCAAGGAACCGGAGCTTTACTGACAGAACCTGTTCAGAAAGACCTGGGTATCACTGCAGAACAGAAGAAGGAGTTCGAGGAAATCAGTAACGGTGTCCGTGAACAATCTTCCGAGTTGTTCAGTGGCGTTCGCGAAGCGTTTTCCGGAGGCGATCGTGAAAAGGCACAGGCCATGATGCAGGAGATCCGAGAAAAAATGCAGAAAATGCAAAAAGAGTCGGAAACCAAAATTGTCGGTGTCTTAACGTCCGAGCAAAAGAAGAAATTCGATTCGATGAAAGGTAAACCGTTTGAGATTTCGCAGGAAGAACTGAGACCTACTCGAAATCGTGGTGGTCAGGGTGGTCAGGGTGGACAACGCCCTGGTGGTCAGGGTGGACAACGCCCTAACCCACAGCCAGGAGCACGGCCAGCAACCTAAGTCAGTATTGATTTAGCAAAGTAACTCAGAGTTAATCTGAAAAAAATATAAGGTGTCCTCAGGGGCACCTTATATTTTTTTGTATTGATTATTCAGGTCAATTAACTCCTCCTCCCGTTTCTAGAAAACATACAACGGTACATAATAGAGTCCTTATCGACCCAATACGCACCAATTGGCACACAGCAGGTACTCCTTATGCAAGCAATCCTTTTAGAAGAACCAAAGCACTTTAAATCGATTGAAATAGAAGAAGCGGCAGCTCCCGGGCCGGGAGAGGCTCTGGTAGCCGTTCATCGAGTAGGAATCTGCGGTACGGATATTAGTGGGTATCTCGGCAAATTCCCGTTTTACAGTTACCCCCGAATTCCCGGCCATGAGCTTGGCGTTGAAGTACTTGAGGTGGGAGACAACAGCGATAACATCAAAGTTGGCGACCGC
>JAYZPA010000094.1:0-22861 GCA_036150515.1 Planctomycetota bacterium
TAGATTTTGATGGAAACCCCTGATTCCCATTCCCCGACTGCTGAGTCCCCGCCTTTCGGTGTTCGGGATTTATTTCCACTTTGGTTTACGATGTCACGTGAGGTCACGCGACGTAGTTATATTCTGAGTGGCTTCGGTTTGATGTTGTTCAAGTACCTTATCGAATTAGCTGTTATTCAAGCGCTGATTCGTTACTTTTACGACCCGGTGGTCTTTTTGAGTCCGTTATATACGGCGCGGAGTGACATTTACAGAGAAACTCCATTCTGGGTTGCCTGGGCATTTTTTTTCTGGTCACTGCCATTTTTATGGATTTCCGTTTCGATGAGTGTCCGCCGGTCGATTGCGGCAACCGGCTCTGCCCTGCTGGGACTGGGCGTATTGCTGCCGGGCATCAATTATTTAGTGATGCTGGTGCTTTGTATATTACCCACACGTCATCAGGCAACAGGCGATCCGGCAGAATCTAAACCGATCCGAGCGGCAACCAAAGTGAAGGGTGCTCTGCGGGGAATTTTGATAAGCGGCGCCATCTCCGCTACTTTGTTTGTTCTCACCGTCTACGTCATCGGAGAATATGGATACTTCCTGTTTCTGGGACTCCCTATTCTCATCGGAATCACCTCCGCCTACAGTTACAACCATCCTGTCCGACAAACTTTCCTACAGAGCATGGCAGTTTCCCAAATCGCCTTATTTATTCTCTGTGGGTGTTTATTGATCTTTGCAGCGGAAGGAGTGATCTGCATTGCCATGCTTTTACCCTTAGGCATGGTCATGACCGCAATGGGCGGATTAATTGGTTATGCCATGTCAATCACAACGATACGGCCGGTCACCAATATGCTCATGCTCGCTGTGATTTTTCCTGTGTTTTTAGGTGCGGATGCCCTGTATCACCCAACTCCTCTATATGAAGTCCGGTCCTCCATAGAAATCGATGCACCGCCGGAAAAGGTATGGCCTAATGTTGTCGGATTTTCCGATCTGGACGCTCCTCCTGCCTGGTACTTTAAACTGGGGATTGCCTATCCGGTCCGGGCAACTATTCAGGGTACCGGAGTGGGCGCTGTTCGCCATTGTGAATTTTCCACAGGTGCCTTTGTCGAGCCCATTACGATTTGGGACCAACCGAACCGTTTGGCATTTGATGTCACATCCCAACCACCCCCGATGAACGAATTAAGTCCTTACCAGCACGTCCACCCGCCGCATTTAGACGGTTATCTGCGATGTCAACGGGGGGAATTCCGCCTGATCCGCTTACCGGATAATCGCACCCGTCTGGAAGGCAGCACCTGGTATGAATTTGAAATGTATCCTCAGGGCTACTGGACGTTATGGTCCGACTGGTCCATTCAACAGATTCACAAACGTGTCCTGCAACATATTAAGACGCTCTCCGAATAGACACCCTCAGCCTTTACCTTCCGGAATTTGAATTATGATCCATCCCCAACTTCCACGATGCATCATCACCATCTGCTTTACCCTGTTGGTCAGCGTGGCCTGCGCAGCGGAACCGGTCGTTGGTACGCAACGAAGTGCCACGGGTATCCGACATTCGTTTTTGGTGACCGGCTCGATAACCGCCATCGTCGGGGAAGACAATCTCATCCAATGGCAGGTTCCCGGACGTTCACGCGATGGATTTGTCCTGCCCAACGGGAACGTCCTGGTCTCCATTGCGAATGAAGCCCGGGAATACACCCGCGCAGGAAAGCTCGTCTTTCAATACAAACTGAATCCCGTCAATAAAGAACTCGGGACCGTCGTGCGTTTGGATTCCGGCAACACCATGGTGGTGGAACGCGGTCCCCAACCACGCATTCTGGAAATCACCCCCGAAGGGAAAATCGCGGTGAACGTGCCGCTGCAACCCGATACCGACAACGGGCATATGCAGACCCGAATGGCCCGCAAACTTGCCAATGGCGACTATCTGGTGCCCCATCTGTTAGGTTTCGCCGTGAAACAATACGATCCGACGGGAAAAGTAAAACGCGTCATCAAGACAGACCTGGACGAACTGGGCGGGCGAGCCGCTGAAAACTGGCCCTTTACCGCGATCCTCTTAAAATCCGGAAATGTTCTGGTCAATCTGACCCACGGCAACAAAACCGTCGAATTCGACCATGCTGGGAAGGTGGTTTGGCGTGTTGACAACAGCCATGTCGACGGACGGTTTGCGGACCCCTGCGGTGGACAGCGTTTGGCAAATGGGAACACCGTAATTTGTAGCTACGGCCAGCGCGACCCCAATAAACCACGCGTGTTTGAAATCACACGCGACAAAAAAGTGGTCTGGGAATTCTTTTCACCCAATATTGGCCTGCACGAAATTCATGTACTAACGACCAATGGCAAACCCGTTGCCAGTACATCCCGCAAGTAGAGTGCGTCCGCACCAGGGATTTAATATCCCAGCGCCAGTCCGCCAAATATGAGGGTGAATGCCACAAATAAAACACTCAATCCATGGTAGCCCGCTCGTAGCCACCATCGAGTAAGAAACGGTTTGGCATCAAAGACCCACTGCAGTGCAAAACGGATTCCCCAGAAAACGGCGATGTAGGCGCACAGCGCTCGTGCCAGTGGACTGCCCAGAGCAATTTCCGCCGCATTGAAAACACAAATCAATCCGAATGCAACGATCGACAGTACCACATAGCCACCATAGACCCAGTACATCTGCCGGTGCAGTTTGGACAATACCGCCAGATCCTCTTTCCAGTTTAGTTTCATCGGAACCATGGCCGAGGCAATCAAAATCAGAAAATGACAGATCCCCATACAAAAGACAATTTTCTCTTTTTCCATCTTCAACCAGCTCCTATAGTATCCAGAAACGGCAGCACCACCTCGGTTGCAAACCTCGGGTGAAATACCAGCGGACAGGGAACAACGACAATCAATATGGTAAACAACCAACCCCGGATCCCACGATGAATTCCCAACTGCTTTCCTGCCCTGCTCCGCGAGACAAGAATTCCCAGAGCCTGCAGCATAAAAAACAGTGTAGGCAACCCATATCCGCCTCCCGCCGGAATCGATATCACCAGATCATGGATCAGCCCACTAAAAAAGAAACCTATCAGTAATGCGCGACGAGGTCCCCACAAACGTGTCAAAGGACCAAACAAATGACGATGGGTAATATCCCGGAATGCCATGTTCCAGCGGTTTCCCCAGAAGTCCGCAACGCTGGTGGAACCAAGAGGAAAGTTCATTAAAGGCGTTGCCGTCCTGCCCTGTAACCGCCAGTAACAACTCAACAAATGGAACAGACCAAAGTGCAGGATAAACGCAATGGCGCCCATCCCGCACCAGGCAAACCCATAACGTGGGATCGCCGTCTTTGACAACCACGGGCAAACAAGAAACAAGACGATAAGCCCCCCTGCCAGTTTGAGCAGAGCCCACATCCATTCTCCAGCAGAAACATGGTTTTGGGTTGTCCGCGGATCAAAAAAACCACGGGGCTCCATGCCCGGCCAGGCGAACAGATACGTTAGATGTCCCATCAGAGTAACTTCGGATTCCAAGTCCGCTCGTCTCCAGGTAAGCCATTTGCACCCAAAAAATGTAATCACTGACAATGACCACATGTAGGCCCAGGCTGGCAAGGCCGCGGGCCAAAACACGATCGTGACCAAAGGTCCCAAAACAAGAATTTCCCAACCCTGGAGAACCGTTGAAACTCTTGTAATCCAAGTCATCTGTGGTGCATTCCTTATTCCCTCGTGCTTGTCAATCTATTATTTAAACCGCTATAACGGAAAGATTGCAACCAATCCCTGCTGATTTCCTTTTTCAAATCCTCTGGATAAAAAGACTCACCATGCGTACTAAAACATTCCTTCTCTTCGTCGGTCTCCTGTTTTGCCTTAGTGTGGAAAATGCGTTCACCCAAGAACATCCCCTGGCCGGGACGACGGCTGTCGATGACGCCTACCAATATGAGACTATAGGTGAGTTCAAGGTAGGCCCCTGTACAGCCTATTCGCTAAAGATGACATCACAAACATGGCGGGATGCACCATGGACACACTGGTTATCCATATTGGTTCCTCCGGTTGTGAAACACGATGACGCGGCCGTGTTATTTATTACCGGTGGGTCCACTCGTAGTGGCCAGCCCAAAGCGGACTCGACCGAGGCACAACTGTTCGCCTATATCGCCAGCATGGCGCAGACTCCGATTGCAATTTTACAACAAGTACCCAATCAACCTCTACACGGCGATCGTTACGAAGACGATCTAATCGCCTTTACCTATGACAAGTTCTTAACCAATCAGGGTGATGACTGGCCACTGTTGTTACCCATGGTCGAAAGTGCCCGTCGTGCAATGGACACGACCACCACCGTCATGAAGCAGAAAACCGGAACCACGATCGACCGATATGTTGTCTCCGGCGCTTCTAAACGTGGCTGGACAACGTGGCTCACCGCTGCGGCCGACAAACGGGTGATCGCCATCGCGCCGATGGTCATCGACATGCTTAATTTGCAATCTCAAATGAAACAACAAATTCAGTCCTATGGAAAATTCAGCCGGATGATTGAGCCCTATCTGAAATTTAATCTTCCCGAGCGTTTCGAGACGAAACGTGGTCAGGAACTTCAGAACATTGTGGATCCCTATTCCTACCGCGAGCAACTCACGCTGCCAAAACTCATGGTCCTGGGAACCAACGATCCCTACTGGACGGTCGACGCCGCCAATCTCTACTTTCCTGATTTGCAAGGCACCAAACATTTGTACTATCTGGCCAATGCCGGTCATGGATTAGGCCCGACCATTGCACCAACGGTGGCAACGTTCTTTCAAAAATCAATTGCCGGCGAGACCTTCCAGACGGTGAAATGGGAGACGGGCGCCGATGGTCAATTCCACGTTAAATGGAAAGGGGAAAATGGTTCCGCAACGCTCTGGACGGCCAACAGTGATACTCGCGATTTCCGTGAGAGTCAGTGGAAATCCCGCAAACTGGATGGTGAAAACACGGTCACCGTGAATGTCCCGGAACCGGATACCGGGTGGATTGCCTACTACGTGGAACTTGAATTCCCGGGAATACTGGCATTCAAATACAACGTCGCAACGGAGATTCAGGTTCTCCCTAAAAAGTTCCCGTTCCCTTACCCGCTGCCGGCTAAAAAATAGAACCGCTACTGCCGGCGTTTCACAAAAATGACCCGATGCTCGGCACGACTGATCCCGATCAACCCTCCAGTGATCGAATCAACGGCAAATCCCTGTCCTGTGAAGGGGACCGGTGTGCTACCTATATACCTCAGGACCGTGCCCGTTTGAGGAATACTAAGAAAGTAAATTTGCTGAGCGTCATGACCTGTGACCAGCAAACGCTGTCGGTGGAACAAACCACCCGACAAGCTGTATTTACCGAGTTGAGCAATCATTTCCCGGGGGTAGGTCCAACGCCGTGTTTCAGACCAGTTGCGATCAAACTCGGCCAGAAATGTGTCACCATTGTTTTCATCATATCTGGCAAAATTACACAGCCATCGGTTTCCCACGCGGACGACCCAGGTGAGGCTCCCCCCATAGTCTCCAAAATCATGAAATGTCGTCAATTGCATTGATTTCGGGTCCAGAATCTTAATTTGGCTTTGTTCCGGAATTCGAGGGTAATTGGAATGAGCACACAGCAAAGACCCTCGATACACATACCCGCTGTTTAAATGGAGCGCATCTCCGACACTCACCGCAAGCGGTTGCCTCGTCTTGCGACTATATTTGGCAACGACGGTATTGGTTATGGCATAGATGAACTTTCTATCTGCCGCGGCCGCCTGGTGAGCCTGAGGTGCTGCGAATGTGCCCGTTTCACGAAACTGTGGTATCTCGACCTCATCACTGCTACAGCTACCGACAGTGAACCACAACCAGTTCATCAACGTGCATCCCAGATAAAACCCAATCAGCCGCTTCATGTTTTTGCTCCGTCCTGAAACCAATGATGTATCCCGTGCGGTTACCCCAACAAGCCAGTTTAACACAAAACCCGTTTCTTCCGGCTGTATCATTTTTTGGCTATTGAATACCAACCAATAAGGTCTCATAATCGATTGACCGGTACAGCCCCTAAAACACTGCCGTTCACACTCGATGGCCATCTGAAGGAATCGCATCATGAAATGGTTTTGCGGAACACTCGTCGTTCTGTCTTTTGTATTCTGTTTGGAATTACCCGCGCAGTCGTCACGCCCCAACATCTTGTTGATCGTCAGTGATGACCATGGCTATGCGGATCAATCCCGTCTGGGAATTCACCGCAATGTGAAAACGCCGGCGATTGACAAATTAGCAAGACAGAGCGTGCGATTTAGTCAGGCCTATGTTACCGGGCCAATTTGTAACACTTCCCGCCTGGGATTACTCACAGGTCAAAACCAAGCTCGTTTCGGAGCCTATTGGTATGGGCAGGGGAAAATACCTGCTGCGACCCCCACCATCGCTTCGGGCCTCAAGTCCGTGGGCTACAACACCGGTTACATTGGCAAGCTCCACTACGGACGAGACAATCCAGATCTCTACAGCTGGCCAACGCAACACGGCTTTGATGAGTGTTTTGTCGCCACCGGTGGTCGAATCCACTATTTACAGCATGGTGAAAACCTCAAGGACCAATTCGGTGCGGCGGCTGCCAGAATGGCCATGCAGCCGGTTTGGAATAACGAAACGCCTGTCAAACAATGGCAGGGCTATATGACCGAGGAAATCGGTACTCGGGCACGCTCCTTTATCGAAAACCACTATCAGGACGAGCACCCCTTCTTCCTGCAGGTTGCCTTCACCGCCGTTCACAACTTTACCTGGCAACTGCCTGATCGTTATTTACGCAAACACAATCTTCCCAAGTTTCCGGACTGGGATCCTGAAAAACAAACCTACTATGAATGGTATGACGGTGTCATCATGCCCAATCTGCCCCATGGCCGCGAATACTATCTAACGCAGCTACATTATCTTGATCTGGAAATCAAACGTTTAATGACGACGCTTGAAAGACTCAAACTGGACAAAAACACTGTGGTCATCTATACGACTGACAATGGAGGGTCCACCTGTAACTTTGGCGACAATACCCCCTTACGCGGCACCAAGTACACGTTATTCGAAGGGGGTGTCCGCGTGCCGCTGTTTGTGCGCTGGCCGGAAAAACTGCCTCACAATGTTGTTCGCGATCAGGTCGTCAGCTCAATGGATCTCATGCCCACCCTACACAACATCGCCGGGGTCGAGGCGGAACACTGGCGTCATTGCGACGGGGCCGATATCTGGAGTATCCTGCTCGACGGTAAAGGTTCCGGACATGCAACCCTGCACTGGGATTGCGGACACCAATGGTCGATCCGCGACGGTGATTGGAAACTAAAAGTCATCGCCAATGCCGAGGCGACAGAACGCCAAAACAAACATGAGCATTGCGACAGTGGTAAAGGAACGGAGCTTTACAATCTGGCTATGGATCCGGCAGAGACGAAAAATCTGGCCGAACAATACCCGGACATTGCAATGCGTTTAAACCAACTCCATCAACGCTGGAAAACGCAAATAAAACCGTAGATTCAAACACTCATGCATCTGACAAACTTCATCGCAATCCCCTTCATTCTCGGCTCGCTCTGCTGGACGCTCCCGGCAGCCGACTATCCGACAACGCCCTACGTGATCGTTCTTGGAACGGCTCAGGACGGCGGTTATCCACAAGCCGGTTGCCAAAAACCCTGTTGTCAATCTCTCACTCGCCGTGGACATTCGGACACGTATGTGACGTCGCTGGGGATCATCGATCCCATTTCCAAACAACGATGGATCATCGATTGCACGCCAAGTTTTCCTGAACAGCTACGCCTGCTGGATACCTGTCTACCGAGGCCTGATGCCCAGCCACCGGTATCCGGCATTCTGATCACCCATGCCCATATGGGACACTACACCGGACTGCTTCATCTCGGTCGGGAAGTCATGGGGGCCAAGAACGTACCTGTATTTGCCATGCCTCGATGCCATGAGTTTTTACGGACACAGGGGCCCTGGAGCCTGTTGTCTCAACTCAACCATATCCAGCTAAAACCGCTGCAGGCTGAACAACCTCTGGTTCTCAATGAGCGAATCACGGTCATCCCGCGACTCGTTCCTCATCGGGACGAGTTCTCCGAGACGGTCGGATTTGTTATCAAAGGTCCCCGTCAGCAGGTACTGTTTATTCCCGATATCGACAAATGGGAAAAATGGGATCGCCGCATCGAAAAGGAAATAGCAGCGGTGGATCGCGCTTATCTCGACGGCACGTTTTTCGATAACGCGGAACTACCGGGTCGCGACATCTCACAAATTCCCCACCCCTTTATTTCGGAGAGCATCCAGCGTTTTGCCAAATTAACCGACACCGAACGCGAGAAAATCCATTTCATCCATTTGAATCACACCAACGCCGCTTTGAAACGCAATAGTCCGGCACAACGCAGAGTCCGCGACGCGGGAATGTCCGTTTCCCGCCAGGGGCATTGGTTTAAATTATGAGCATGACTCACCGCCGGTGAACCGCCTCCCGTATTCCACCTGATTTCATATTATTCAAAAACTGACCTGACACTTGTTCAAGGAATTTAACTATGCATTTTGATCGACGTGACTTCTTCGCTAGTGCTTTGGCTTCCGGCGCCATTGCCGCCACAACGTCTGTAGAAAATGTTGCCGAGGCAGCCGTGGCAGCCAAAAGCTATTCAAATCCCATCGGTGTCTCCACCTATTCCTACTGGCGATATCGCAAAGACACCAAACTGCCGATCGAGGACTGTATTGATTTGGCAGCGGAAGCGGGTTTTGATGCTGTGGAAATACTCCACGTACAAATGACACGGGAAGACAATGACTACCTGCAGATGCTCAAACAACGCGCGTTTGTTAATGGTCTGAGCCTCTGTGGATTTTCCACCCACCAGAGTTTTGTATCACCCGATGCCGAATTCCGTCAGAAAAACATTGACCACACGCTCAAATGTATTGAGCTGGCCTATGCGCTGGGCATCCCCACGATCCGCATTAACACCGGCCGCTGGGGTACTTCAAAAGACTTCGACACCCTGATGGCAAACAAGGGGATTGAGCCTCGATTACCGGGATATACCGACGAGGATGGTTTCAAATGGGTGATCGACAGCATCGAAAAATGCGTTGATAAAGCGGCCACCTGTGGCATTACGCTGGGCCTGGAAAACCATTGGGGAATTGGACGCACCGCCGATGCGGTTTTACGAATTGTTAACAGCATTGATTCGCCCTGGTTGAAGGTGACTGCGGATACAGGAAATTTTCTGGAGCAGCAATACGAACAATTCACCAAAATGGCACCCCAGACGGTCTACGTTCAGGCCAAGACATATTTCGGTGGGGGCACATGGTACACTCTCGATATCGATTACAAACGGATTGCGAGAATCCTGCGAAAAGTCAATTACCGTGGTTTCATATCCCTTGAATTTGAGGGCGAAGAAAGTCATCAAACCGCCATTCCCAAGAGCCTGGAATTGTTGCGTAACGCCTTTTCCGGCTAGTCGGTCAGTCCGACCGCCGTTGCGGAACGGTATCTGCACGACAACCCCGGTAACGGATTCCTCCATCCACGGGTAAAACCGTACAGGTAATATAGTCGGCTGCCGGCGACGAAAGAAAAACTGCCGCATGCCCGATATCCGCCGGTGTCCCCAATCGACCCCACGGTAACTGCGCTGCCTGTTCGTTGATCGCTTCTTCGGTAAAGGTGATTCGTTCACCGGGAGTATCAATCCAGCCGGGCTCAATCGCATTCACATTAATTCTGGACGGGGCAAGTTCCATGGCAATGGTGCGCATCATATGATTTAATCCGGCCTTCGCAGCGTTATAAGCAACACTCAGTGCTGCCGGCGTTTCACCCTGAACACTGGAAATGAAGGTAATCTTGCCACCCTCACCACGCTCGACCATCGAGCGGGCAACAATTTGACTCATATGAAATCCTGCTGTCAGCGTACCCTGCAGCGTTTTTTCCCAAAGATCTTCGGGATATTCAAGAAACGCTGATCTTTGACTAAATGCGGGGTTACTGATAAGAATATCCAGCCTGCCCACGGCTTCCATCGCCTGATCAAAAATACGCTGGCAACCCTCACGCGAAAATGCATCCTCAGCAACGGCAAAGCATTGCTGTCCTAAAGATTCAATCTCTTCCACCAGTCCAGCCAAATCCGGACTATCCGGTCGATCATTGACCACCACATCGGCCCCGGCCCGAGCGAGCTCCAGAGCACAACCACGACCGATTCCACGTCCTGCTCCGGTCACCAGAGCAACTTTGCCTGCAAGCATATTCTGTTCTTTCGTTAATGAAGTTCAAGTGGAAACGGGGTCAGCAATTCGACCCCATGGGCCGTCACAAGGTAATTATTTTCAAGACGCAATCCGTGGGACAAGGGGTCGCTGTATAATCCCGGTTCGACGGTAAAAACATCCCCCTCTTGAAAACAATCGTTCCAAAAGGGATTCAAATGAGGGGCTTCGTGAGGGTAAAGGCCAACACCATGACCCAGATGATGTGGAAACTCACCGAGAGAACATTCGGCCAGGATGCGGCTTGCGCGTTCAAAGATTTCTTTCGCGCTGACTCCCGGGCGTACGTCTCGCTGGATCATATCAAACACGGGTAAAATCGCTTCCCAGGCCTGTAATTGGGGTGGGGTTGGATTACGATCGACTGAAATCGTCCGGCAATTATCCGCATAATACCCCCGATAACACGGGCCCAGATCAAGAATATATAGTTCGCCCGCAGCAGCCTCACGATTTCTTGGTGGTCCACCCCGCGAGTTACATTGGTAGTCGTTTCCCAACAGCGCTGACAGGGGTTCTCCGGCAACGTTCACCGCCACCGCATGCAATTCACCGAATAGTTCAAGCTCATTCGTACCCGGTTCAATAATCTCGCGTGCCCGTTGATACATCGCGTCGGTACATTCGATGGCGCGTCGCATCAACGCCAGTTCATCCGGATCCTTTCGACGTCGCAGTTCCCATAATTCCGGCTCCAAATCCGTCACCTCGTCGACCGATGTCGTTTGGACGCCGGCCGCGCGGAGTGCGTGCAAACCGAACTGAGATCCATCCACACCGATTTGCCCGACCGCGACTCCGGCCAGGTACTGTTGTAAACATTCGGCGGCGGCAGCAAATTGTTCCTGTCGAAGTGTCGAGTGTAGCTGGGCAGCATACGTCAGCACCTCATCTGCGGCACAATGCGGTGGGCAGACATTCGGTGCGACCAGAAGTACCTGTCCATCCGCGTTAAGGCAAACAATCGCCGTCATCAGGTAGAGGGGTCGAAAGCCGGTTAGATACTGGACATGTTCCGGACGGGTCACAACCAAGCGATCCACACCACGTGCCTGCATCATCTCGCCTACACGCTTTTGGCGTTCCCGACACAGGGTTATATCTAGGTTGAGCGGTTCAGGGGCCACTTTATCACTTTCACAGACAAAACAGATCAGGCAATGTGTATCGGGGCGTGTTCAACACGAAAAGGGGTCATTAGAGCAATTCGGCAATCGGTTCGCCACCGGGAAGCAATGGAATCGGGCGACCTTCGCGAGTCTCTGTGTGTAACTGCAGGTCGATTCCCAAATGACGGTACATGGTTGCCAAAACTTCTTCTGGATGGACGGGGCGGTCGACAGGCATTTCCCCGTTCCCGTTTGAAGCTCCGATGACCTGTCCCATTTTAAGACCGCCACCGATCAGCAACATACTCATCAGAGCACCCCAATGGTCACGTCCCCCTGTTTTATTCACCCGTGGCGTACGACCAAACTCGCCCCACACAACGACGAGCACTTTTTTATTCAGCCCCCGATCGTTCAAATCCGTGATCAACGCATGCAGCATCTGGTCCAATGGCGGCCCGGAAATATCCATTCCACGACTGGGACCTTCACTCCCGTCCGCCGGGCGTTTGTCATTCACAATATTCAGATGCCAATCCCAGCAAAGTGAATCCGGCGCCGTATTGATCGTGACGAAGCTCACGCCGGCTTCCACCAGTCGCCGTGCCAACAGAGCGGACTGCCCCCAACGATGGGAACCGTACATTTGCCGGGTTGCCTGCGATTCGCGGGACAAATCAAATGCCTGCCTCGCTTTCCCGCTGGTCACCATATCCAAAGCAACCTGGTTAAATTCATCCACACCGGTAATCGAATGGGCCGCATCAATATCACGACGAATGGTGTCCAGTTCCAACAACAGTGTTTTACGATCCGCCATGCGATCCAGAGTTACATCATCGGCCAGTTGGAGATTACCAATGGCGGCAGCCAGCTTTTCACTTCCAAACGGAGAGTGAAACGGGTCTTGCAAAACAGTAAATGGCGCATGTCCACTACCCAGATGGCCTGTGCCCATGACTTCACCAATATTGGGATTCCGGGTTTGCTCTTCCGACAACAATACGTAAGCCGGCATTCCTGGCTGGTTGGGCCCCCGAAAATGAGATGTTAACGCCCCGCTGCTTGGATGCGAGGCCTGATTATTGGTACCTTCGTAACCCGTCGACAACCAATGGGCTGCGACAAAATGACCGTTCGTCGTATGTGCAACACTGCGAATCAGCGTTGCCTTATCCATCACGGTCGCGGTACGTGGCATCGTTTCGCAAAATCGAATTCCGGGATGCACCGTGCCGATCGTGCCATAGGGTCCGCGAATATCCACCGCCGCCTGGGGTTTGGGATCAAACGTCTCGAACTGGCTGGGACCACCACCGAGCCAGATCTGAATAATCGCCGTATCGTCTTTGTCGCGGTCGCTTGCCGCTGCCTGCATCCGTAAAATTTGAGACAGTGGCAAACCGACCCCGCCTGCCATCAGGGTGGACTGACAAAACTGTCGGCGTGTTGGGAACATGTCTGTATTATAGGAAAAGCGAACCGCCAACGTAAATAGAAAACCACACGTTCGATCAGCTCACGTGAATGGATAACTTGTTCACTGCGACATCCCGTAGCTAAAGCGACAAAACATTTTTTTGTGTGAGTTTACTTTATGTGAATGGATTAGATTATATTGAGCCTACGGATTTCTGCATTCACGGGAGAATAAAATGGCTCATGGCATTGATGATCATCAAGCGACCACGCGTCGGTTTTTTCTGGCGGTCCTGGCCGCCGGTTCCACATCCGTCCTGCGGCCCGGACATCTCTCCGCTCAGGATCTTGCCAGTCCGGCACTGCGCAAGTTAATCGAAAAACTCCACTATCTGACGCCCGCCGAACAATTTGGAACGGTCGAACGCGGGAATCCGCTACCCTACAAACTGCCACCTGCTGACTTAAAAGAAGCCGGACTGACGACGGATTCATGGAAACTGGAAGTCGTCAGTGATGCAGACTATCCGGCTACCATGGGAAAGCAATTCACACACGCAGACAATACTGCCTTCACGTATAGCCAGTTAATGAAACTAGCGGAAAAAAAGAGCACTCGTTTCATCAAGACCATGACCTGCAATAACATGGACGCTCCCCTGGGAACAGGAATCTGGGAAGGGGTTCCCCTGCGGGATGTCATCTGGCTGACCGAGCCCAAAGCAAATATCCGTCGAGTCTTCTACCACGGTTACCATAATCTGGATCCGAAGCAGATGTTCCAAAGTTCGTTACCGATTGGTCGGGTCCTGGAAGACCCGCCGGGCATGCCACCGGTAACCCTGGTGTATAAACTTAACGGTAAGCCGATTTCCGGTCTTCGAGGTGGTCCGGTACGGTTGGTGGTCCCGGAAGCCTACGGCTTCAAATCCATAAAATGGCTGACGCGCATCACGCTTACGAACCTCTTCCATGCAAACGACACCTACAATCGTGGAAATAACGACGTGGATAGCTGGCTAAAGACCATCGCCCGTTTTGGCAGTTTTAGCCCTGAGGTACCCAAGGGAACCCCCATCCCCATAACCGGCCTTGCCCAGGTGGGCATTTCCGGATTGAAAAAAGTACAGGTTTGGATTACTCCCTCAAGTCCGGCTCAACCGCGTGAAGAGACACGTTTTGCCTATGGTGACTGGCAGGACGCAACGATCCTGCCTCCTCCCACCGATTGGAATGCAAACGGCACTGCAGGTCCCATCGATATGCAGACGGTTCATGGCTTTAACAACCAATCCGGCGAACCTGCCCATTGGCCCATGCCGTATACCATCGCACACTGGGCAACCCTGTTGCCTCCTGTTCCTCCGGGAAAATACACCGTCCGCTGTCGGACGATTGACAAAAACAATCATGCGCAACCTCTTCCCAGGCCTTTTAAAAAATCAGGCAGTAGCCATATCGCCCGGGTTACCGTTGTGGTGAACGAATCATAATCCCCCGGGCCAGGGCGTTTTAGTTATGCCGCAACAGGCTGTCCGCTGCCGTTGCTATCTCCAGACGCTGTTCATCGTCCACCGGAGCCATCAGGGGCAAAAGGGGGCCGGTTGCCGCAATCCCGGCGCCCTCAACGGCCGCGTGCAAAACCCGTACGGGGTGAATCCCGTTACGTAAATCTTCCAGAGGTTTAAACAGACCCCGAATGCTCTCAGCTGTCGCATAGTCTTGTGACTGAACCGCTGCCAGCAACCTCATGGATAAAGCGGGAGCGATACAGACACAACCGGAAGTAAAACCCGTCACTGCAAAATTGCGCATGTGGGTGATCGCCGGCTGTTCACCAATACCACTGACGATCAGGTCGGTACCGACGGCATCACACAGACGCTGCAGGAACTCGTCTTCGGCTGGATGATCCCGCACGATGGCGTACTTGATCCAGGAAATCAGACCCTTTTGGACCAGCCGTTTTATATTATCCACTTCCAGATATCCCAACTGCTTGATATAGACCACGGCCGGTTTTCCTGCCGTCTGTACAAAATCTTCCACGCCCCGTTCCACTCCCTCAAAGGTAACCACCTGGGGTTGCGGTAATATCATCGCTGTGGGGAAACGTGTATCCCGCAAAATCCGTGCCTGGTCAAGCATCATTCCATAAGCCGATCCCACGGATGGGATCACCAGGGAATCGGCCGCCGCGACTTGCTCAAGCATCGCCAGTAGTTCGGCATACTCACTCGGGGCGACGTGGTACAACAGTGCATTGCCCCCGTAAAGCAGTGTCGTTACACCGCCCGCCTCCAGATGTTGTACAATTTGGCGATTCGCCTCAACGTTTAATGTCAAATCGGCATGACGTGCCAGGGGAGGCACCGCGATAACACTGCCCGCAAGGTCTTCCGTCGTGATCGGCGTCGTCTGCATTTTCGAGTCCCATTTTACGGTGTTGGTTTCGATGGTGTTCTGGAATCGGGTTGCCTCTGGAGGAATTTTTCCAGTCGAGGCAGGTCATCGACATTAATCAGATCAATACCTTCATCATAGAGTAGTTGCCACAGGTTTTCGCGTTCCGGCAGGGCCCAAAAACGAACCAGCTTCTTTTGAGCATGAGCCGATTTAATAATCGTTCGCAACTTCATCAGTTCCCCATCCGACATCGTGCCAAAACCCTGCCAGCTGAATGTTCGATTCCAGGGTGCACTGACCAACGGAACAAGATCGGTTGTAATGTCGTTGTTCAAATCAGGAAAACGGCCATCAATAAAGAGATACCGGTCGTCAAGTTTGGCAACCTCGGCAACCGGGCGATTACCCGAAAGAATAATCGTAACTGCCCCCTGATGAACTGTGCCCTGTTCGTATCGGGTCAGCATAGATCGATAGGGTTGGATTTGTTTTTGCAACACGGCTAACGTATCCGCCGCCTGGGTTTTAAAATCAATGAGCAGGATAAATCGGGAGGGTGTGAGATATACGGTCCCCTTATTTTCTTTTACCCGCTTTGCCAACGGTGCTAAATACAGTGCGTCCAACGTACGATCCCCGCGTGCTTCCAATCGGGAATGTCCCACCAGCAATTCACCGTCCTTCAACATGATATCCGCTTCCACACTGGTGAATCCATGCTGCAGTGCATCAAGCAGGGGACGTTTGTGATAATAGTCGTTATGGGCATGTGCACGGATCTGGGGAACCACCATTACCTGCTGGGCATCCACACAGGAAAACACCCCCGGGAACCATCCGAACAGGACCAAAAACACAGATCGATAACCTATTTTCCAGGAGCCCACAGTTGAAAACACGATTGAATTCCTCATTTTACAAATGCACTAACCATCGGCCGCATTTTGATGCTTGATTAAAATTTCCCGTACCTGAGCGTCCGCCCAGATTTCCAGTGGCGAGTAATTTGGATGCCGACTGTCCTGCACAAAGGGGTCATTGTGACGGGTATTGTAACAATTGATCAACGACCACCTCGGATGATCGCTGCGATTTTGATCGGATCGATGCAGGAGATTTCCATGGAAGAACAGGCCGTCGCCCGGTTTCATTTCAACCGCCACTAATTCAAATCTCTGTTTTGCAATCGCAACACGCTCGGGATCCGCTCCAACCTGTTCGCCAACCTGACCGTGATCCACCCGGCCAATTTTATGAGATCCCCGTAACACCTGTAAGCATCCGTTTTGTTTTGTTGCCCGGTCCACTGCCACCATGCAACTTCCCATATCGGGAAACAGGCAACCAAAGTTATACCAATAGCCATAATCCTGATGCCATTCCCACGCTCCGCCAATCCGGGGTTGTTTAATCATCATTTTGTGATGATAGTGGTAAACCTCATCACCGAGGAGCGTCTGCATGGTATGAACGATCCGCTGACTACGCACCACCGCCGTATAGGGCACTGCGTCATCCAGATGGTTTCTAAGAGCCAGGCGGGTCTCACCTCCTTCTCCGTCACGCCGCACATAGGCCTCGCCGGCAAGCGCCTCATCCGCTTTAGCAAACTGCAACAACCCGGCAACTTCCTCCGGATCAAACAACGCCTTCACTACGAGATAACCGTCCCGATGAAAGTGTTCCGTTTGTTCCGTTGTCAGTTCAAAAAAAGTCATCGATGCGATCCCTTAGGACAATGGCAACTTCCAACTCAGATTGCTTTACTTCCGCCCAACCTGCAATTCACTCAGTTTGAAGGAGTGTGACATTTGCACCTTGCTCTGAACATCCACAATTTCAACCTGGATTTGAGGATCGTCCTGACTCCAGTCGATATCAATCGTTCCGAAATTCTCTTTGTGGAATGTCTTGTCCAGTAACCGGTGAGGATTGTCCGTCGGCGTTCCCCGTGGATGGAGTTGATTAATGCTGCTGGAGGTAAAGTCATAGAGGGGGTAAGGCACGCCCTGCGTCATTCGGGAAAAGTCGGACCAGTGGCGGTCTCCGGACACAACAAACAATCCCGACGCCCGCGATTGCGTGAGCAAATCCAGAAACCGCTTCCGTTCCAGAGGGAGGTTATCCCACGTTTCCTGTCCGGCCGCCGTGGGAACCAGCTGAATGCTGGAGACCAGAATCCGGACTTCAGCCGGCTGCTGGAGTTGTTTTTTCAGCCATTGCCACTGTACATCGCCCAGCATCGTTAGCTGCGGGTTCTTATCGGGATAGTAAGGTCCTCCGACACGCCGCGTTCCGGTCTTGAGATCGGAACGGAAATACCGTGTGTCTAAAAGAATAATCTGGACACGTTTACCAGCCGGTCCGAAAACATGTGCATCATACACGCCGGATCTCTCACGCCGCGGTGAATCCGGCACATCCTTCCAGAATTCCGTGAAGACCTGTTGGGATGCATCACGTTGTACGAATCCGGCTCCACCATCATTCATGCCATAGTCATGGTCATCCCAGGTTGCCAGGACGACGGATTCTTGCATTAATTTTTGAAACCCGGGTTTTTCCCCCAGCACTTTATATTTCGCCTTCAACACAGCCATATCATCAGAATCGCCATAGATGTTATCTCCCATGAACAGAAACAATTCCGGCTGGTAATCCAGAATATCGGTGAACAGGGGTGCCGGATTCTGCTGTTTTAAACACGATCCAAAACCGATTCGCGTTAAGGGTTGCGTCAACTGCTGATGAATCATTTGGTGAGTTAATTTTCTGGTGATCCAGCCCGAGCAACCCACGTCGGCAGCACACTGTCCACCCGCGGTCAACAGTCCTCCACCAACGGCTTGTTCAATTCCATAACCGCAGTCAAATTGATAGCGACCCAGCATCTTAAAATCAGGCGACGCTTTTAACAATATATTTCCATAGCATCCAAACCACCACACACCGTCGGCGAATGCCGCCGCCTGGATACCCAGACGGGTCCAGCCACTATCGAGTACATGTCTTTTTTGAAAATTAAACGCTGCATTGTATTCATATAAATAGTTTTCCTCGACACCGTCAGGCAAACCGCCTACCACAATGAATTTTCCATCGTGGTGCGCAATTCCACCGGCGCCGTGCTTGACCTGTGGCGTTTTATGGCGAGCCAGTTCTTCCAATGTATTTGCCTGGTAGACCACGATCTCATTGTCAGCGTTTCCCTCCGGATTATTGAACTGTCCATAATTCACAGCCACAAACAAACGACCATCCACATAACACAAGTCTCCATGGTGGCTGGCGACTTTGATTTGTTTGAGAACCTTACCCCGGGCATCTGTTTTGACCAGGGTGGTGGTGAAGGACCAGTACAAAATCCCGTCGGCATCCCGACAAACTCCCTGTAAATGGTGCGGGTAGACGCCTTCACAGCGTACCGGTTCCGCAGCCCTTATTGAGTCCAAATTCCATGACAGGCAAACGAAGACCAATGCAATCAAATTCAACCGTGGATGGATCACTTTCCAACAACTCCAATCTCGGCTGCCGATGCCCAGGGACCGCCGTTGACTTCCGACAGAGCAACTAATTTTACATACCTTGCCGAAACCTCACCGAAGGTCTGTTGTTGGCTATTGCGGTTACGTTGAAACGTACCGGCCGCCACCGGTTTTTCAAATTGCTGGCCATCCTGACTCACATAGACTTCAAACCGGGCGATGGCACCGTTGTATCCCCCATCCTGTCTGGCAAGATACCGAATCCCGGTGACGGACCGTACCTTCCCTAAATCGATCACCAGATGGTGAGGTTGTTTCTGCAACTCCGGAAGGTATTGCGTATGCCAATGCGTGCGAGGATTTCCATCCAGTACATATCGGGCCAACCGATTTCCCGCGGTGCTTTGACTGCTGAAGGACACGACCTTACATTGACTCTGATCAATCAGTCCCATGGGATCCAGCTTCGAAACTTTCTGGGGTGACACAGGTGTTCGCGTAGACCCCCATTTTGCCTGCCGATCTTTTTCATGATTAGCACGATCCGCGAATGTTCCCTCCCTCGCATCGGTATGAGCCGAATCTGCCAGCACCTTCATCGCTTCAAGTAACTCCACCTGTTGCTCAGCCAAATTAACCGATTCACTGATGTCGGCGGACAGGTCATACAGTTCCCAGTCACGTTTGGCACCGGGTTGAATGGCCTTCATGTGTTTAATTCGCATGGCCCTTTGGCTTCCAATTTCCCAATACAAATAGTCATGCTGGGCTTGTTTCCTATGTGAATATTTTCCCTGGAGTTCCGGCCAGAATGAAATCCCATCAATATCCCGTGGTGCTTTGGATCCGGTGATATCCGCGACGGTGGGGAGGATATCGGGGAAATACCAAAGGTGATCACTGACACGCCCTCCTTCAATTCTTCCCGGCCAGTATGCCAGAGCAGGAATCCGCAGCCCCCCTTCATACAACGTCCCTTTCGTTCCCCGAAATTCATCACCCGTTTCCGGATGCACATTCGCCGCATGCAGGCCACGAGGATGCTCGCTCGATTTAAAATAGTCGTTACCTCCATTGTCGCCGCTGAAAAACACGATCGTGTTTTCAGCCAGCTTCAGTTCCTGCAACAGATCGACAATCTCGCCAACCTGACGATCCACCATACTAACCATCGCTGCATAACGTCTGGCAGCTTCGGGCCAGTCCTCATCGCGGTATTTTTCCCAGGCAGGATCCTCGTCCGGGATATTGAACATCCCGTGCGGCGGGGTGATCGGCAAATAACAAAAGAACGGCTCTGCCTGATGATCCCGGATAAACTGTTTTGCTCGATCCACAATCACATAGTGAGAGTATGTCTCGCCCTGATCGCCGCCGAGGTTTCCGGGTAACACCAACTCACGACTATTTTCAATGATGTATGGCGGGTAATAGCTGTGTGCGTGAACCTGATCATAATAACCAACAAACAAGTCAAACCCATGATCCTCCGGAACCCCGGTTGAACCGCGACCACCACATCCCCATTTTCCAAAACCTCCGGTGGCGTAACCCCGGTTCTTCAGCATGGTTCCAATCGTCGCCTCTTCGCTTCGCAACGGGGTTCCACCGCCGTTCACCCGAACAGAAGTGTGGCCGGAGTGTTTTCCTGTTAAAAAACAACAGCGCGTCGGGGCACAGACCGAAGATCCTGCCAAACCCTGAGTGAACCACACACCCTGACGCGCCAACTCGTCGATACGGGGGGTATGAATCGTCTGACTTCCCATGAAAGAAGGCTCAAAATAACCAAGTTCATCCGCCATGATGTAGACTACATTCGGCTTCTGCGCTGCAAAAACGGAAATTGGGAAAAAGCCCAGAATCGGGGGAATAATCAGGGCTAAAAAGTATTTGTAATACATCATGTCTCACTTCATTAAAGGGCGAATACGAACTACACTTTTGTCATCCGGAAAACTTTCCTATCTAATATAGGGAATATTATGAGGTACGTGGCGTATAGATACTATCCAGACCACTTGAAAAGAGAATAAATGTCGACCTATCCGTCCGATGAAGTTCTGAATTCGCTTGGACAAAGCGGTTACGCACTTGGTTACCAACTACTGCATAATCATCAGGATGCTGAAGATATGACACAAGAAAGCCTGAGCATTTTGGTTCGGAAATGGGATACCTTCGACTCGTCACGTGCATCGGTAAAGACGTGGTTCCTGACCATTGTCCGCAATCGCGCCATTGACCAGATCCGCAAGAAAAAACCGCAGATTCTTCAGGAAACGGTTGAGCGATCCAACGACTTGCATACCCCAACGCCGGATCAACAAGCGGAAACTTCAGAATTACGCCAGTCGGTGAGAAATGCCATTGAAAGTCTCCCGCGAGAGCAGAGGGAGCTAATCCTATTGCGGGATTATCACGGTTTGAAATATGCTGAGATTGCGAGCATGTTGGATATTCCGATCGGCACGGTTATGTCTCGCCTGTCGCGAGTGCGGAATCAATTGCGTCAGGACTTATTCAAGTTACAAGGAACCGAGTCATGAACCAACCCGACTGGGATCAGTTACTTACCGGCTATCTGGACAATGAAATCACGCAGCAGGACCGCCAGCGCGTCGAACACCAAATGGCGGTGGATTCGGACTATCGTGCTCAGCATGACGAACTGGCAGCACTGCAAACCGAGATTTCCAAGCTGGACTATACACACTCCAAGACCACTCAATGGAGTGAGCATGCACCGGATACAACGACCCGGTCATCACGTTCGCTGGGGTGGGTCGTCTGCATCCTTTCATACCTGCTTCTGATCAGCTACGGTATATACGAATTTGCTACCAGTGACGACGAAAACGTGCTCGTAAAAATAGCAGGTCTTGGCATACTTTTAGGAACCGGATTATTGTTGTTTTCCGTCATGCGCCAAAGGCGTATCGAATCAAAAACGGATCGATATAAGGATGTTCAGATATGAGTAAAGTGCTAATCGTCAACACGCCCGACGTGCCGGGGCGCGAGGTCCAGCAGGTCATCGGACTGGTCCGAGGTAATACCGTCCGGGCAAGGCACGTTGGCAAGGATATTATGGCCGGTTTGAAGACTCTGGTCGGCGGCGAAATCCACGAATATGGCAAACTCCTTGCGGAATCTCGCGAACAAGCGCTGGATCGCATGATGGAAGAGGCTGAATCTCTGGGTGCCAATGCCGTTCTTAATGTTCGTTTTGCGACCAGTATGGTCATGCAGGGATCGGCGGAAATGCTGGCCTACGGAACGGCCGTGATTCTATCGGAATGACCCGCAACCCAACCGCGATGCATATTTAATGAGCGACGTCCGTCATGCTGCCGGACTTTTACTTTCTTACTGAGTCTCCACATTCATGAGCCGCTCCATTCTGTTAAACTGCATCAACGGAGGAGCCCATGAAATATCTGATCACCGGCGGAGCAGGAAACATCGCCTGTCAACTGACGCACATTCTTCCCGCAGACGCGGAGGTTCTACTTACGGACATCGCGTCTGAGCCGTTGATGATTCCCAGCGAAAACAGCCGTTTTGAATCATCCGACATCTGTGATCCTGCCGCCGTAGAACAGTCCGTGGCTCTTTTTAAACCGGATATTGTCCTGCATTTTGCGTCCCTGTTGTCAGGCCAAAGCGAAGACGATCGCACCTCAAGTTGGAACGTAAACATGCAGGGGGCGTTTTCGGTACTCGAAGCTTCCCTGCGTCATGACGTTTCCCGGGTAATCTTTCTCAGTTCATTAGCGTCCTTTGGCAGCCCGCTGCCGGATCCGGTGCCCGAAGACTATCCTCAATGGCCTCGTGGATTCTACGGTTTCACCAAAGCGGCAATCGAACGGTTAGGTTACTATTACCGCACTACTTTGGGACTGGATTTCCGGGCACTGAGATTACCCATTATTATTTCACCTTTTCCATCTCCGGGCGCCGCCAGTTCCTACGCATCCAATGTTTTCATTGCAGCGGTCCGGGAGGGCCGCTTTGTGATGCAGGTTCGCCCT
>JAYZPA010000095.1:0-18320 GCA_036150515.1 Planctomycetota bacterium
CCAGATTCCATGCTTGGACTGAGCTCCGCCCGTATTCGTCTTCTGACTATGACCATGCCCGAATCCGGGATTAACACGCAGAGTAATCCGAGCACCAGGTGCGACCTCTCCTAGTTGTTCAATCATATCGGGGGACCCACAATTCACATGAATATCGTGTTGCACCACCAAATCCAATGCGTCCTGATCAAAAATATCGGCCGTATAGACAATCTCATGCACGCCGTCGTCACGCATACCCCCGCGATAACCCACGCGTAACGCCCTGTGTATCTCACCAGCACTTACCGCATCCAGAACCACGCCCTGCTGTTTCATCATCGCCAACATCGCAATATTGGAATTTGCCTTTTGCGCATATCGCACGACATCAAATTGATGAACCGCCGCTATTCGCTGCTGAATCACCCTGGCGTCATAGACATAGGTTGGTGTGCCATATTGACGGGCTAATTCCTGAACCGATAAACCGGCAATTTCTTCTCGGTATACGGGAAAGGAAACGTCTGAGGTCAAAAGGGACATAAAAAATCTACCTAAACAAAATCATCGTCTGACAAAACAAAAAACGGTGCCGGGCCTTTGACCCGACACCGTTTGTTTCGTCCGGTCAATGCCGACGGACTTAAAAAGGACTATCGTCCAATCCAGCTTCGGCCTGAGCTGCGGCAAATCCCACCGCGAGCGCCTTAAGCACACCTGCTTCCAATTCAAGGCGATACCGGGCGCCTCCTTTAATCGGAGTCACTTCCGCGCGTGCTTTATCTTTGCCTGCAACCGAAGCAGCGGCTGCGGCTGCTTGCTGTAACACCAAATCCTGCGTCTGTTCCGCACCAAACATTAAAACCTTACTCACCGAGCCAACCAACAAAGCCGCTGGTACTTCCTTGCCTTTATTGGCAGCGGATTTTTCAATCGCAGCCTTAATCCGATCAAGATTACCGGTACCGGCACCAAGATAAAGACGGTCTGCACCCATCCCTATCGTGATTTCGATGGTATCACCAAAAATCGCCCGCGCCTCCTCTTCAAATTCCGGGACCGGAATTTTCATCAGATGAAAAGATGCGTCTCCAAACTTCAATGCGTCAATTTCCACTTCCGGAAAGGACGGATCCTGTTCTGACGCAATCTTGACAAACTCGCGAACAATCTCATCAAGTTGTTCGGCTTGAGGAACAAACGCTCCTGCCACAACGGTAAAATTACTCGAGCTCATTTCAACATTGCCGGCCATATCTATTTTTCCGGTTTTCAGCGTTGCGTTACCAACATCAAAAAATGTAGAAATCGCCTTGATAGCCAAGGCACGCAGCTCTTCACTGGGAACTGCCTGGTCATTTCTGATTTGTTCTATCGCCTGAGCTCGCAATGCTTCCAGCGAAATACTGGCTTGCTCTGCCTGAGACGTATCAAACGTAGATGCTACATTAAGCTGAATTGCCGCATCCTCAGAAATAAAACCCGCTAAATCGGTCGTGGTTCCGGAATAGTCAAATTGCTTTGCCGTGTCCGTTCCCTCTTTGGCCGTGATTCCGAAATCGACATAAACGGACTGACGCGTCTGATCAATATTAAAGCCAACGGTCATCGATTCTAATTCATTGACCATCTTTTGCATGTCCTCGATGGACTGCATGGCAACTGCCCGACGCGCTTCAAATGCATCTTCCGTTTCTCCCGGCAGTGGTTGCTGTAACGACTGTTGTAATCCGACCTGGATTTGACTCATCATCAGCTGTTTAAATACCTCAGGAATTGCGTCAATATTGCCTTTAATCGCAACATCATATTGCTTGTCCAAACCACCCAATGAAGCAACCGGATCCGCAGGCGTTGTGGCTAATGTCTCTTTCATGTTTGAAATAAACGCCCAGCCAGTACCTTTCTTGATATAAATTGGTACGCCGGCCGCATCCACCTCAATCAGGCCATCACTCGTAGGTTGAGAAAGAAAGCCAAATCCGGCTAGCAACTGTAAAATCTGGTCTACATCGTTGGTAGGAATGAACCCCAGCAATTTGGCGCCCAAAATACCGTCTGACTCGACAATAACGCCAATGGGCTTGCTCGTGTCCAGCATTTGAGCAAAACCTGCTCCCTGTTGCTCTAGAATCTGAGCTGTCCCCGGAGGACCAACGAGCTCAAGTAAATAAGATAAATCCTTGGACAAATCGTTGTAATTATTAATTGCCACAACCGCCATCGGCTTTGTGGCGGTCTGAGCCTGCAGTTGTAGTTGGGGTATGACCAATCCTACGATAACAGCTGCCATCATCCAGGTTTGTTTCAATGTCTTCACGTTAAAAATTCTCCAAAAAAAGCACTATTCGGAACAAGGAGCATGATAGTTCCATTAGAAGGATGCTACTAGGAACCGATAAAAAGTGCAGTTAAAATCCATTCAGAAAAGCGGTAGCATCCGTTTCTACTGCAAACCTATTAGACTATTTTATACGTAGTCTGGGGCATTTTATTTATAGTTTTTTATGAAAAATTAGAAATCACATTTACCGTTCGCGAAATGTGATTCGGCCCTTGGTCAGGTCATACGGAGAAAGCTCTACCCGCACTTTATCACCGGGAACAATCCGAATAAAGTGTTTTCGCATGCGACCAGCTACGTGAGCTAACACTTCGGCACCGTTATCCAACTGCACGCGAAACCGTGTATTTGCAAGTGCTTGGGTTACCGTGCCCTCAACTTCGAGTGCTTCTTCTTTCTTATTCATATAGTATTCGCCCGAAATTCCTGCCATTAAAAAACAATCGCTCTACACCCCTTCGATGCAACCTAAAGTGTAAAATACCCTCCCCATGAACACTAGAGCGGTTTACAGCAAATTACGGCTTATCTACTCTGTTTTCAGAGCATTTTCAATGTTTTCCAACACCGTTTGGCAGTCTTCAATGCCAACGGACAGACGGATCATATCGCCAGTGATTCCAAGTTCCTGTTGCTGATCCGCATTTAGCCCGCGATGGCTCGTAGAAATCGGGTGACTTATGGTTGTGGTGACATCCCCTAAAGAGGGACAAAAAGCGAGTGCTTTTCCACGCATAACCCGATCTGCTGCGGCTCGTCCCTCTTTCATCACAAAGGTTATGACATGACCTGAACCAACGTCAAACTGGCTTCGGGCAAGTTCATAATCCGGATGACTTTCCAGCCCGGGATAAATCACACGATCTACCTGTGGATGGTTGTCCAAATACTCAGCAAGGGTCTGGGCGGTCTCACAGGCCTGACGAATCCTCAATGCCAGAGTCGAAACGCCCCGACACGCAAGCCAGCATTCCAGCGGGCTGCTGGCCAGTCCCCAGGTCGAGTTCACCGCATCCACTCGGTCCCACTGGTCACCATTACCGGCAAGCATGCCCAGCATAATATCACCATGTCCGTTCATGAATTTGCTGACGCTTTCGATTACCAGATCGGCGCCCTGAACCAACGGCTGGCAAATCACCGGCGTGGCAAATGTATTATCGACAAGCAGTTTCGCTTCATGTTGATGAGCGAGTGTCGCCAAAGCCGAAATATTGACCACCCGTAACAGCGGATTGGCAATCGTTTCCACCACAATCATTTTTGTCTGCGACCGCACAGCCTCGGCAACCGCGGTAACATCACCAGCATCGGCTTGTGTATGGGCAATTCCCAGTCGCTGGAGTTCTTCCGCCAGTAAGACGGTACTTCGCCCATACAGCTGATTACTGAGAACGACATGATCTCCCGTCCGGAGATGTGAAAGCACGGCTAAAGACAACGCCGCCATGCCTGAGGAGGTAATGGTCGCGTGCTGAGCACGGTGGAGAGATCGGCAGGCCTGAGCAAACTGAGTGGCATTGGGATGTCCGTCCCGCTGATAAACAAACCCCGGTTCGGATCCTGACAGAATGGCGTCGGCCTGTTCAGTCGACTCACATTGCCAGACGGCGGACAAATACAACGGCATATTATGCGGAACGGTTTTTCCACGGTGTAACTCATCTTGCCCATGAGGAACGGAACTGGCGGGCACTTCATTAGATGATGGATCGAGGTGAGCCATAGGATGAGTTCCAAGGGGGTACAAACTCGCTTCCAAAGCGAACCGTCCCTGGCTCCTCAAAAACCGAGCATTCGTTTTATCCTAGATAACGCCTGCTAATTCCTGTAGTAATCGCCAGTTTTCCAGTCGTTCTTGCGTGGCATTCACCAGAATTTCTGACGGATTACCATCTTTATCAAAATGCTTTCCAAACCGACCTTCGCTGCGACAGAAATCAAGGAAGGTAACCTCTTCCTTTGTCTTGGGATTGGACCACCAGTCATTTTTCATGCCTGGATTGCCTTGTAGCGACATCCGTTGTGCGATGGTATCTCCAGCTTCCGGATCATACATCATCATGGGAAACGCACGTGAATCCACCGCCAAACGGGCTTGATCAGCTGCCATGTTATCGGCCACGCCATGCTCCGGCTGACACGTCGTATAACAGATAACCACCGATGGCCCATCAAACTCCAACGCCCGCAAAACCGATTTATAGAAGTGGTTGGTATGTGCCGGAGTGGTTTGTGCCACAAACGTATAGGGATGCATCATGGCAATCTGTGCGATTTCCTTACGGCGTTCCGACTTCCCTTTATACTTTTTACCATGCAGACTCATCTTGGCATTCTGACCGGTAAATGTCGCGGTGGATGCCTGACCACCCGTATTGGAATAGACCTGCGTATCCATAACAAATACGTTGATATTCTCGCCGGTCGCCAACATTCTTGAAAGCGATTGGAAGCCAATATCAAACATCGCTCCGTCACCCCCTAAACACCAAATCGGTTGGCTCTCCTTGCCCTGCTGATCCCAACGGGCGCGAACACCCATCGCATCAGCCGGAGCGTTTTCAAACAATGAGTTGGTCCACGGCACAAGATAGGGGTTGTAAGGATACGTTGACGTATAAACCGTATTACATCCGGTTGCTGCCACGATACCCCATTGGTCACCATGCATGGCACCCGTCGCGGCACAGAGCATCCGCAATGCCGTGCCTTCACCACAACCGGCACACGAACCCGCACCGCCAACATAAATATGTGTCTCTTCTTTGAGCATCATATCAATCAACAGCTTGTCATTGATATAAGCATCATCCGAGGGGCCAAATTCCTTGAACAATCGATGACTCTTGCGAATATCATTCATCGTCTTTTCTGATTTTGGAATCATCTCTAGGGCTAAGTCATCACAAACCGTAACGCACTCCGCACACCCCTTACATTTACTGGGATCAATCAAGATCGCAAAACGACCGCCCTCTTGTCCTTTTTTCTGTGGGGCATCATAGTATTTACGTGTTTTTGCCCATTGCCCTTCGAACATTTCGCGGTCTTCTTCGTCCGAAATTCCGGCCAGTTTTTCATTTAAGTCAGATTCTGCCAGTACTTTGCCCAAAATCGCCGTGTCCGGACACTGGGTGACACAGTCCATGCACCCGGTACATTTTTCTGTAATGTAGGCCGGAATCTCCGGTGCAACATAACTGAAGTCCCGATAGGCCGCCGTTCCAGCTGGAATCAGTGAACGCGCAACAGAAAGATCCGCCTCTAAGGACTTCTCTGCACCACCATCCTCATACGAACGTATGATGCGCTCATTAAAATCACCAACATTGAGCACGGGCAACTCGATTTCTTTGTACGAGTCGTCAACGAGCGTACCAAATGAATTGTTGTTATGCGGATCGCGATCATTGGGTTCATTGATCGACGGTTTATCGACTGTAGCCATTTTTTTTCCGTTTTTGAGTAAACCCCAAAGGGTGTTTGAATTTACACCGCCGGTTGAAATACCCCGGCGATCTTACCTTACACTATTGATTCATCAAATCTGCTGGTACTTCCTGCATCTCACTGTATCCTCGTTTCACGCACATCAGATTATCCTGAACAACCTGCTCGCCACGCTTTCCAAAGTACTTGCGCAATGCCTTTTCCACACCGGCATAAACTTCGTCATCACTCATTCCACTTTCGCTTGCAAACGGCGTAAGCTTCAGGAATGCCCCCAATAACACAATCCCCTGCATCCGCATTTCCAAATCGGCAACGGAGGCAACTTCCCGGGCAATATCCACCATGTCTGCGTAGTACAAGTGTAGTTTCTTTTCCCGAAACACTTCCTTAAAGTTATCCGGTATCCGTTGCCACACATCAGCTGGGTCGGTGAAGTTGCTTTGCATGAATACAGCGCCACCTTCAACCAAACCGTTCAGTGGGTTCCCTGTCAGGATCGCGTTCGTATCATTCAAGACGGCTAAATTCACATATTCTAATTCCGAATGAGTAAAGATATGAGATTCTGCAATGGTGAGATAATAGGTGGTTGGCAATCCCTTCTTTTCTGAACCATATTTGGGATAAGCCTGTACATCTTTGCCAAACACCTGACCAGCAATCGTGGCAATTACTTTGTTTGTCGTCACGGAACCAAATCCGCCCACCGAATGGCCGCGCATCGAAAACGCGCCTTCGGGGCGTAAATCCGGGTCTGTTTTAGGCTCCAGTGTCAACGCATGCTTGATACCAACACAGAAAAAGTCCTGACCGTCGTTAATCATGTTGTCAAAAATGGCATTGATATCTCCCGGTCGAACATCTCGACTACCCAGGCCTGCTGCACCATGATAAATCCTCGGTATGGCATCGATCTGCGGACAACCATTTTGCCCATTGATCGCATCACAAAATGCTGCTTTGATCTCTCTGGTGAGATGATTGCCCGTGGTGGACAACGGATCGTCCATCCGCTCAATAACCGTAAACGCCTTACAATGCTGTAAGGCTTCAACTAATTGGCGCGCCGGAAACGGGCGGAAGCAATAAATGTTCAGGCATCCTGCCTTAATCCCCATTTCATCTCGTAAATAATCCACCGTGGTTTGAGCCGTTTCCATATAGGACCCAATTCCAACCAAAATATACTCTGCATCCTCACAGCGGTAAGGATCTACAAAATCATACTTGCGCCCCGTTTTGCGATAAAATTCTTCAAATGCCTCCTCCAGGGCTGGCTCTATCTGGTCATAGTACCATCGCTGAGCAATCTTTCCCTTCATATAAGAGTCTTGATTTTGAACGACTCCAGACATAATGGGATTCGCCGTATCCATCAAATCTAAAAGTTTGTCTTCCGGTTTACCGACAAATTCCTTCATCAAATCTTTTTCAATGAGCCGTACTGTCTCCACCGTGTGCGTTGTTAAGAATCCATCCTGCACATTCAAAAACGGTGTGTGGGATGCTTCCGCCGCTCGACGGGAAATGAGACATAGGTCCTGGGCTTCCTGGGCATTACGTCCAAACAGGATGCCCCAGCCGCAATCCGCCACACTCATCACATCATCATGACCCGCATGAACATTCAGACTCTGACTCGTTAACGCACGTGAACCAATATTGAAAACCGCCGGTAATCGCTTACCCGATATCGTATAAAGCACTTCCTTCATCAGCACCAGACCCTGGCCCGATGTGAAATTGGTGACGCGACCACCTGCTAAAGCAAAACCCTCACAAAAGGTTGCCGCGGAATGCTCACTTTCCGGCTCAACAAATACCAACTCATCTCCCCAAAGATTGGGTATCCCGTTTTGACGGGCAGCATTAAACCCCGCGCCCATCGTCGTGGAGCTGGTAATCGGATAGGCACCACTACCTTGACATATATTCGTTTCTACCCATACCACGGCTTCCGCTCCGTCACACGTGGTCGGCGTACCGGGATACTCCACTTTGGTTTCTTCCACGACTGGGGCATCTGTCGGTTTATCAATTGAATCTATAGACATACGTGAGTCATCACTCCTAGACCATGTTATCCATCACCATCAAGAAAAGGCTATTTTGCCCTTATATTGGCTGATTTTTGGCAATATCTCGCCTAAAAACTATCTTTGCGCAATGGTATCAGAGACCCATATTTGTGTCAAACCCTGATATGAGCCACAAAGTGCACCTACCCTGCCCTTTTTACTCTCTAACCCAAGGCTCTTTATCGCCTTTTCGATACCTTGTCGAATATCCGCTTTATGCCATAATGCCAAAAAGAAGAGGACTCTGTTTCGTTAAATGTCCTCCATTCCCAAAAACGAAGCCTCCGTATCTCATCGACTGGGTCTTATAAGGTGCGAACACTCGATTACATCCTCGAACAACAAAATCTCAGCGTTCAACAGGTTGCTGAAATGGCCAATCTACAACCTGAACGCGTCGAGGCGATCACTGTCGGTCGATGGACCGCATCTCCTAAGGAAAGATCCCGGATTTCAGAGGCTCTGAACCTGAACATTGACGATATTATTTGGGGACATTATATGGAGCCACGGGTACAACAATATCGCCGAATCGGATTTGAAAGGGATTTTCAATGAGCACTCAAAGTGTGACGGAGCTTTGCATTGAAAAGAAAATGACTCTGGAGCAACTGGTGGAGAAATCCGGCGTGGATGAACATCGCGTCGTTGCCATCCTGATGGGTCGCTGGACTCCGTCTCCGGAAGACCGCGATCATATTTCGGCTGCATTGGGTGTCACACGAGACGACATTAGCTGGGGACACCAAACTCCCATCCAGCACATCTACGGCATCGGCCCCGGTTAACGCCTGCCGCTGCAGAAGAAAGCGTGTGCTGCTCACGTCGTAAAGCCGCCTAAGGTCAATGGCAGGCAAAAACGTCTGCCTGAACTAAATAAGCACTGTGTCCTATTGCAGCTTAACCCCGTAAACCCGATCCCAAATCCGGTATCCATCGACACTATCGCAAACTACGAGAGAATCTGGCCACAACACACCCGGAGCCAACAATCAGGCTGGTCGCCACAACCAAGCCAACAAAAAATGGATTTTCAAGTAAGTTCTGCTGTTCCGCCTGAAACCGGAAATAATCGGCTGACCGATACGCCATAAACCCGCTCGACAAAACAAACAGGATGGGTAGTAGCGGAAACAGAGGTGTTTTATACGTTGATGTATTCACCATATTCTTTTTACGAAAAACAAACAGCGTACTGCCAATCATCACTAAGAAAGTCCACATAAACGGTGCAACAAACAGCACCATCAATTCAAAGCCATCGGGACGCGTCCCAAATCCAATGACCATGGCCAAAATAACCATGGTTTGTAAACCCAGAGATCGTGCCGGCACATTGAAACGCTCATTCCAGTGCCCCAGCCATTGGAATGCCCGTACCTGCTGACCCAGCGCATGATAAATTCGAGCACTGGTAAACATCATGCCGTTAACAGCACCCATCGCTGTAATACAAATCAAGAGAGCCATCATTTTTTCTGCTGAGGAACCCATTGTTTTTTTCAACAGGTCCGTTGCCGGCGTATCCGAACCCGCAACACCATCCTGTCCCAGAGCAAGCAGCATCGCCAGATTGACCAATACATAAATCACCGTGACGGTAAGCACCCCCAACAGCAACGCTCGCGGGATATTCTTCGCGGGTTCTTTTATCTCCGCGGCCACATACGACAGGTCGTTCCAACCTCCATAGGTAAACATCACTAAAACCATGGCCAACAAAAACCCATCCATCGACAGGTCCCTTCCCGATAGTGCTTCGGCAGATCCCGTTACCACGGGTGCCATTGCCTCGGGTGAAAACCAAAAAACTGCCAACGATCCGGCAACCAGGGCGAGCAGTGCAAGGACTTTAAATGTAGTCAGCGCATTTTGGGTAATCTTGCCTGTCCGTAAGCCACCCAGATTCAGACCCAGCAACACCAGCGTAAGGATCACTGCATAGATCAGCATGCCTGTCTCTGGATCCTTGCTCAGCGGAGCAAGAATCTGCGCATACTCGCCAAAGAGCATCGCCATCGGTCCCGTACTGCCGGGGCGAATGATCCAAAATTCGATCCATGCAAAAAAACTGCCGGTGCCATTACCATAGGCTTTGCATAAGTAGGCATATTCACCGCCCGCATCCGTAACGGTCATCGCCAGTTCGGCATAACAAAGTGCGCCGACCAATGCCAAAACCCCACCCAGCACCCAAACCGTCATAACCCATACAGATGAGGTGCTGGCGGCGGCCACCAGCGGAGTTGTCTTATAGATACCGGCACCGATGATAATCCCAACGATCATACATGCCGCATCAAACGCCGATAACGTGCGCCGGGTTTGCGTGAGTTGCGTATCCAAACTTGTCTACCTTTAATTCAACGCATCATGCACGTTGTCGGGCCAGTTTCCCTCTGCATCAAACGGAAGATCCTGTACGTCACTTAAGGCCATGAGATCCTCCCGTTGCTGAACCTCATCCCAATACACCTCACTACATACGAATTCAGCCACCTCTAATGTATTGCGTATCCAAATTAACTGCAGTTGAGCCGCAGGAGTCAAACCACACGATTGCAGCACCACATCCATAATTTCCCTGTCAGATTCATAGTCCAGTGGCAGCATCGCCGCTGTCACATGTCCACCGGTAATACAGTTAATGCGGGTAATGTTCTGATCGGCTTCCTGGATTACTCGCGAGCGGCAGAATTCAGCAAGTCCCAGTCCCGACGCATTACCATGCGTGGCCTCCGTTAAACCGCGAATGGATATAAACCGAATCCTAGGTGTTTCGCCCTCCCCCGGCTGGTGGTCATTGTACTTCCGCCCCACGGTATTGGTGTCCATTCCGGAGCCACTGATATTCTTGCCGATTTGGTCTATCGCCATCAAATGCGCCTGATCAAATGGAATCGTCGGCATCAGCTGTTTTGCTTCAATTAACAACTCCTTTTCACCTTCTTCAAAATCGTCCGGTGCCAGGGCTGTGATTTTTGCCGTTTCATCAAATTGATTTTCCACCAGAGCCACACCGGCAATCACGCCACACTTGTCCAGAACTTCTCTCGCCACACTGCGTACAATTTGGCCAAAACTAAAGTCATGAATCGCGCGATGATAAATTTTAGCGCCATTATGTTTGCCCAAACCAATGAGCATCATCTTCATCAGGCCGCTTTCAATATCCCCTGTAAAATTTGTGTGGGGCTTAACCCGATTGCAAACAACCACATGATCGGCGTCCCATGCATGCTTATCAAAGTGAACCGGAAATCCTTCCTCCGCTTCACAGACGACGACCGTTTCCATCGATGCCCGAATGGGACAACCAAGATAGGCCTCGGTCATCCCGTACCCTTCAAGGATGGCCTGCTGTCCCTCCGCCGTGCCACCTCCATGACTGCCCATCGCCGGCACAACAAAGGGAGCGGCGCCGAGCGCCTGCAAGTGCTGGACGATCGCCCGCGTTACCTGATGGATGTTCGCAACTCCACGACTACCGGCCGAAATGGCAACCGTGTCACCAGGTTTTATTTTTGCTGTTAAATTTAAGGTTGATAGACTGGCTTCCACTTCCGCTGCCACATCATCGACTTTCGCTGTCTCAAATAACTGCCGAACCTTGAATACTCGTGGATAATCTGACATGCGTATAAACTCTCTTGTACCGGGAGAAACCTAATGCTGTGAAAACCATTATGGCTGATTGCCGGGCTCCACCCAACCACGGAGGAGTGGTTTTCGGACTCGTCCGTCATTTTTAACTTCTTTTTCAAACGTTATTGCCATGCATTAGGTTTGGCTCCCACGAATTCCACTACGGCGGATAAACGGCCATACATTTTGCTGTAGCGCCGACCATGCCAGGAGTGCATACATTCCCGCTCCGGCTGCCACACAGATGATTAACCTAACCGCTGGATATAACCCTGATAACTGCCCCCGCACAAACCAGACGCCGACTCCCATTAAAAATGCGAAGCCCAGCAATCGGAGGCATTGATAAATCGTCGATCCCATCTGCATCTCCACGCTGCGATAACAAAACAGCAGATAAGGGATACTAACCATTAATAAGACCGCCGAATAACTCACCGCAATGCCAACCGCCGTGGCGTGCTCGGCAGTCACTCCAAACTGCAGTCCAAAATGATGGCCAAAGAAGTAGCCCGCCGCATATGCCTGAGCCTGGATCAATAACAACACCAGAGATGCGCACAGCAAGCGTCGCGCTTGCCCCGCTGACGCCAAAAGGCTGCCGGAAATATTAATCAAACCATGCACACAGACAGCCGGGGCTAAACCAAACAACATGCCTGTTGCCGGATCCCATTTGGCACCACCCAATAACGGGACAACATCCGGACTCACGACCAGCAAGCCCACACCCGCCGGCAACAGCAGCGTCGCGGTAAACAAATAAAACCCTTCCGCCAAACGGCGGTACTCTTCCCGCTTACCTCGACTGCGAGACAGGCTGGGCAGCATGACACTGGTTACCGGATCCGTGACAAAATAGACGGGCTTCATCATTAAGTGGTACATCGCGCTATACATGCCCATCATCCGTTGACCACTTCGTGTCGATCCGATCACCGCTGCTAAAAGGACTTTGTCCAGATTTTGACCCAGATAAAAAACCAGGCTGCTACAGGAATAATAACCTCCGAACCTTAACAGACCGGTGATCTCCTTCGTACGGAACCGGCCCGGGCGCCATCCTGCCGCCAACCACAACCCTAGTGCATTGATCACCATCTCTGCATATTCCATCGCGATCAGAGCCACGATGCCATACGCAATCACATCCTCTCCTAATTGATACCCTGTATAAATTCCAACGCTTACCGCGATTGCCTGACCCAACAGCTTGATGCCGGCGATTCTTCCAATCTTTAACTCCCGCTGAAGCAGCGTCTGATGAGTCAGACTGCTAGCCTCAACCACACTCGTTCCCGCAAATGCCCAACAAATCCACGCCAATTCCGGCACACCATACAACCAGCTAAACAGATGCCCCAACAGGCCCGTAATCAGACCGGCAAACGCACCCAACAGCAACGTGACCCAAAACAATGCTGATTTTTGTTCTTCGGACAGGTGTTCTTTCTGGACGGCAGCCACCGATACACCTAAGGTTGCCGCCATCCGCGGCAACATCATCAGTGGAAATACCATCCCCCACAGACCAAACGGGCCGGCATCCAGCAAGCGAAACAGGATCATGGCACCAACCACGGTCACTATTTGCCGGAATATCTGTAACAACAGGACCTTACGCGTTTCCTGGCCCGCAGTCACCTCAGCAGAAACCAGCTCTGGCGAATCAATATCAGCGGAATTATCCATGCTTCCCAACTAGTGACCGGATTACATTTATCCAAAAAATCCATACCAAAAAATACATCGCAAGGCACTAACTCCATCCTGCCAGCCGATTTTTTTACCCTCCGCATACGAGCGTCGCATGTAAGTAATGGGACGCTCATAGAAGCGAGTACCATTTTTCTTCGCCCGCCGGGCCAGCTTGGCCGTCATTTCAATTTCAATCCCAAACCGATTCTCTCTTAAGCCGCCAGCGATCTCCTGTATCAAGGGCCGTCGAAATAATTTGTAGCATGTTTCCACATCGGTAAACCGCAGCCGCGTAATAAGATTACAAAGCCACGTGATAAAACCATTGACCGCTTTATGCCACTTTGGCGAGTCTGCCTTTTCGCTGATTTGGAAACGGCTGCCATACACCACGTCCGCATGATCTTCGATCAGTGGTTGTAAGAGATATCGGTACTCCTCCGGGTCATACTCCAGATCCGCATCCTGAATGATAATGACATCACCAGAGGCATGCTGAAACCCTGTCTTCAGCGCTGCTCCCTTACCTCGATTCCGTTCGTGATACACGACGCGTAAATCTGCTTCGTCCCCAAGTTCCTCCAGCAGTCCCCGTGTCCCATCCGTACTGCCGTCATCCACCAGCACCATCTCCACCGGCAGCTTCGTGGCGCGAACCCGCTCGACCACCGACTGCAGCGTCTTCACTTCGTTGAAAACCGGAATCACTACCGACAAAGTGAAGTCTTCCGGTATCACATAAATACCAGCGCGACTGCACAACTCAGATCCCAACTCCGCCACCAACTCATGGTACATCGCTGAAATGGGATCGGCCTGTTCGCAACCACTCACGGTTTGCTTCAGTGCCTGTGCAACCTGATCTTTTTCTTTGTCGGTCAGGCGGTCGCTATGGAAAGAGGGGCGCATGGTTCGTGTTAAGTCTCGCTCAAGGGTTGGCTGAGTCGTCTCCTGTCGACGGTCGAATTCAAAAAGGTTATCACGGAACCTGTACTGGCGGCCATACGAATTTTCAATATTGATGTCAACAGGCAGCTCCAAAACTGGTCAGAATATTTGCAAAAAAGAAACATTGAAAAATGTATCCTCGGTAGCTTGACTTTTTTTTTGATTCGCCGAAAATGTGTCCTGTTGTTTGATACAGAAACGGTTCTTCGCTGGATTCTAGTCGGAACAATCGTTGGAACAGGCGGCAGTTGAAATTCCTTTTCAACCAAACTGATCGCTTGTGACAATTGTGTTTTCTTTGAAATGTTGGTGTTATTTTTGCGCGATCGGTACGCGCTAAACACGGGCTGTTTCAAAGTGATGCACCGACGTCTCCAGCAATGATATTGATTCATGAGGTTGATTCCTAAGTCCCACAAACCGCTATTTGTATAAGCAATTGCGGTATTGGTTCTACAGTCAATTCCACCGTGCATTATCAGTCAACGTAAAGAAGCCTTGGGGGGCGACGACTGATCGGAGCGACAGTCGGCGATCTCAGTTCGTGGCCCGGAGGTCCTCTCCAATGCTTTTTTACTGGCCTTGCCGCGCAGGGATTGTGCGGGTCAGCCAACGGCGGCGAGACAAAAACCTGGATTGAGTCTCCCGCCATTTTTATGCGCCGGAATAAAAATAAGTTCAGAAAAATCCACCAAAATACAATTAAAATATTTTTGCGTTTTATGGGCCCGCCGTATTTCTGAACAAACCTTGAACCAACCCGCCATGGTCAACTGCCTTATTTCCGTTGGAGCGAATTCCGGCAATCGTGCACAGACCCTCGCCAAAGTCCAGCAGGCGATGGGCGGTTGGCACGATATTTGTTCGCCCGTCATGAGCTCACCAATCGAAACACAACCGGTGGGTGGCCCGGCAGGCCAACCTCCATTTTTGAATGCGGCGATTCATCTTCAAACCAATTTGTCGCCGGAAATGCTATTAAACAAACTCCTCGCTCTGGAGAACGACCTCGGTCGTACACGCCATCAAACCTGGGGGCCGCGAACGCTGGATCTGGACCTGCTGATCTATGATGACCTCATTGATGATTCGAAGGATTTGACGTTACCCCATCCACGCATGATATTGAGGCGGTTTGTGTTAGAGCCTGTTTGTGAATTGGCGCCCGAAATCCGCCATCCACAAACAGGCTGGTCCATGCAGGAACATCTGGACCACCTTCAGACATCCGGATCGTATATCCAGATCGCCGGACCTCCCTGCCCCGCGCGACAGCACGCGTTAGCACAATTGGCTGCTTGTGACGATACCGTCGTAATGTCGCGACCACCGTCAGAGCCAGCCGCGGCCGCCGAGGTGTTGCGGCTTTGGCAGGACACGCTACTCAACGCGATGGATCCGGGGGGCACTCTCATGCTCACGGATTTTTGCATGCGGGAAGTGTTGCTGCAGAACCCGGAACAGCTTGGTCTAATACAAGAACTCGAACAGCTCCTGTTGCCTCCACGACTGCTGGTGCTGATATTGGAAAACACCGCAAACAATCATGTCCTGGATTTCGTAAATCGTTTGATGCCCGATAAAATCATCTCACCCTGGCTGGCGCTGCCCGCGGATAACCCCGATCAGCTCGTGAGGGAACTTCGGGCAGCAACCATCGCAGCAATCTAAAACAATACCATCTTGGTTCACAAAGATAGATCATGTCCACAGCACCCCTATTGATTCAAGAAATCTCGCAGCTGCAGGAACAGCTCAGCAGATGCCGTCTGGCAAAACAAACCATCGCACTGGTACCCACGATGGGTGCACTGCATCAGGGGCATTTGAGTTTAGTCGAAGCGGCCAATAATCAGGCCGATATTTCCGTCGTTTCCATTTTTGTGAATCCCAGTCAATTCGGACCTACCGAAGATCTTGCCCAGTATCCACGTAATCTTTCTCATGACCTGAAATTACTGGCTTCGGTACACACCAATATCGTTTTTGCACCTACCGTAGAGGAAATGTATCCCGCTGGCTCTCCAACTTCACGGGAACCGGGTAAAAGCGCCCGCCGCTGGGAAGGCTTGCAGCGTCCTGAGCATTTTGCCGGGGTGGCGGCCGCCGTCTACCGACTTTTCGAACTCACCAAGCCAAACATCGCTTTTTTTGGCCAAAAAGACTACCAACAAACCTGTGTGATTCGGGAAATGGTGGAAACACTGGCTCTGGATATTGATCTCGGCATATGTCCCATCATCCGGGAAGCTGACGGACTGGCCATGAGCAGCCGCAATCTCTATTTATCTCCCGCCCAGCGCCAGCAGGCCACGGCACTTTATCGTGGTCTGCAGGCAGCTTTCCATGCCGTCCAACAGGGCGAAGTCGATGCAAACATCTTAATTCAGCTTGCTCGCCAACAACTTGAGGATGCGGGAATTGATCGTATTGATTATGTTGCGGTAGTTGATGGGGTCTCCCTTGAACCGCTTCATCAAATCAATGCAAATACCTTCATGCTACTGGCCGCCTATGCCGGCGACACCCGGCTGATTGATAACCTGGCATTGCAACCTTCCCCGCTTTAACAACTCAATGCAACAGACACTTTTTACCATCGATCATGAAATTGGCCCCCTGCCCATATTTGGTTTTGGGTGGCTTCTGATTATATGGTGCCTTTACAGCGGCATTTGGATAACACGTTACTACACTTCCAAAACTCGCGAGGACAGTGCGGCACCATGGATCCCGATTGTGGCCGTTGCATTGCTCATTGCCGTTGTCCTGCCGTTTGTCGAGCCCGTCGATTCTGACGGTCCTACGGGTCTGCAAATCCGTGGTTATGGGGTCATGGTTCTGCTGGGCGTGGTGAGCGGACTGGGGCTGCTTTCCTTTTTAGCTAAACGGCAGGGACTGCACCCTGACTTTGCCATGTCGCTAATCCTGTTTCTCTTTATTCCCGGTATCCTGGGAGGGCGCTGTTGGTACGTCATTCAAAAGTGGTCAAACTTTGCTGTCTTTCACCGCGATGCATCTGTAGACTGGCAAGTCACCGTCCCGAAGATCTTGAAGTTTACCGAAGGAGGACTGGTTGTTTATGGTGCTCTGATCGGCTCGCTGATTGGTTGTTTAATTTTTATTACCCGGCGAAAGCTGCCCCGGCTCGCCACGCTGGATCTGGTCGTTCCGGCGATGATGGCTGGCATGTTCTTTGGGCGACTCGGTTGCTTTATGAATGGTTGCTGTTTTGGCGGGCTCTGCGATGCCCATCCTTTAGGTGTGACCTTTCCTGCGGGCAGTCCACCCTATATGCAGCACGTGGATCAGGGTTTCATGTTTGATCAGCCCCTGGCAAATCGCTGGGGATTGACGGCCAATATTAGCCCTCGACAAAAGGGGTATTGGATCGTGGAAGTTAAAACCATCGCTCAACCAAGTGTTGCGCAGGATGCCGGGCTTGTTGAGGGGCAAGCTCTCATGATAAGTCCCCGTTTAAATGATGGCGCGTTGGCTGAATATTTACGCAAGGGTTTGGTCCGTGAAGATGCCTTTCTGCTACGCGATGCAACATCCCAGCGATTAATCGGCTCCATTGGCATCGGTGATATGCCGCCTCGGTCTCGACACATTTATCCCACACAACTACTAAGTAGTATCACTGCTGGTCTGATCTGCCTCTTTCTATTGGCCTACTATCCCTACCGGCGTCACGACGGGCAGGTGTTAGCTATGTTCCTTACCTTATATGGATGCGCTCGATTTCTACTGGAATGGGTTCGCAATGATGAATTGGGACAACTGCAAACGAGTTTGACCATTTCTCAACTTGGCAGTATTGTCGCCGTCACGATCGCGGTTTTATTATGGCTCTATACCACAAAGAACAAAAAACCCCTCGCATACCCCATCAAATAATCTCGCTTTAATACTGAACTCCCAGCCAGTGTTGAACGTAAAACTAAGCAAATCCAGCAGCAAAATTGACTTTTTCACTCTCTGATACAAAGATAAACCCTGCAGGGCATTGCTTTTATTCAGCGGCGACGCGATTCTCAAGCTTATCCAATTTGTCGGTTTTTGGGAACTTTTTACCTCATCGATCCATCCATAGTATTGGTGCTATTTTGTCCGAAGCAGATAAAGAGCTAATTCGACAGGCGACCGAAGGTTCGAGTCAGGCATTC
>JAYZPA010000096.1:0-12435 GCA_036150515.1 Planctomycetota bacterium
CCTAGCTCAGCGTATTTTCTACTGGGAAACCACTTATTTTGCCATAAAGGTGGAGCATTACAAGGCCTAATGGGCAATTGAGGGGAGTGCTGGCTGATTTTTTATAGGATCGGTGGAATCCTTGAAAACGATAAAACCTGAGCGCTGGCGAATAACCTTCCAGCGACCGTATGCTACACAAAGTAAGAAGTTTGTTTAGGACTAGGTAGCAGTCAAGCAATCTGAGTTTTGAAAGCCTGTTATTCTTCAGACCGAAAAACGGCCACGACATCTTCTACGGGGACGACAAACAGTTGATTATCATGTTCGAATTCGACGGGGATGGCATCTTTGGGATGAAACAGGATTTTATCGTATTGTCTTAGCGGAACGTCCTCGTCATTTTCAATTAAAGCGGAGATGGTCACAATACGACCGGTAATGGTAGGAATCTCGGCAGCATCGGGTAGTGCAATCCCCCCGCGTGTTTCGCGTTTGGGTTCATCTTTGCGAACCAGGATTCTTGCGCCGATTGGTTCGACAACTTCAAAAGCAGCTTTTTTACGTGCCTTAGCCATATTTCCTCCACTTAAGTATGTATCAATCGGTGTTGATCTATGATTTGCCACCGCATGGTTGCGATTAAGCGATAACTGAATCGATGTTGTTCATTATTTCCATACGCGACGAATAGGCAACCCTATAGGTTAATCCGGGGTTCCGTCGAAGTTTGCAAAAATAGAACTGATGGATTGATCATGGTGAATACGTTTGATGGCTTCGGCCAGTAGGGGGGCAACGGTGAGTTGTGTGATCTGCGGGATCTGGGCATCCTCATGCAATGCAATGCTGTCGGTAACGACGACACTGGTAATAGGAGCACTTTGAATGCGTTCAAGTGCTGGCCCACTGAATACGCCATGGGTGGCGGCCACATGAATTTCCCGGGCGCCGGCGGCCTGGACCAATTCAGCGGCACCGCAAATGCTTCCTGCGGTACTGATCATATCGTCGAACATCAGAGCGACTCGTCCATCGATCGGACCCCCAATAAGATTCTCTTGAGTGGTTTCCAGTGCGCTGGCACGGCGTTTGTCGACAATAGCCAGTTTTCCTCCGAGTCGTTGTACGTGTCCGATGGCTCGCTTGATACTACCTTCATCCGGACTAACGACAGCTAAATCGTCCGGCTTCAGACCCATGGCACGGAAATGTTCATTCATAACAGGTGCGGCATACAAATGATCCACCGGCACATCAAAGAAACCCTGAATTTGAGCTGCATGTAAATCCATGGTCAACACACGATCAGCTCCGGAGCGGGTAATAATGTTAGCACACAGTTTGGCCGTAATGGGCACTCGGCCTTCATCCTTTCGGTCTGATCGAGCGTAACCGAAATAGGGAATGACTGCAGTAATTCGAGAAGCACTGGATCGTTTGAAACTGTCAATCATAATCAACAGCTCCATCAGATTATCATTCACGGGCGGGGATGTCGGTTGGATGATAAAGATGTCACGCCCTCGTACATCCTCTTCAATCTTGCAGTGTTTTTCTCCATCCGGAAACGTACTCAACGAAATTGCCCCCAATGGCAAATGCAGGAAGCCACAGATGTCCTCTGCGAGCTTTCGGTTTGCGTTTCCACTGAATATTTTTAATTCACGCATTTAGTACCCCAGCTTTCTCATTTCATGCTCGACGAGTTCGAGTTGTTCGGGTGTATTCACACTTAGTGATTCACATGGTTTTAACACAGGCAGGGCATCGACGGCATACCCTGCCTGTTTCAGGATAGAGGGACAATCGGTCAGGTAAAATTCATTTTGTGCATTGTGGGACTGTAGTTTTTCTAGCGACCATTGTAAATGACTGGAATCAAACACATAGGTGCTCATGTTGACTTCGCTGTTTTTTTTCTGCTCCCCAGTGGCATCTCGTTCTTCTACGATCTGTTGAAAATTGCCTTCGCCGTCGCGTACGATTCTTCCCAGACCTGCTGGTTGTGTGTGGTGAAGTGAGCCAACCAGACAACTCAGTTTCCGGTCGACAAACGTTTTCACCAATGTGGTGACTGAATCTGCCTGCAATAAGGGCGAATCCCCTGTCACAATAACAACCGGGCCTTCGTGTTGCTGTAGAGCGGCCAGGCACATTTTGACAGCATGCCCGGTACCAAGCTGTTCATGTTGGGTAACAAAGGAGATGTTGGCGTGATTTGCGAATTCTGCTCGCACGAGTGCTTCTCGGTAACCCACGACCATCACGAGTTTATCGATTCCGGAAGATTCCAGAGCGTGGACCACATGAGCCACCAGGGGACGCTGTAATACGGGTAATAAGACTTTAGGCAGTTCCGCCTGCATCCGTGTTCCTTTGCCTGCTGCCAGAACAATGGCCATGACGCCGGGCGACTGGGTAGCAATCGAATCGGGAACAGAGGAGTCTGAGTCGGTCATTGCCGGGGATTCATCCTCGAGAAGGAGAAAAATGGTGATAAAACTTAGCTTGTGTAAAGATTGATGACCATATTCAAATTAACGGCTGGCGATTATCAGCGAGCTACTGATTATCATGCCACGAAAAGCTGTTTTCTTCCAGAGCAAACGTGGCCGGGTTCTTAAAACATCCTTGTGATTTGTCACAAAACAATCGTCCTGGGGAGGGGAGCCGCGTGTTGGATTGATGATTGACAGAACCTGTAAACGACACCTAGAATATCCTGCTTCCCTCTAGTGTCTTGTCTGGTCCCTTTGATGATTCCTGGAGAGTTGGCACAGTCCAACGGCGACCCGCCTCAATGTTCGGTTTCAGTCCCGACGTATCCGACGTAAGGGCCTTGGGGTTTTTGTTGGAATGTGGCCGTGGATAGGCGGAATTACAATGCCTCAGAGAGGGACATATGGCTTCGAAGGTTTCCTGTTATGGATCATGCAATAGAAAAAGCAGATACGTTGATTGAAGCGTTGTCATGGATTCGACAATTCCGCGGTAAAACAACGGTGATCAAACTTGGTGGCAGCATCATGAAAGATGAAGATGCGCTACGGCATGTCCTGTTGGATATCGTTTTTATGGAAACGGTCGGGATGCGGCCCGTGATCGTGCATGGGGCTGGAGCAGCGATTAGTCAGGCGATGGATGAAGCGGGTATCCCGCCTCGTTTTATCCATGGAAGACGTTATACGGATCAAGCGACGTTAGACATTGTGGAACAAGTGCTTGCTGTAGATGTGAATCGGAAATTAGCGGATTTGATCGAGGAAATTGGTGGCCGTGCCATGACGTTGAATTTTGAAAGCACTCCCGTCCTGCATGGTCAAAAACTGGATTTGGTCGTACAGGGCGAAACGGTTGATCTGGGTTTTGTGGGGACGGTTGACCGTGTTGATCAGACCGTGATCGATAATCTGTGCTATGCCGGTACGGTGCCTGTCATCCCATCGATGTGTGTGGATGAATCGGGACAGAAGTACAACGTCAATGCCGATACAGCAGCGACCATGGTCGCCCGACTAATGGGTGCGGAAAAACTGGTGTTTCTCAGTGATGTGAATGGCGTCTGCACGGATAAAAACGATCCGCAGACACTTATTTCGTCGCTTGATGAGGAGCAGGCCCAGTCCTTGATTGCATCCGGAGCAATTGATGAAGGAATGATACCAAAAGTGGAAGCCTGTCTGGAAACATTGGACCGCGGAGTCCGTAAAGTCCATATTATTGACGGACGCATTCGCCATTCTTTGTTGTTGGAGGTTTATACATCTTCAGGGGTGGGGACGCAAATTGTAAAATGACCCTTACCACTTGCAGTGGTTAATGATGTCGTGATGGCGTCGTCGACATCGGCAACTCGATGGAATTACTTAAAAGTAAGTTGAAAAACAGGAATGCTGAACCATGAATGCTCAAAACTTAACGTCAACCGATACCATCGCCCTATTCAAAGAATTTGTAGTGCCAAACTATGGTCGCTACGGAGTGAATTTGGTGCGTGGCGAAGGTTCCTATATTTGGGATGCTGAGGGAAATCGTTATCTCGATCTGTTTCCGGGATGGGGCTGTAATCTGCTGGGGCACTGTCCCCCAAGGGTGGTCGAGGCAATTCAGCAGCAGGCGGCGACTTTAATCCATGTACCGAATTCATGGCACCTGGATTTGCAGGGAAGGTGGGCTCAATTGTTGAGTGAACGGAGTTTTGGAGGACAGGCGTTTTTCTGTAATTCCGGAGCCGAAGCGAACGAGGCAGCGATCAAGCTGGCACGGTTGCATCATGGTCCTGATCGCTACAAAATCATTAGCTTTGAAGGTGGTTTTCATGGTCGAACATTAGCCACCACTACGGCTACGGCACAACCGAAATATCACGAAGGTCTGGGCCCGTTGGTGGCCGGTTTTCAATATGCGCCGTATGGTGATCTGGAAGCCGTTTCAGAATTGATTGATGATGAAACCAGTGCAATTCTAGTCGAGCCGATTCAGGGTGAAGGCGGCGTTCGCATTGCGCCCGACGGTTTCCTGAAAGGATTACGTGAATTAGCCGATCAAAATGATCTGTTGTTGATTTTTGACGAAGTGCAGACGGGATGTGGGCGAACCGGAAACTGGTTTGGCTACCAGTATTTTGATGTCACGCCGGATGTGATGACACTGGCCAAAAGCCTGTGTGGCGGGATTGCTGCAGGAGCCATGCTGACCACAGCCGAAATCGCACCTAGCCTAAGGCCGGGAATGCATGCAGCAACCTTTGGTGGGAACCCCATGGCTGCTGCAGCCGGAATAGCCACGATAGAAATGATCGAACAAGAGAACCTGCTGGATCACATCTCCGTGTTGTCCGAGTTGTTTGAAAGTCGACTTCAACAACTGCAAAAGGAGTGTCAGTGGATCAAAGAGATTCGTGTCGCCGGCATGATGGTCGGAATTGAATTAGATGTACAGGGTGGTCAAATCGTTGAGCAATGTTTGCAACAGAAATTACTAATCAACTGTACGCAAGGGAAAATTCTAAGGCTATTGCCAGCAATGAATCTTACCCTTTCTCAGGCCAATGAAGGACTGGATATACTTTCGCAGATACTACTCGACTTTGAACCCTAATGGGCTGAGTAACGGAACCAGAGTGGTTTAGAGTGTATTGGATCATATTCGGTATGTTGACAACGGAGAGGAAGTCGGGATGAGGCATTTGTTATCACTACAGGATTTAACTCAACAGGAATTGCAACGAATTCTTGAGATTTCCAGTTCTTTGAAAGTTGAGTTGAAAAAAGGTTCACAGGATGCTCCATTACAAGGTCATAATCTTGCACTGATTTTTGAGAAACAATCATTGCGAACTCGAGTCAGCTTTGAAGCGGGTATGGCACAACTTGGGGGTGCCTCCATCTTTTTAGGACAGGAAGCCGGGTGGGGTAAACGGGAGGCAATGAAAGATTTCGCTGAAGTACTTGGCGAATATGTTGATGCGGTTGCCTGTCGAACATATGCCCATGCGACGGTGGCAAGTCTGGCCGGATTCTCCAACGTACCCGTAATCAATGCGCTGACGGATTTTTGTCATCCCTGTCAGGCGTTGGCAGACGTATTTACGATTGGCGAACAGTTCGGTGGTCTGGATCAATTAGCCGGTCGCCGAGTCGCGTTTATAGGTGATGGTAATAATGTCTCGCGTTCATTGGCAATCGCCTGTATTAAACTGGGGATGCATTTTACACTGGCCTGCCCGAAACGATATCAGTTTGATTCGCTCCAGTTGAAACAAATCTGTCAGGATTGTCCGGACATGGAAGTCATCCAGACAGATGATCCGCAGGCAGCCGTGGAACAGGCAGATGCTATTTATACGGATGTTTGGTCCAGTATGGGACAAGAGGAACAGGAACAACAGCGAAAACAGGATTTTGCTGAATTTCAAGTCAACGAAGCATTGCTGGAGATTGCTCCGCCGGAATCCATTTTTCTGCATTGCCTCCCTGCTCGGCGTGGACAGGAAGTCACGGATGCAGTGATCGATGGATCACGGAGTCGAGTGGTTGTACAGGCGGGTAATCGAATGCATGCCCAAAAAGGCCTCCTATTGTGGTTGTTGCAGGAAGTGAACTGAAAATCCGATTGTGAAAGGTAAGACGATGGCGAATAGCAAACGTCGAGCAAACCAGCTACGTGATATTTCCGTGAAACGTCGGTATACGAATAAAGCTCCCGGCAGTGTCCTTTTTCGGGCAGGGGAAACGGTCGTGTTGTGTACGGCCAGCATCGAAGAATCTGTCCCTGACTGGATGCAGGGCAGTGGACGAGGCTGGATTACTGCGGAATACAATATGCTGCCCTCCAGTACCAGTCCTCGAAAACGACGTGATCGAAGCAAGGTCGATGGCAGGACGACGGAAATCCAGCGACTCATTGGGCGGAGTATCCGGGCGGTGGCGGATCTTGACGCACTGGGGGAGCGTTCCATTGCCATTGATTGTGACGTCCTGCAAGCCGATGGCGGTACTCGTACGGCGAGTATTACCGGAGCCTTGATTGCCTGCGTGGATGCCATTGCAAGCATACGAAAGAACCTTCCGGATCCAAATGCTTATCCGTTGCGTGATGCGGTTGCTGCTGTGAGTGTAGGCGTCGTTGGAAATCGATGCTTTCTTGATCTGGATTATGAACTGGATTATGCCGCTCAGGTTGATATGAACGTGGTCATGACCGGAAAACGACAATTCATCGAAATTCAGGGGACAGGTGAAGAAGCAACCTTTGACGATCAGCAGTTAGATCAATTGCTGGGATTAGCCAGGCAGGGCATACGACAATTGGTCAAGGTTCAAAAGAATGCACTCGGAAAACGCTGGCCCTGGTAGTCCGTTGTGTCTTTCCGCTGGTTTGGTTGGAATCTCAACCAGGTGTAAGCCGCGAGGGATGCCCGTGATGATAAGATCGAGTAATGTCCTTTTCGGACGTACATACCCTAAGGGTTTAAAATCCGGGCATGCCGCCCTCTTCGCCACCATCCATGCCAGGCATCATTCCTTCCATGCCACCCATGGCACCTCCACCCGTTCCGCCTGCCCCTGTTAGTGGTGCGTCCGGTGTATAGTCGTAGCGTCGAAACAGTGGCGTATCATCCAATTCCGAACGTACTGTGAGGTTACCTGCTGAATCAATTAATAAGAATTCACCTGGCGCGTAATATGGATTGTCTTTTGTATGAAGGGGTAGTTCATCCCCCCCACGGATATCACCGACGATGAAGCCGGTTTGAAACGCGTGGGCAGATGCGGCCATGATGATTTCTGATATCGGATGTCCATATTCTGCGTCAGCCGTAAAGTTCAGAATCGAACCTCGATGTACGGGTCGGTCAAACTGAACATCGACCGCTCGACGCTGGTCCCAATCGATCGTTTTGACCTGACCTGCAGGCTCTGTGTCCTGATACGTCTTGCCGGTTGAATCACGACTAAACTTTTTAGGATCGACACTGCCACCGGCAAACTGAAGGGGACTGGGAACGGTGATTGCCTCACTAGGTTCGCTCCAGTTGGAACGCCGAAAAAATTCCCTCTCCGGAATGTCTTTGATACGAAGCAGGACATCATCTTCCAGCGTTCGCTGGTTAGGTGGACGATGATCCGGATATTCATCTTCGGGACTCGTATTGGGATGATTAGGATCCTCGACCAGCAGTTGCACCCGATAGCGGTACGTGTGTCCTATTTCCGCGCCGAAATCAAAAAAACGTACCAACTTGTAATCCGGAATGTTAGCCGAAAGGACTTCGCCGCCCATGCCGTCCATGCCCCCCATGCCCATTCCCATGCCAGGCATGCCACCCATGCCACCCATGCCACCCATGCCGGGCATGCCGCCCATGCCACCACCCATGCTGGGATCACCGCCGCCTGGAGTTGTCTGTGTTGTACTTCCTGTGGAAGGTCGGTTATTTGTCACCGCCCCACCAGGGAGGTTGCTATCCGCATCATTGTCCTCAGGCTCTTCGTCGGGTTGCGTCGCTTCCGTTTCGGTCACGTCTTGATTGCTCATTCCTGCCAATGGAATATCCGGATGACGCAATAGGTTTTCCAGATCTCGCATCATGACGGGAGGACAACTGAGTGATATGTAGGGATTTAAATAGGTGGGATCGACGATTTCATTGGCTGTCCCGTGCCATTTTTTGGCTTCCGCACGGTGCATCTTGGTATGCAAGTAATTTTGCTGCCATTGATCTTCGGAAATCACCTGAGTCGGGTCGTTGGTCACATCGACGCGTTCGACGTACATGAAAACGTAGTTTGGCTGATCGCGGTAGCTGTCGTACCCGGACCGCATTGCCAAAGCGCGTTCATATTCGTCGAATTGTTTCTTAAATGGAACCAGAGCGGTTACGGCGACCATGGTTCTTGCTCGAGCCACAGGCGTGCCTTTAGGGCCGGTTTCTTCGACCGCACTGCCACCGCCGGTATCGCCTCCCATACCGGGCATCCCATCCATGCCGCCGTCCATTCCAGGCATGCCGCCCATGCCGCCGTCCATTCCAGGCATGCCGCCCATGCCACCGTCCATACCCCCCATCGCGGCGCCTCCTGTTGGGCGATATCCGCTAATTTGGCCACGGTCTACTCTTAACCGTCGAATCGGTTCATTCGAGTTTGTATCGTCAGCGCCGGGCATCCCATCGCCCATACCCATACCCATACCCATGCCAGGCATCCCATCCATGCCGCCGCCTTCCATACCCGGAATGCCACCTCCGCCAAAGGGATCTTCATCATCGCGACTGGGGCGAGGTTTTACGGGGCGTTTTTCTTCAATTTTGCGTTGAGCCGGTTCATCATCAGCGGTCGGGTCAATTTCATTTTCAGCCAGGAGATAGGCTACAGGACCGGTCAGTGCAACCGCATGCAAATCCGTTGGGGCATAAAGCTCAGGATCTTCCCGTTTTTTTGTACTACGATTAATCGGAGGATTAAACAACTGGCTCAACTTATAATCACTCGGTTTGATTTTTATCTGACTCGCTGTCGCCCGCTCTTCATATGTTGGTTTCAAGCCATTGGGATAGACTTCTTCTTGTTCTCTGGCCCAATCGCCGTTTTTAATTTTGTTTTCCGCTGAAGTGGTACTTGTTTTAAGGTTGTCTACGGTTTTACTAAATCGGTCACCGTTTTCATTCATTCCTGAGTTGAATCCTGCATAGATGAGGTATCCGGAAAGGAGGACGGCAAGCGTCAGTGTGATTTTTTCCGCGTGAACAATAATAAAATTATCGGAGACAGGTTTCGACTTGGATTGGCCACTGATCGTTGATTTGGATTTTTTTGCTTTGGGCGTCGGCGCTGACGCGGGATCGTCCGTTGCATCGGCTTCCCCGGTTGCATTCAGAACGGCATCCATGATCGCTTCGGCTTGTTCTTGTTTCTTTTTACGTCCAAAAACCATCTTTTTTCTCCATCGCTTGCAAGACTGTGGAATTTATATTGAATTCCCTGTTTTGCATTTACGGCTGTTAAAACTACTCTGCTCCAAAACCGCCAGGGGCAGCATTGTTATTGACTACGGGCTCGATTCCAAGTGCTTCAAGATTAACGGGATTATAAATTTGAACGATGCCATAAATTTCCACCTCGACGTGATAGTGCATATTGTCGGCCTGTACGATATTTTGGTTTCCGAAGCCCCCGCCCATGCCCGGCATTCCGCCCATGCCACCCATGCCCGGCATTCCGCCCATGCCACCGGTCATGCCTCCCATATCGCCACCGTCATCGCCTCCATCCATGCCATCCATGCCACCCATGCCACCCATGTCTCCGCCCGCACTCCCACCTTTGTTCATTCCGGAAGGTGCATTAATACGGACTTGCAATACTTCAATACTCAAATCAGCATTGCCACAGGCTGCGAGAAACTGGGTTAGGAACCGGAGATCGATTTTGAGTCGAATCCGAGTTGGATAGCGTTTCGCGATAGCCAGTTCAGGGCGAACATTGGGTGTTTGTGCTGTAATGTTCAGTGCCGTTCTTAGGTCGACAACCGGTAGCGGTGCGTAACTTGCATCGACATAGCGAAGATCACCTGGATCTTGGGAAGCCGTCGCATCTTCACCTTCGATCGATCCTGGGGTTCCGCCGCCACTATCTCCTCCGCCACCACTATTTCCTCCGCCACCACTATTTCCTCCGCCACTATCACTGTCGCTCTCACCATTGTTCTCGCCGCCAGGCATCATACCGCCTGCACCGCCCATTCCGCCCATGCCCATGCCCATACCCATACCCATACCGCCATCCATACCAGCATCACCACCGCTGATCTTCCCGCCATCAAGTAAGGAACTTTTGGCCAGATCAACTCCGGTGGGTCCGATAAAACTACCGTTTTTGGCCAGGTCGATACCGACGATTTCGGTCACTTTCGCATTATAGGGAGCATCAGCACTTTGATTCATTTCTGCGACAATCCGCAGCCACTGGCTCAATACCCAGAGATCTTCCTGGGCGTAGAGTATTTCCAACGTCGTGGGAATACGATCGGCCCAGCCAAAGCGGGTTTCTAACGCTTTTTGATTTGATTCTTCCCATACCACGAGGTGGGATTCAACCACTTCCTCCTCTGCAGCGGGAGCTGGTTGCGCATCGCCAACCCCGGTACCTGCTCCGCCTCCAAAATCGCCGGCAGGATCTGCCCCGCCACCGAATCCATCTGACACTACCGGCGGAGCTCCCCAGCGTGCGTCGATGGTGTCTGCAAGTGTCGGAAGGTAAATGGCTACGAAATCCTTATATTTGGATCGGGCAATCTGGCTGATCTCGGTCGTGACAGCCTTATTGCTGGGATTGATGACTCCACCCATTTCTACTTTAGATTCAATGGGGGAGAGCGGGATAAAATAGTTGGCAGTAATTTGATCGAGTTGACCGGGTCCGACGGGCCAGTTAAAGACTAATTGTTGTTTGGTGAATTTATTATCCCACGTCTTATGGATGTCTTTTTTTACGGTGGCCAGCATTTGATCCATCCCGTCATGGAAGTCCGTGTTGGGATGATTACCACCGTTGACATCATTGACTTTATTTAAGTCCGAAAATCGGGAGTTGATGTTCGATTCGTTTTTGATTCGTTCCTCGTTTAACGAACCGATTGCAAGGAACCACATAATTCCAATGGTGACGACGACCATTGCCGATGTGATCCAGAATAACTGCTTTTTGATGTCTGCCATAATGCTCTCATGTCCAAAAGTAAGTACTAGGTTTGAGCTTGTCACTTCATACGGGAATGGATATTTGTTAAATCTGTTTAGTTGTTTGCTGGCATAGGTACAGGTGGATTTGCGGGGGCGCCGCCTGGATTGCCCGCAGGGTTCGGATTGCCCGCAGGGTTCGGATTGACCGCCGGGGGGTTCGGATTTGCGGGGGCACCGCCTGGATTGCCCGCAGGGTTCGGATTTGCGGGGGCGCCGCCTGGATTGCCCGCCGGGTTCGGATTTGTGGGGACGCCGCCTGGATTGCCAGGGGGACCGAATTCTTGATTCCCGCCACCCACTGGCTGGTTGCGTGCTGCTTCGGCTGCTAAGGCATCTGCTGCAGCCTGATCCTCCGCCTCTTTTAAGTCCCGTCGTTTGGTTACCTCATTGGGTATCCAGCAGAATTGGACGACAAAAGAGAATTTTGTGGCCTGATACGTTGTCTCTTCCGGTTGTTCGGTTGCACCGCCGGTTCCTCCGAATCCACCGGTGGTATCACCACCTGCTCCAGCACCAAATCCTCCGGCAGGATCGGCACCCCCTCCTTCATCCACACCCGTTTGTGTGGATGTACCGCCGATCGTAACTTGGCCCTCGTCTTTAGAGCTAACCAATACGATATGGGTGATTCCCATTTGTTCCATGTTGAAACGTGTAGGACCGTCGGGCGTCGGCAGCAGAATGTCACTTTGACGTAAACGTTCTAATAGCGCTAAATGAACGTGACTATTGTAACCGGTTTCACGATCATTATTGAAGTAATGGTATCCGGTGAGCTGGATAACCCACCCGGGATCGGTTGCACCACCGACCGGAACGGCCACTGGGTTTGTGGCAACAGGCCCTCCTCCCTGAAGTGCACCAGCTGCATTTCCATTAGCTCCATTTGCTTCTGCTGCAGCGGCCTCCTGTTCTGCCTTGGTTTGTGCATCCGCTGTCTTTTGAACAAAAGTCTGGTTATTTTGCACAAAATTTGCTTTTGCTTCAGCGGCTTCCTGCTCCTCTTTCGTTTGTGCATCTCCTATGGGTTGCAATAGACCGTTGAGCCAGATGTGGCGATTCTTCTCTATAAAGGTGATTCCGGCCTTGTGCTTGGTCGCGATCTTGTTCTTCCATTCATTGATATCTTCCAGATAGGCATTATCAATAGATTCAATGTAGAAATCGGGACGTTTAGAAAATGTGACGACATCCGGATCGCGCCATTC
>JAYZPA010000097.1:0-9069 GCA_036150515.1 Planctomycetota bacterium
AGCGCCGTCAAAATGCCCTTCGTAACATCCTGGATATGACACAGCGTCATCCCGCCACGGGGAGCCAGCGGTGTACTTCGCTTGGCGACTTCGAGCAACATCCTCCCGGATGACGGCTTCCAGTCCCACGGCCCTAACATAAATCCTGGATTCACAATCGAAGCATGCAATCCACGGTCAATCACTTCACGTAGAGCGACTTCCGCTTCTGACTTACTCACAACATAGGAGCAGGGCGTTTTCCCTGTTCGCGGAGTTTGCTCATCTGCAGATTTTTCTTGCGAGCCAATTCCCAGGGCATCCACACTGGACACATAAACCATCCGTGCTTCTTGTGCCAATGCCGCTTCGGCAACATTTCTCGTGCCCGTTACATTGATAGCGCGATGTTCCGCCAGTTGCGACCAACCAATATGTACCTTGGCAGCAACATGAATTACCGAATGGATGTCCTGACAAGCACGTTGCAGAACCTCTACATCGCGTACATCACCCGTAATCTTCTCAACATTTAACCCGTCCAAAGCCTGATCGTCGGGATTTCGAGCCAATACACGTACTTCGCGTCCCTGTTTCAACAGCGCACGCGTCACATTATTCCCAACAAAGCCCGTCGCTCCCGTGACCAAAACTGGCATCCTGCACCCTCCTTGATTGCGCATTCAAAGCGGAATTATGCCTATCCCGCTACAAGATGAGAAGCAGTATATCAAACAATACCGTCGCCATGCACGGCCTTCCATGCTTTTATCTATACATTGGTAAGCTGGGGGGGATCGCCACATCCGCTAGCTTTGAAAAAGAAAACAGTATTCCGGCTTGGGTCACGCACCACACCCTTATCGAAGTGATATGACATTTTTATTTGTCTCCTGTTTCAAAAAAACAACTTGATAAAACAATATCAATATGATATCATATTGATATATCTCATTAAGGGCTGTTTTCTATCAAAGGTAAAATCCATGTCACAATCAAACACGACTACGAATTTCATTGACGAAAAAGGGTATAAGCCATTAACTGGCTGGTTCATACTGCCCATCGTATTAGGCTTGTTTTTTGGTGGTATTGCATTATTCGTCACAACATTGACAACATTTCAACAATTCCTTCCGCTAATTTCCTCGATCGCAATGTTCCTTTGTGGCCTAATCAGCTTTTTTGGGTTTATGGCCATTGCTCCCAATGATTCACGAGTATTGCTGCTATTTGGTGACTATAAAGGTACCGCCCGCGAGTCCGGATTCTTTTGGGTTAATCCATTTTTCTCAAAGAAAAAACTCTCTCTTAGAATTCGCAACTTTGAAACAGGGTCGCTCGTTCAGCCCGAAGAGAAAAATCCCAGCACGGGACAGGTTATCCGCAAAAAGTCACGCTCTTCAGGTAAGCCATCTAAGGTAAATGATCGTGATGGCAACCCAATTGAAATCTCGGCAGTCGTCGTTTGGAAAGTCGTCAATACGGCGGAAGCTCTGTTTGAAGTCAACGACTATGAAGATTATATATCGGTTCAAAGTGAAGCCGCATTACGGAATCTCGCAAGTCGGCACCCTTATGATAGCGAAGATCATGAATTATCACTTCGCGGCAGCATCACTGAAGTATGTGTTCAGTTGCAGCAGGACATTCAAGAACGCCTCGATAAAGCGGGCATCGAAATACTAGAAGCTCGCATTAGCCACTTAGCCTACGCCCCGGAAATTGCTTCAGCAATGCTACAGCGCCAACAGGCAGGCGCTGTCGTTGCCGCTCGAACCAAGATCGTCGACGGGGCGGTGGGCATGGTGCAGTTGGCATTAGAACAGCTGAAAGAGAAGGGTATCATCGAGCTTGACGATGAACGCCGGGCTGCGATGGTTTCCAATCTACTCGTCGTTCTCTGTAGTGATCGTCACACGCAACCCGTTGTGAACACAGGGTCGCTGTACCAATAAACTTCGCAATCATCAACAAACGTTTTTTCAAGGAGAGGGACTTCCGTTGGCCAAGCGAGACTCATTTTTGTTACGTGCTGACCCTCAAGTACTCAAAGCCATCAAGCACTGGGCCAAAGACGAACTGCGTAGCGTCAACGGGCAGGTTGAATTTTTACTGCGGCGTGCACTGGCCGAAGCCGGCCGGCTCAACCAACCCGCGGAAAAAGGTTCCGCCGACAGAAAAACCTAGGGCTGTTTCAGGCGGCCATATTTTCAACCCGGTACTCAACCCGGTCGACAGGAAGACCCATCATGGAATCCTCCCCAGCATTTAAAACAGGATCCAGGGGAGCCGGCTGATCAAATTTATACTTAAGTAAAAGTAAATCATCTCGAAAGTGCTTGGCAACCAGATCCCGACTCCAATCCGAATAGCTCTCGGTACAACTCGCACGATTCTGTCGAGTGCCACGACCTTCTCGAGCCTCCAGTTTGATGTCCAATCCAAGCCTCTCAGACAGCATCTCTAAGTGCGCCTCCCGTTGTTCATAGCGATAAATCGCATCCACGATCACTTGTCCCGTCTGATCCGTATATTTTGCCAGCGCTTTGGGGAGTCGTAACCCGGAAGCACGCGGCAGATTGCCGCGGAAAATGCGATATTTGAGCCAGCCATCTAAAGACCAGGGGTAACCGGAAATTTTGCGCCACAGTCGTTCTGCCCGGGAAATCTGTTCGGAACTGCCACCAAAACCGTGACGATAACCTTTATATGCCCAATAATTGGAGAGCACTTTTTCCCAGGGGTTGCGTTCAAACGTAAAGGTAAAGTACTTATTCCACATCGCTGATCCAAATCGTTCAAGTACATTTAAAGCGGATGCATGGCGATGCCAACCTGCATGATTCTGGCCCAGATAATCACCGGTCGGCGTGATAATATCATCGGGACCACAATGCTTGGCGAGTTCCATAGTCATGCTACGGCCGCCTGTTCGTCCCAGGTGGATAAAAACAAATTGATGTTTGTGAGATATGATCATCAAAAAAACTACACGTACGAGCCTAAATCTGCGGTGATTGATGATGACAAAACCGGCTTACCAAATCAACAGCAAATAGCACAACTCGATAACCATCCCTCTGATCATCTGCTTTCGCTATTAAACTCATATCCAAACCGCTGGATGTCATCCTGCCAGTGTTCCGCAACCCATCGTGCCGTTTCATCATCATAATAACTCGGATATTCCCGATGGGTTGAACGGTTATGGTGTTCGATTGTGGCATCTATGTTCAGACGTCTACAGATTTTTCCAAAATCGACCGCCAGATCTTCAAACCGTCCAACAAAATCAACTATCAATTCACCATTGGCATCCGTCAGGAATCGAGTTTGGCTAATTTTATTACGTTGCATTTCATATTTCAAATACTCCCGAAATCCTCCAAGTCCCAGTACTTTAGTACTGCGATGATGGCTCTCCTGCGCTTGAAGATAATGGTAATACGAGACCATCAGATCCCACGGATTCCGCACAAATGCAAACTTAAAATAACCATCAAAAACAGACCGGGGAAACATTTTCTGCATTTGTCTGGCCGTGGTATGTTTACGACCCGATTTCCATGACAGCGGTCCAAACCAGTTTACATGGATACCTATCTTGGCCAATACGCGGTTGACCCACACTTTTTCCGGCTGATGACAGACCGGACGAAGCGCTTCGGTGACACTCGAGCCCGCTGTCTTAGGAACGTGAACAAACAAAAATCGGTGTGTGTGAGAAACCAACATAGTTTCATAGCCTAGCAAACAGCGACCTTCCACTGCCAGACGGAAACGGTCTTCGTTACTTCGATACGTGCTTTGCCCACACTGTCTCATAGACGGCAGCAATTCCTGCTGCCTCTTTTTCAATGGAGAATTGAGAGACAACCTTATGACGGCAAGCGGTGGCCATCGCGTCGCATTTTTCCCTATCTTCCATCAGCTCACCAACATAAGCTTTAAACTGCGGTTGATCCCCAACCGGAAAGACATAACCTGTCTCACCCTGATCAATCATCTGCTTATACGCCCCCGTATCAGCCGCGACCACCGGAGCGCCTGTCGCCATCGCTTCAATGGGTGTAAGTCCAAACCCTTCATAACGCGACGGCGCAACGACAATATCCATCGCATTATAAATTGCTGGAATATCACAAAACGGCACTTCACCGAGCCAGACAATTCGGTCCTGTAAACCCGCCTTGCTCACCTCATTCTTCAGGTCCTCATTAAATTTCACAAACCGAGGTTGCACCTTACCCACTAACAAAGCTCCGTAGTCCGGAAAATCCGGCAACAGTTCGATCATCGCCCGTACAAAATAATCACTACCCTTTTCCGGCCGGACACGACCAAACTGACCGATGGCTCTTTCAAACGGCACATTCAGTTTTGTCAGCGCTTGCCCACGCGTCATTACTGCCTTAAATCGATCCACATCCACACCATGTCCCACCACGGCAGTCACATTATCAACCAATTCTGCTGCCCGCGGACTTGTAGCGATCACCGCATCCATTCTCCTAATAAGCCACCGTGGCCAGCATGAATGCCGGCGAATGGCCGCGCTGGTAAAAACAATACGCAGCGGGCAGCGAAACAGGTATTTAAATAACAAGGCCCATAGCATTTCATTATTACGTCGGGCATGCCAAATATGAAACGCCTGATTCCGGGGCTTGCGTCTTAGTAACTTAAGTACTTTCCAAAAAGAAAGTCTGGGGTGTCCGGCCAAAGGCAAACGTGACCATAACCGCACATTGTGCTGCGAACTTTGCAGAGGTACGAGATTGCGGATCGTCGCACTCACACCCGTAATGCGCCGATGTAAATCGGTGATCAATACAATTGCCTGATCTCCCTGCGGTGCACTCACTAGCCTGTTTCCCATCCTGATTTACGGTTTTTCAGAGCGAACCAGATTTTAGCCCTCAGGGCCATTCCTCTCAACGTCGGATCCCCAGCGACATAATCGCACTGGCCAGACACGCCACGGTGACAATGGGAAATACAAATGCCGTCTGACCGGTTTGGTCAATCAAATTCCCAATCAGTGGCTCCCCCAGACCGGCAAAAATATATGCACTACAATTCAGAATCCCCGTTCCTAATCCAACTTTTTTGGGTCCCAACATATCGGGACAGAGGGCCCAAAAAGCAGACTGCGGGCCATAGGCAAAAAAACCGGTCAGAAACAACATAACGATGCTCAGCACATTACCCTTCGGCAAAAAGTACATCGTTGCAGAACAACCCGCTGCTAAAATCATAAATAAGCAAATAACCCGCGACCGATTTGAACGAAACATATTATCAGACATCCAACCACTCGTAACTGCACCCAACGCCATTCCCAGCGGTAATGCGATACTAATCCACTTATCACCCGAGTCTTTCCAGTCTTCCCCTAAAAAATGATAGGGCACCCAAATCAATAATCCATAACGTGCCATACTTTGAAAACCGATTGCCATTGCAGCCATCATAAACCGGCCGTTTTTCAATACGGTTTGATAACGCTGCCACGTTGATTCTGCTGAAATATCCGGTATCTCGTCCGCGGTTGTTTCCTCAGATGGGAGCCTTGGAAAACCCATATCCTGCGGACGATCGCGGGCAAGCAGGTAGTACAGCACCCCTGCTCCCAAAAGCGCTAAAACCGGAAGCCTGAAAATCCAACGCCAGTCAAATCCTAATTCCAAAATCACGATCGAACCTACAAAGGCCAGTACCGACGAAAGGCCGGCTGCAAAAACATACAGTCCATATACCTTTCCGCGCTCATGAAAACCCCACCAGTTGGAAATCACTCGACTTCCAGGAGCCCACCCCATGGATTGGGCATAGCCATTGAGTGACCACGGCACTAACAAACTCACAAAGCCTGTTGCAAAACTAGTAATCCAATTCAACCCGCAGGACAAAAATGCACCGGCACTCATCATCCGCCGGCCACCAAACCGGTCCGCCAAATTTCCGTTGATAGCCTGACCCACTGCATAGGACCATAACAAGGCCGTACTAATCCAACCCAACGTTGCTTTGGATAGCCCAAATTCCTTCTCCATGCCCGACATCGCAAACCCAAACGTCTGTCGACCTGTGTAATAGAACAAATAGCACATCATCGTCAGCAGCAGCATGCACCATTGCAACATGCGAAAATACCTGCGTCGATCAACGGGTGCTGTATTCATTGAATCTGCTACCATTAAGAAAGTTCCCCCTCCCCGTGATTATTGTAATCCAAAGGCTGCCTTCACAATGCCTCAGATGATTCACCATCAAATAAACGACCTCGTTGACATCCTCAAGAAACAACTTTCGCCCTCGCTGTATTTAGTTGTGGACCAAGCCGCCTATCACCATTGTGGCCTTGATCAAATACTCGAACCACTTTTCAAAAAATATCCAACCATCCGTTTTCATCAGTTCACCCCCAATCCGGATTTAGCGGAACTGGAAACTGCGGTGGCAAGCTATCGTCATACAAAGCCCGACACCGTCATTGCGATCGGTGGAGGTACGGCTTTGGATTTGGGAAAATTAGTCAGCCTATTCGGCCGGCAATCTGAACCATGCCGTGAACTGGTTCTCTCACCACCAGCAGACATGAACCATCCTGCCAATTTGATAGCGATTCCCACAACGGCAGGAACGGGCAGCGAGGCGACTCATTTCGCGGTTATCTACATTGACACCATCAAGTACTCTGTCGCCGATCTTCGGATGTTACCCCCTCACGTCATTTTGGATCCTGAACTCACTCAAACCATGCCACCCTCATTAACGGCGGATACCGGTCTGGACGCTTTTTGTCAGGCGGTTGAATCTATGTGGAGTATTCAGTCAACAGAAGCATCCCGACAATATGCTCAACAGGCGATCACCCTTGCCTGGAAACATCTGCCACAAGCAGTTCTGAACCCCACGCCTGAGGCAAGAGCGGGCATGAGTCAGGCGGCTCATTTGTCAGGCAAAGCTATCAATATCTCCAGGACCACCGCACCGCATGCACTCTCCTATGCCTTCACATCCCTGTATGATCTACCCCATGGCCGTGCGGTTGCCCTAACCTTGCCTCCCTTTTTCCGCGCCGCGCTTCATCTGACTGCCGATACCTGCCTTGATCCACGAGGTATACCTCATGTCGAATCCGTCCTTAGCCAAATAACAAGCCTGTTGGACTGCGACACACCTGAACAGGTACCAAAGACGTTGACCGAATTCATCAAGTCGCTGGATTGTCCAACGACCCTGCAACAAATCGGCATTACCAATGATCAACAAGTTGAACAGATTATTGCCAGAATCAACTTCGAGCGAATTGCCAATTACCCAGTCAAACTGGATCCACGGGCCCTAAAAAACCTTTTAATGTCCTGATCAGCCAGGACCAATCCTCGACCATCGATGGATTCTATTCATGGAGCTTTTCCCAGGTAATCGAGATCGTGAAGTCGGGGCAACTTAATTCTGTCGTAATGACATATTCATTCGGTTTGAAATCAAGCTGGAAAGCAACAGGTTTGCCCAAAGGGTCATCTCCGTTAAAGTCGTCGTCCCAGACTTCGATCGTCCCCCCGATGATTCCTGGTAATAGTTCATTAAGATCTTTCATCTCCCACGCGGCTTGCAGGCCGTCATCTGCTTCGTCCGCCTCAAATAACAGCGTCCCCTCACTATCCCTTAGTCTGAAATATAGGTCGGGTTCCTTTTCTCCCAAAGCAGGAACGTTTTCAACCGCGGTTAACTCCACTTTGGTCATTCTCAGGGCGACACCATAGCGGGGGCGATCAAAGCCCTTATATGACTTTTCTCTGACCCTGGCAATCACATCCGGATCCTCCGGCGAGCCATCGTCCGTTCCTTCAAACTGGTAAACCGTTGAAAGGTATTCTGCCATCGGTTTTGACATGCCAAAGCGAATGGTTTTTCCCAGGATATATCCCATGCGGCAGGAGTGAACCACTCGATGTGATTTTTTTATCCCAGCCACATCACACCGATATTTGAAATTATGCTGCGTAACGGACAGATAGTCGCGAGATTCCAGGTTCACCACTTCATCACTTAATCCAACGCGTTCGGCTAAATCACGAAACGGTCCGCTGACATTGGGAAGGATCAGTTGTTGTGCACGCCGCCAGGGTCGGGTCATCGCCAAACCCTCGTCGTCATTAATGCCATTAATCTCAGCCCAAAAACCGGGTACATCATCTGAAGATGAGGCAAGGGTCACAATATTTTTAATCAATTTTTGATTTTCCGGCGGACAATAAACAGGCAGTTCCACCTGTTTTCCCTCCGTATCTTCCATGACCAAATAAAGGTGTGGTGTGGAGAGACAAATCACCGTATCGATGGGTGTTTTCAGCATGGAAGCCGCCAACAAAGCAACATTCCCGCCATGGCTATGTCCGATCAGGGCAATTTTTTCACCTTGTGAGGAGTATTCCGAAATCTCATCTGCCAGATATTGCGCAGCGGCTTTCCGCGCTTCATGGTTATTCTTACCACTCCACAGGAATTGATGTATTGTAGAGCCCTCGCCGAGCGATCTTTTCAGCTCCGATGCAAAACTGGTTTTACCTGCCACCACCAGTGGCCAGGTGCCATTGCCATCAAAAGTCCCGTGCACAATAAAAACACGGATTGGCGAATGGTTGACCGCCTGTAACGGTAATGGAAATTCTTTGTCCAGTTCCTGAGCCTGGCCCAACACCGCTACGCCTGCCAGACCACAAGCCAGCCATCCTGTCCACCATTTTAATCTTAACCATTTATTCATAGCTCTATTCTACCGTTTCGGAACCTAACGGCGACACCCGAAAGTTGCTTACAAGACTATCTATCGCCGTCAATCTGTGGCCTCTCGCTACAATCCATCCCCGCTTATTCGGGATCCAAATGAAAAAATACCTACCCAAACCTTTCGGATCGGTGAAAGACTCAAATCCCGTCAGTTACAACTAGGGATTATTTGTTCTTCGATACCTCTCAGGGAGAGGTTACAATGACACCATAATCCGTTTATCCATAAGTGGTTTCCAATAATGACCCTGTCAAATCGTCTTATCCTGTTTTGCATTCTCGCTG
>JAYZPA010000098.1:0-12304 GCA_036150515.1 Planctomycetota bacterium
CCGTCTCTCGCAAGAACGAGTTCTCGTTCTGGATTTTGGTTCTCAATACGCGCAATTGATTGCCCGTCGAGTCCGCGAGCAAAACGTCTATTGTGAAATTGTTCGACACGACATTTCCGTCGATCGAATCCGGGAACATAACCCGCAGGGTCTGATACTGTCCGGCGGTCCCTCGAGCGTTTATGAAACGGACGCACCTCGTTGTGACCCTGAATTGTTCACCATGGGCCTGCCGGTGTTAGGGATTTGTTACGGAATGCAAATCGCTTGTGCCGCTCTGGGCGGGGAAGTCCACGGCGTTTCCACACGGGAATACGGGCGTGCTGAACTCACCGTCGATACTTCCAGTACGTTGTTTCAGGACACCTCGGCCGAACAGCAGGTCTGGATGAGCCATGGTGATCAAATATCCAATATTTCGGAACATTTTGAAGCGATAGGTCAGACGAGTACCTGTCCTTTCGCCGCCATCAAACATCGGGATCTGCCCGTCTTTGGTATACAGTTTCACCCAGAGGTAACCCATACTCCTGAAGGCGGTACCATCCTGCGCAATTTTCTGATCCATATTTGCCAGTTATCCGGCAGTTGGAATCTGGGAGATTTTGCAGACGAAGCCGTGGAGGCGATTCGTCAAACCGTTGGAGACCAGCGGGTAATTTGTGGTTTATCCGGCGGAGTGGACTCCGCTGTGGTGGCAGCTCTTTTATCTCGTGCCATTGGTGACCAGATGACATGCATCCTTGTGGACAATGGGCTGCTGCGAAAAAATGAACAGGCTGCAGTCATCGAGGCTTTTACAACGCACTTCAATGTAAAGCTACAGGTTGTCCAGGCAGAACAGCGATTCCTCAATCAACTCCAGGGAATATCGGAACCTCAGGAAAAACGACGACGTATTGGTTATGAATTCATTGAGTGTTTTCGTGAGGAAGCGGCCAAAGTCTCGGATGCCCATTTTCTTGCTCAGGGGACTCTCTACCCGGATGTCATTGAAAGCGGAGCCGCACCGGATGGTCCCGCAGCCACCATCAAACTGCACCACAATGTTGGCGGCTTACCCGAGCAACTTGGATTTGAACTGATCGAACCTTTGCGGGATCTGTTCAAAGACGAAGTACGACGTTTGGGATTAGAATTGGGATTACCCGAGTCGCTCGTATGGAGACATCCGTTTCCCGGACCTGGACTTGCCGTGCGTTGTGTTGGAGAAATTACAAAACATCGTCTGGACATCCTCCGTGAAGCCGATGCCATCGCTATCGAGGAACTGACCAATGCGGGGCTCTACCGCGATACCGCACAGGCATTTGCCGTTTTATTGCCAGTCCAAAGCGTCGGGGTGATGGGCGATGCACGTACCTATGAAGATACCGTCGCGATTCGCTGCGTCGATAGCGATGATTTTATGACCGCTGACTGGTCACGCCTGCCCTATGATCTGCTCGCCACCATCTCCACTCGAATTATCAATGAAGTAAAAGGGGTAAATCGGGTTTGCTATGATATCAGCAGCAAACCACCTGCGACCATCGAATGGGAATAAAAAACGGACCTGAGCGCCAAAACGCTCAGATCCGTTGGGATGCGTTGCTCCGATGAGAATTTCAAACTCGATGTGAGTGGGAAGGGGGAACTCACGAGCCTGAAATGTGGAACAACAGGCAAAACTGATATCGGGACATTCCTATGTTCAAACGCCAGAGAGATTGCCACCTTTGTTAAAAAAACCAATACCACGCTCCGTTTTTCATTAAAAGCATAACAATCCTATGCAAACCAATAAAACGCATAACCGGACTCACCCTAACCCGGTCGCTTACAAACACCGGTATACCGTTGTTCTTCTCTGATGAAATCATCCATGAACAAGCAATACATCTATACAATCACGGATCTCACCAAAAAACATGGCGCCCAGTCTGTTCTAGAAGGAATCCACCTGGCTTTTTATCCCGGCGCCAAAATAGGCGTTCTGGGTCGAAACGGATCGGGAAAAAGCACGTTACTTCGCATCATGGCCGGTTTGGACACTCAATATGATGGTGAGGCCCGACTCACCGACGGCTTTACCTGTGGATATTTGCCACAGGAACCACAGCTTGATGAATCAACGGACGTCTGGGGTAATGTTGAACTCGCCGTTGCTCCGCGACGAAACATGTTAGATCGATACAACGAGATCAGCAACCTGCTGGCGGAACCCATGGATGACGACGCCATGATGGCATTATGCGACGAGATGACACAACTACAGGACAAAATTGAAGCATCCAACACGTGGGGGTTGGATCGGGAAATTGAAATCGCATTTGACGTCATGAATCTGCCTGCCCGGGATGCCGATATCCGTACTTTGTCCGGAGGAGAAAAACGCCGCGTCGCGTTGTGCCGATTATTACTACAGCGCCCGGATCTTTTGCTACTGGACGAACCGACCAATCATCTGGATGCTGATTCCGTCGCCTGGCTGGAACGCCACCTGGGTGACTACCCGGGCACCATCGTGGCGGTCACACATGATCGCTATTTTCTGGACAATGTGGCCCAATGGATTCTCGAATTGGACCGATCGAAAGGTTATCCGTTCGAGGGGAACTACACCGCCTGGTTGGAACAGAAGGCAGCCCGTTTGGAACTGGAGGAGAAGCACTCCACCGCCCGGCAAAAAACAATCGCCCGTGAGCTGGAATGGGTCCGCGCCTCACCCAAGGCTCGACAAACCAAAAGCAAAGCTCGATTAGCAGCTTACGATCGCATGGTGGCGGAACAGTTTGAAGACCAGATTCTGGAATTCGAAATGCAGATCCCGGCCGGCAAACATCTGGGAGACCTGGTCATCGACGCCCAATCCATCTCAAAAGGCTTCGCTGAAAAACAACTGATCGAAGATCTCTCCTTTTCTTTGCCCGCCGGGGGCATTGTCGGTGTGATCGGCCCAAACGGGTCTGGGAAAACAACGTTATTCAAAATGCTTACCGGTCAGGACACTCCGGACAAGGGCGAATTGAAAATTGGCTCCACCGTCGAGTTAGGTTACGTCGATCAACACCGGGATAATCTGGATAACTCAAAAACGGTCTATGAAGAAATTTCCGGCGGTAATGAGCATTTCGAAATGGGAGGTCGTCGGATTAATGCCCGCGGTTACGTTTCACGTTTCAATTTTCGCGGACCTGATCAGGAAAAACAGGTTGGCAACCTTTCAGGTGGAGAACGCAATCGAGTGCAGCTTGCCAAATTACTACGTCAGGGATCCAATGTTTTGTTGCTCGACGAACCAACGAATGATCTCGATGTGGATACACTCCGCGCCCTGGAAGAAGCGATACAGAACTATGCCGGCTGTGTCGTAGTGACCAGTCATGATCGCTGGTTTCTCGACCGCCTGGCCACGCATATTCTGGCCTTCGAGGGCGATGGGTATGTACACTGGTGCGAAGGAAACTATGAGACCTATGAACAACAGAGAAATCAACGCCTTGGGATTGATCCGGATCAACCCCGCCGATTCCGCTACAAAAAACTGATTTAACGTGTATAATGGTCTTTTAATTCTGTTCTAGACCGATTTGAATAAAACGAAACCTCGTAGATAAGGAATGGCAACTGTGACTATTTTGCGGATCGGATCAACCCCAAAGTATGCGTCCAATTTTGATAAAGCATTTCAAAGTGGCAAAAAGAAAACCTCTTCGGGCAAAGCCTCAAAAAAAACGACTCGTAAGAAAAAGAAATAACACCGTGTCCTTAATCAACCAAATTCTTCCATGTCTCAACACACGGAGTCCCGTCGCATGAAAATTCACCTGCGCTATTGCTCGGCCTGAAACTATGAGCCAAAAGCTGTCAGTTTGACAGCAAAAATTCTGATGCAATACAAACAGCAAATCAGCAGCCTGGAATTACAACCCGATCAGGGTGGTTGTTTTGAGCTTACCGTTGATGAGGAATTAATCTATTCCAAACTGGCAACAAAAGAATTCCCCGATGAAGACCAGATGGTCGCTGAAATCGGAAACCGGCTTTAAACCCGTTACTGCAGCGACGACTTCGGCAGCATCAGGCCCGCCCCAGAAATTCATTCTCGCGGGTGTCGACTTTGACAATTTCACCTTGCTTCAAATACTCGGGCACCTGAATCTGAATACCGGTTGCTAGCGTTGCGGGTTTGGTTCGACTTGTTGCTGAGTTGCCTTTGACGGCGGGATCCGTTTGAGTGATCTCCAATTCCACCGTCGTAGGTATCTGAATACCGACACACTCATCGTTATAAATCAGGGCAAGAATGCCCTCCAGTTCAGCCGTAATATACTGCATCTCGTGAGTGATTTCTTCCAGGGCGATTGAGTACTGGTTGTAATCTGATGAATTCAGAAAATGGGCATCGGTTGCATCGGTGTACATCAGAGTCACGGCATGCCGCAAAAAGTCTGCCTCATCAAGGGATTCAGTACCTTTTAACGTAATATCCACTTTCTGCTTTGTCACCAAATTGCGACCTCGAAATTTATACAACGTTGCAGCGCCACGCGCCGAGGGAGACTGCACATTGATTCCCTGAATCATCACGGGGGCACCATTGTAATTCACCACCGTACCATTTTTTATTTCTTTTGCTTGCATCCGATTTTCTCTCTATATACTCGATCGGGGCAATCTGTCCGTCAGAACGGGTTTCCCAAATAAACCACCGTGTGCTCGATTTAAATAAAGGTACCCGATCCAGGATCCATCGCAACACCATCAACGATTTTCGCTAATTCTGCAGCAACGGCCAGTAGCGAACCTGGATCCAAATATTCCTCGTCATCATCTGCATCACCGGAACTTCCGGTCAGCCGCTCAAAATGCAGAATATCAAACCGTGCTGTCGCCCGGGTCACCCGTTGAAGCTGTCCCTCCTCCGGACTCAGCAGATCGTCTTCTATTATTTGGGAAGTCAGACTTTCAACCTCTTCCTGTACTTCTTCTCCTTCCACATAAAGGATCTCCATACCCACCAGATCCACCTCGGATGTAATCGTCAGGGATTCAAAAAGTCCCTCTTCGGAAACAGATCGCTCTTCAAAATCAAAATCGCCGATACCTTCCAATGCCTGTTGAACAATTTCGATCCGTGGACGCTGTTCCTTTTGAAAAAGAACCAAAAACGTTTCACGCCACTGGTACAAAGGGTCGCCGAAAAGTGACATGGACTGAATTCCTTTTAATTGCTTAATTCCTTGCACCGCAGGGTAGCCGCTTCGACAGCCGCCATCATGGCCGCCGCCACACCCTGATCCTGCATCGCTCTTAAACCGGCAATCGTAGTACCCCCCGGACTGGTAACCTGATCCTTTAAGAGTCCCGGATGGTTCCCCGTTTGCAACACCATTTCTCCCGCACCCTTAACGGTTTGGGCAGCCAGTTTTGTCGCTATATCCCGCGGCAGACCCATTTCCACGCCTCCATCACTCAGGGCTTCAATAATCGTATAAATATAGGCAGGTCCCGATCCGCTAAGGCCTGTCACTGCATCCAGATAACGTTCGTCTAATTGATAGCTAATTCCAACACTCTCCAGCAGCTCGCGGACAAGAGTGCAATCCGTTTCTGAAACACTGGGGCCAGGGCTGAACACCGTCGCAGCCGTGGCAACCAGACAGGGTGTGTTGGGCATCACACGAATAACACGACCGGTACCAACGGCAGAACAAATCGTGTCCAGCGTGATGCCAGCTGCAATGGATACCAACAAGACGGATTCGGTAACGTTCGAAGCGATCGAATCCAGTACACTCGGCATCACCTGTGGTTTCACCGCCAGAAATACTAAGTCGCAGGATTCGATGACGTCTGCTGCGGTCGCCATGTTTTGCGCATCCGGAATCTGTTCGAGAAATCGTTCTCCGGCCGCAGGAAACGGATCATAAAAGCAAATTACCGGACACCCGCTGTCTGCACTCGAAGCTACAAAGCCTTTGGCCAGAGCCGTCGCCATTTGGCCGGCACCGATAAATCCAATTTGTTGCGACACGGGAACCTCTTACTTTCAGTAATCCATCTTCAAATCCGATACATTCATTCTAGGCGACGCGAAGCCAATAGCAATCCGTACTGCCCTCATCATCCTGTTATTGGATCCCCGGTAAAAATCTTCGGAGCCGGAAAGAGGACGCAAACATCTTTCATCAGGGTGCCCTTTCATGGATGCAAAATCCAACGCTGTGCGTTCGGAGTCTGTTTTATCCAGAAGTCAAAATCATCGGGAATTTAACGTCCCGGCCGAGGACGGCCCAGAAATTCATGCACCGTGCGACTTGGTGCTCGCTTGGGATCTTCCCTCATGAACGACGGAAACCAAAAGCTGCTGGTTCCATTCGTCTGACGTGAGATTGATGAACTCGTTTTACGGGAACCGGTTGGCGACCGATGAATCAGAGGAACTGGGGGTTCGTAGAACGGATTCAACCAATTTACCGTATTCGTAATATTGCGTTTCGTCGTACGGTGCAGTTTTCCTAATTCTGCCGGAATGTCCGGTATCGGAGGTAGTTGAACCCAATCCGGAACCAGTTCCATTTCCGGCAAATCCATCTGTGCCCAGGTGGGCCATTGGATGCGGGTATTGGGAAGAAGACGGAAAGGGTCGAGTTGTCGCAAAGACCAATTTTGTTGTGCTTCGACTGTGCCGGACAAAATAAACGACACAGCGACTATTCCCAATACAAAAAAACGAGCGTCCCGTTTTTGTGATCCTGCCATAAATGCACGTGTCTACTATAAAGAAACTTTCCAAACTGTACCCTAACGGGCAACAATGTTACAGAATGAGTCGATTGTGTCCATAGCGAATAAGCGTAAAATAGAAACATGAGTTCATCCACGCCCCACGACAATTCTGAAATCACGCCCACCTGCGCTCTGATTCTGGGAACGGCTGGCCACATTGACCATGGCAAAACGGCGTTGATCGGCGCTTTGACGGGAACCAATACGGATCGGTTACCTGAAGAACAAAAACGAGGAATCACGATTGAATTAGGATTTGCACAATTAGATCTACCACCCTACAAACTTGGAATTGTCGACGTCCCCGGTCATGAAAAATTTGTCCGCAACATGCTCGCTGGTGCAACCGGATTGGATATCGCGATGTTGGTGGTTGCCGCCGACGATTCCGTGAAACCTCAAACTGTCGAACATTTGGAAATACTCCGTTATCTCAACCTTTCCGCCGGTCTGATAGTGTTAACCAAATGCGACCTGGCGGAACCTGATTTGCTGGCACTGGTGGAAGAGGAAGTACGAGAGACCTGCCAGAACACTTTTTTGCAAGACGCACCAATCATACGCACCAGTGCGATAACCGGAGAGGGCATCGAAGAACTAAAACAGCAATTGCAAAAGCTGTGCCAGCATGTGGCAAACACGCTGCCTGCGACACCATCGGACATGTTTCGCTTAGCAATCGATCGCAGTTTTTCTCTTGAAGGTCACGGCACGGTCGTCACCGGCAGTGTAACCAGTGGACAACTGAGCGTAGACGATCACGTCCATCTGGAACCGGGGGGATTACCACTTCGTGTTCGCAGTCTTCAGAACCACGATCAATCGGTAAACCAAATTGTCCGGGGCGAGCGTGCTGCCATCAATCTGGCAGGTATCAAACCTGAGAACATTCATCGGGGAATGGAACTGGCAACCTCCGGATTTCTACAGCCTCACCAACGACTGTCTGTTTCTCTCACCGTTTCCCCAACCGCACGTTTGCCACTTAAAAACCACAGCCGTAATCAGCTCCATATTGGAACAGCCAATGTAGCCTTGTCCGTCAAATTACTCACCACCGATGTGCTGCACCCCGGGGAAACCGGACTGGCTCAACTGGCACTTGATGAACCTGTGGTTTGCACCTGGAACCAGCCCTTTGTGCTTCGCCTCGAATCACCCGTAATCACCATCGCCGGTGGACACATTTTACAACCCGAAGCAAATCAAATTTCTTTTGGCGATGCAGAAAGTAATCAGTTTTTGCAACAGCTTTCCGCAGCCAACAGTCCATTGGAGCGAGTCGAAGCAGCCATCTTTCTTCGTGGATTACCTCCACGCTCGGCTCAACATCTGGAACGCACTGCCGGTGTTCCGGACTATCAAAAAGCGGTCGAAAAACTCCTTCAATCCGAAACCGTGCTGCAACTAGATCATACGGCGTCTCAACCACAACTCGTACACTCAGCCAGTCTCCGTCGGGCATGGAAGCAGGTGGAACGCATTCTGCAAAAAGAACATGAAAAGTATCCGTTGCGTACGTCTCTGAGTATCGCCCCCTTGCGGAATCGTCTGAATTACCTCGGAAATGATACCGAAATTAATCGGATGCTCTCCTATTTCCAGAAACAGGGACATGTCCAGATCCATGACGGAACCGTCGCGTTGAAAGGGCAGGGCCCCCGGCTAACCAAAAACGAACGAAAACTACTTGGCAATACTGTCGACCAAATCAAACAGGACGGCTTAAATACCCTGCTCGTAAAGGAAATAGAAGCTCAGGCAGGTTCCCTAAAAGACTCGGTTCAACAACTCCTCCACGTGGCTGTCGCCAATGGAGATCTCGTTGAAATTTCCGAACAGTATTTTGTACACACCCTAACCATTGAACAGGTTCAACAACAACTGACAACCAAACTTGATCCCGAAGAATCGTATACCATGTCTGAAATACGAAACCATCTACAAACCACTCGGAAATACGCCGTACCTTTGTGTGAATATTTCGATCGTATCGGTTTTACCGTCCGCGATGGCGATCAGCGACACTTGAACAAATAACCACCCTTGTCGACTGCATCTGAGCAGTCAATGATGAAGAAAACCAAGTAACCGTCAATGTCCGTAATCCACCGCCGGCTCAGGATGCCATGAACCAGCTTCTTCGACAACTTCCCTCCACCACCGAATTACTGGCGGAACCTTCCATCCAGGATTTGTTGCAAACGCTCCGTCATGATACCGTTGTGACCGCAGTTCGTGATGTGCTGGATCAGATTCGGCACGAGATCCTCGAGAACCAAGTTACGGAAACCATGTCGATGGAAGCCATTGTTCAACGCATTAAAGCAACCTCACAACGCTTTCACCAAACCACGCTGCAACCGGTTATCAATGCTACCGGAATCCTTTTGCATACAGGGCTGGGACGATCGCCCCTGCCCAAACAGGCACTCACTGCCATTTCCAGAATCAGTGAAGGGTATGCAAGTGTCGAAATCAACCTGGATACCGGAAAACGGTCAAACCGAGCTTCAGCCGTTGAAAATAAATTACAACATTTGTTCGGCTGTGAAGCTGCAACGGTAGTCAACAATAATGCCGGTGCTACTCTGCTGGCACTTTCTGCCTTAGCTGATGGCCGGGAAGCCATTGTTTCCCGTGGAGAACTAGTTGAAATCGGGGGCAGTTTTCGGATGCCCGATGTCATGCGAACCAGTGGAACGCAAATGGTGGAAGTTGGAACCACCAACAAAACACGAGCTTCCGACTATGATCAGGCCGTCAATCAAGAAACCGCCGTTCTCATGAAAATTCATTGCAGCAACTATCAAATCGCCGGTTTTAGCGAAAGTGCGACGATCTCCGAACTTGCTGAAGTCGCTGCAAAACATAACCTCATCCTCATCGACGATATAGGATCGGGAGCCTTGTTCGACTACACCCAATACGGAATTCAGGACGAACCCGTTCCGACTGAAAGTCTTAAACATGGATCGGATGTGGTCCTTTTCAGCGGCGATAAACTACTCGGCGGGCCACAATGTGGCATTATTGTCGGTCGGCAGGAATGCCTGGACCGTATTAATCAACATCCGTTGATGAGAGCCCTTCGCGTCGATAAAACCATCTACGCCGCTCTGGCGGCAACGCTGGACATCTACCTAGGCCCCGACCCGGAACAGCATATTCCACTGCTTAACCTTCTTCAACAGTCTACGGAAACGCTTCAGCAACGGGCCGAGACCATGGTCAGCCAACTCCAGCAACGATTACCTGATTCATTCCAAATCGCATCGATTGGTGACGTTACCTTCCTCGGTGGAGGATCCGTACCAGGACAGGAAATTTCCACCTATTGTGTTGTTCTGCAACACGATTCGCTCTCGCCCGACGATCTGTCTCAACAACTACGCACCAGTGAGACCCCTATTCTGGGTAGAATTCAACAAAATCGGTTCTTAATTGATCTTAGGACGGTTTTTTCCGAACAGGATGAAACCATAGAGAACATCATCGTTGGAACCCTAGAAAATACAGGTGAACTCTCATGAATATTCGTCCTGTAAGGTGACCGGTTTGCTATTGTTCCGGTTTTTGAGGTCGCGATGACTCGCTTTACAGGGATTCGTCGGATACGATAACAGCTAGTGAATGGATTGCCTATGCACCGCACGGATTGCTTATCCATTGTCAGTTTTCTGAAAATTATTTGTGATTTCAACGATAAGATTTCTAACCGTTGCCTGCTGCTGTATCGTTTTGATACTGGCTGAGTCTGCATGCTCTCAAGAGTGGATCCGTACGCGCGACCATCATGCGTGGGCTCGTTTTGAAAAGCAAAGCTGGAAAACGACCAAGATTCTAACCGACCTGGTCGATGAAGCCGGAAATATTACATCCACCGTAAGACGTGAGACCACGACACGCCTGTTGGAAGCCAACGAAACGGATTTTATTCTGGGAGTCGAGTCAACGGTACAAATTGGCGAACAAAAGGTAAATCACAGTAACCACAAGATCAAACGAAATATCAACGTCAAGGGAGAGGGATTCTCTAAGACGGTTGATACGGGAACGCTGAAAATTGGTGAACAGGAATTTAACGTTGAAATTCAACTGGTTACACTCCAGACAAAACAGGGGAAACGTGTTAGTCGCCTGACATTCTGCAAGGACACAATGCCCCATGTCCTTAAACGAGTCACGACCTTTTACGACAAAAAAGCAATGCCTGTCTACACGACGACATCGCAAGTAACGTCCTTTGATGTCAAACGGGATATTCTTGGTGAAGAGCAGACCGTTTGCCGTATCGTTACCAATCATAGCGAGAATGGCACGACATCGGTCACCAACGAAATCTATTGTGCCAAGGTTCCCGGGGGAATCGTTTCTCAAAAGATCATTGAAAAGAATGCCGACGATCAAATCGTCCGCAGGACAACACTGGAACTGATCGACTATGCCATTGGAAAACAGGAAAGCAAAAGACCAAAGAAAGATCGACCCGAGGAAGAACGCAAGAGAGACCCCCCGGAACAACAGGCAACCCTGCTGGATTCCAATACACCTCGCTGAAAAACGTTCACCTTTTTTTACAGCACAAGTTGTCAAACTGGAGTCTGGCCGCCATAATTTGACATTCCACTTACCTCATTTCAACCTGGGATGCATCACGAGACGATTAGGATTTCACTCGAAATCTCTAAATTTAGGGATACGAAAACCCGATGGAAGACAAAATAAAGCAGACGGCTATCACGTTCGACGATGTTCTGCTGGAACCAGCTTACAGTGAAGTTGTGCCCGCTGAGGTAGATGTCACGACCAAGTTGACAAAAGAGATCTCTCTCAATATCCCGCTGCTCAGTTCTCCGATGGATACCGTTACGGAACACGCGATGGCGATCGCACTGGCCAAAATGGGTGGACTAGGTGTAATTCACAAGAACATGTCGGTCCAGAGTCAGACAGATGAAGTCAACAAGGTAAAACGTAGTGCAAACGGTATCATCTTAGATCCAATCACACTCGTACCCCAGGCAACGGTTGGCGAAGCTCGTGAACTCATGGATCAGAATAACGTGTCGGGGGTACCCATCACCGAACCCAATGGGCATTTGATGGGGATTCTAACCCGTCGGGATTTGAAGTTCCTGGAAGACACGGACCAAGCGGTTTCAGAAGTCATGACCAAAGATAATCTGGTAACAGCAACCGGAACGGTCACACTGGAGCAGGCCGAACAAATATTAACCGCAAAAAAAGTGGAGAAACTGCTACTGGTAGACGATTCATTCAAACTGACCGGTTTGATTACGATCAAAGACATCGACATGGTCCAGCAATTTCCGGATGCTTCGAAAGATCCTCTGGGGCGGCTACGAGTGGGTGCAGCAATCGGTGTCCATGATTTCGAACGGGCAGAGAGTCTTATCAACAAAGGGGTCGACATCCTCACTGTCGATAGTGCTCATGGACATTCACGCAATGTCATTGAAACGATAAAGGAACTTAAAAAACAATGGGAAATTGATGTCATCGCCGG
>JAYZPA010000099.1:0-18410 GCA_036150515.1 Planctomycetota bacterium
TCACGTATTGTTTTTCATACGTGTACCCTAAATGACGAGGAATTTCCATGTGGCCAAGCAGCGACAAGACACTGAATCTCTTAGCTCAGAAACAAGCAGGCGATGAGGTTGCCTGGAACCAATTGCTGGATCGCCATCGCCAGGCTTTGCACCGCATGGTTCAACTTCGATTGGACCGCCGGATCCGACAGCGGGTAGATGTAAGCGATATCTTACAAGACGTCATGATCGAGGCAAATCGAAGAATTGATCGATATCTGGAAAACCCGTTGATGGATTTTCATTTGTGGATACGTCAAATTGCCAAGGATCGTATCATTGATGCCCACCGGCGTCATCGCGTAACAGCAAGGCGCAGCGTTGACCGCGAGCAGGCGCCGGTGATTGCCGGTGGAATGAATCACTCCACAATGAATCTAGCCGCTCGTCTTGCCGATTCAGATTTGACACCGGCAGCAAGAGCCATCCGTGAGGAAATGACACTACAAACCGAAGCCGCTTTGGAGTTATTGCCTGAGTGCGATCGAGAAGTCATTTGCATGCGCCACCATGAACAACTATCCAATGGGGAAGTGGCGGAAGGTCTGGGGATTTCAGTTGCGGCAGCCAGTATGAGATATTTACGAGCGTTGAAGAAATTGCGCAGCCTGATGCTCCCCGATAACATCCCTCTGGAAAATCAAGAAACCATTACGTGACTGCTGATCAAGACTCTCAAACGCCGGAAAATGAATCAGGACAGGACGATTCAACCGACCTGCGTTTAGCAACGCAAGTTGAAAAGCTACAACTCCTGCTACGGCAGGGAGATGTAGATGCTGTGGAAAAGCTATGCACAGAAGACCCGGATTTAGAGTCGGAATTGCGGGGATTGTGGGCCATGATGGTTGCCGTCAGCATCACAGGCAGTCAGTTTCGTCTGGATGGATCTAAAGACAAGCATAACGCCTTGTTTCCAGCAATGGGCGCGGACACCCAACACGTAAAATTGCCAATCACTCGAGGTGATTTTGAATTAATCAGTGAATTAGGGCGTGGTGGGATGGGGATCGTGTACCGCGCACATCAAATCAGTCTGGACCGCGATGTTGCTCTGAAAATGATCCTACCCGGATACCTTCACGATGCAGAACACCTGGAGCGTTTCCAGCAGGAAGCTGAGGCCGCAGCACAACTCGATCATCCCGGAATCGTCTCTGTCTTTGAAGTCGGTCACTTTGAGGACCAACCTTTTTTATGTATGAAGCTCATCGAAGGTCAAACGATTAGTCAATTGGGAGCGGAACAGGCGTTTCCGTCACGACAGGCGGCAGGTTTGATTTTACAGGTGAGTCAGGCAATTCAGTATGCCCATCGGCGGGGTGTGCTGCACCGGGACCTGAAACCATCTAATATTCTGGTTGACCGTGACGACCAAACCCACGTTACTGATTTTGGATTGGCCAAACGCTTTACACAGAATCAGGAAATTACACACACCGGAGCGGTCTTAGGTACGCCATCCTACATGGCGCCTGAGCAGGCCGCTGGTGGCCGGGGTGAAGCCGGAGTCCATTCCGATGTTTATGCACTGGGAGCCGTCCTTTACTTTATGGTGACCGGGAGACCACCCTTTCAGGCAGCTCATGCTATCGATACGGTGCTGTTGGTCCTGCAACAGGAACCAACGCCACCCCGAGCTCTGAATCCAATGGTCGACCGCGATTTGGAAATGATCATCCTTAAATGCCTTCAAAAACCTGCTGACCTAAGATATCCATCAGCCCAACAACTGGCCGATGATCTGGAAGCCTATCTGAATTATGAACCTGTGCAGGCTAGTAAGGGCCGGTTTGGGAGCATTCTGGCGCGCTGGTTCAGTGAAACACAACACGCTTCGGTCCTTCAAAAATGGGGATTGTTGTGGATGTGGCACAGCATCGTCCTGCTGATTGTCTGTATCGGAACCAATGTGATGTTGCTGCAGGGATTTGAAAATCGTCTGATTTACTCACTAACCTGGACACTCGGACTCGGTACGTGGGCCGTTGTTTTCTGGACGCTGCGTCGCAAACGCGGAGCGGTTCTGTTTGTGGAGCGTCAAATAGCCCATGCCTGGGGGGCCAGCATCGTTGCGATCGGATTGCTCTTTCCTATCGAATCCCTATTAAAGTTAGACCCCCTGCAGGCAGCCCCCGTCATGGGGCTTATCAGTGGCATGGTGTTTATTGTGAAAGCGGGCATTCTCACCGGAAAGTTCTATTTGCAGGCCATCCTCTTGTTTCTAACGGCTCTGCTTATGGCCGTCATCCCTAAATACAGCCTAACGCTGTTCGGCGCTGTCTCTGCACTCTGCTTCTTCATTCCCGGTTGGTATTACCATCACCGTGGTCAGGTGTAATACAGCCCGCAACAACAGACTTTCCCCATTTTGGGGCCACCAATAGCATTTTGCCTACAACTGACATAAAATATAAATTCAAAGCTAGATAACTTATTCTGGTAAAGTAGCCCCTTATAACTAGCTTGGACTGTCGTGAGGCATTCAAAACCACGGCTGCTGCAAGTGCATTGCTTGCCGTACCCAAACTCATCTCCCAACAGCCTCTGGTACAAAGTGACCCATGATGACTATCGTAAACCCCGAGTTTTGAGATAAATCCAATACATTGGCAATCCGCCAGAAACAAATACACTCAGCCCTGATTGGGGATAACCATCTTTCAAAGGAATCATCGTATGTTAATTAAGAAACAACTCGCCGTCATGATTATGCTTGTTCTATGCCTTCCCGCGTTCGCACAAGATACACCAGACAAGGAAATCAAGGAGGAGTCCGTTGGGAAACGCGGGAGCTATGCTTTTGGTGTTTCCTTTATGAAGAATATGAAATCGCAGAGCGTACCGCTTGATATAGCCGCTTTTATTCAGGGCATGCAGGATGTCTCCAATGACAAAGTCACGCTCAGTGAAGAACAACTGCAGGCGGCTTTTGTGGCATTTCAACAGATCATTTCAGAAAACGCCAAAAAGGAGGCATCGATGGCAGGAGAAAAGAACAAAAAGGAAGGCGAGGCTTTTTTAGTCGCCAACGGGAAAAAAGAAGGGGTCAAAACCACCGAAAGCGGATTACAGTATCGAATCCTGAAGTCCGGTGAAGGAAAGACCCCCGGACCCACGGATCAGGTAACAACTCATTACGAGGGAAAACTGATCAATGGTACGATCTTTGATAGTTCCCTGAAGCGAAATATGCCCGCTACTTTCGGTGTAAACCAGGTCATTAAAGGATGGACCGAAGCTCTGCAACTAATGAAAGAAGGGGATGAGTGGGAATTAACCATCCCATCTGGTTTGGCATACGGTGAACGCGGCGCCGGTGCAGATATCGGTCCGAATTCCACGCTCATTTTTTACATCAAGTTAATCAAAGTGGAATAGAAATTATCCTTCCATCGTTGAATATTTTTCATTTCATCTTTATTTAGACAGGGAACGTACCCCATGCCAAAATTCGTACTATTATGGTCGCTCGTGATCGTCTGCCTCGTCTCCCAGGTTTTACCTGCGGAAGATCTGGGGGTTTCGGTAGAACCCGCATTTCCGAAATTGCGAATCCCGCGTCCGATTGTCATTACGCATGCGGGGGATGAATCGGGCCGTATCTTTGTCGCCTCGCAATTTGGTGTTATCTATACATTTGATAATCAACGTGATATCGAGGAAGCGAGCGTCTTTCTCGATCACTCCGCTAAGGTGATGTATAAGGATAAGGAAAATGAAGAGGGGTTGCTCGGATTCGCCTTTCACCCGCAATACACGAAGACAGGTGAGTTCTTTTTGTTTTATACGGCCAAGGAAGATGATCACGTTTCGGTCATCAGTCGATTTCGAGTTAATCCGAACGATACAGGAAAGGCAGATGCCCAATTCGAAGAAGAATTGCTTCGAGTGAAACAACCATTTTGGAATCATAACGGTGGCACGCTGGCCTTTGGTCCGGATGGATATCTCTATATCGCACTGGGCGACGGAGGGAAAGGTGGCGATCCGTTCAAGAACGGACAAAATCTTGGTACATTCAACGGCAGCATCCTGCGAATCGATGTTGACCACCGCAATGGGGACAAAAATTATGCCATCCCGGCGGATAACCCGTTCGTGAAAACTGAAAATGCGTTACCGGAAATCTATGCTTATGGATTTCGTAATGTTTGGCGACTCAGTTTCGACCTGAAGACCGGTAAACTCTATGCCGCCGATGTTGGACAAAAACTCTGGGAAGAAATTAATATCGTCACCAAGGGTGGAAATTATGGTTGGAATCTGCGCGAAGGAAAACATCCCTATGAAGGGGGTTCCGGACCAAAACCTCATTTGATTGAACCTATTTTTGAATATCATCACGATATCGGAAAATCGATCACCGGAGGCGTCATCTACCGTGGGAAGGATGTCCCAAAGCTCAACGGAATGTATCTCTATGCTGATTATGTAAGCGGAAATATCTGGGCGCTCGAACATAAACCCTCGGGAACCATCATCGCAAATCACTCGATTCCTAATGTTTCGTCGGCCGGAGAGAATCTTCCAATCATAACATTTGGAGAGGATGCGTCCGGAGAAGTTTACTTTACAACACAGTTGGGCGGGGGTCAGATCTTTAAGTTTAAGACGGACTAGCCTCAGGACACATCTCTCTTTCTGAAAGCAAATCCCATGCGCTCCGCAGCAGTACGAATCGTCTCCAGCATGTTTCTACTGCTGATTTACAATTCCACACTGATCGCTCAACAGTTTGCAGAATTGCCCGCACTACCCGATCCTCATGGATTCGCTGGTCCCTTTGTTGGCGTTGCCGACAATCAACTAATTGTCGCCGGTGGTGCAAATTTCCCGGAAAAGCCGCTGTGGGAAACGGATAAGGTCTGGTATCGTTCGATTTACGTACTGGACAAACCAACCGGGAGTTGGCGTCGAGCAGCCGAAACATTACCCACGGAAACTGCGTACGGTTTATCGTTTAACCTGAATCGCCATTCACACCCGATTGCCAGAGACATTCCACAGGGTGTCCTGTGTCTGGGGGGTGGCAACGCCACAGAACATTTTTCAAGCTGCTTTGTCATCACCTTACAATCCGGTCGGATCAAAATACAGTCGCTTCCGGACCTGCCGGACCCGATCGCCTTCACTACCGGAGTGCTGGCGAACGGTGTGGTCTATGTTCTTGGCGGTACACATGCAACTGCCTCCACACAACCCGCCGAGATATTCTGGAAACTTGACCTGACGGTAAAACGAAAAAAGGTTCAATGGGAAAAGCTGCCCATCTGGCCCGGGCCCCCTCGGATGCTGGCGGTTGCCGGCTGTAATCAGCATTCTCTGTTTCTGTTTTCCGGGACGGATTTGGTTCTGAAATCTGATAAAACTGTTGCACGTAAATATCTGGTCGATGCATATGAGTATCGATTTCAAAGCGGGCAGTGGAGACGGATTGCGGATCTTCCCCGGGCAACGGTTGCCGCCCCTACGCCGGCAATCCGACGGGGGGACAATCAATGGATTATTTCAGGGGATGACGGTCAAAATGCACTCAGGACAAATGAACTTAAAGACAATCATCCCGGTTTTCCTCCAGGCATCCTGCAATACTCACCCGGTAAGAATGCCTGGTCCGTCGTTGGGGAATTCCCTAAGACTCCGGGATCGAATCCTGCTGAGGACCCCCACGCCGGCATCTGGCCGCCTGTAACAACTAATGTAACTCACTGGTATGGCAAGGCAGTCATCGCTTCGGGCGAAGTGCGCCCCCGGGTCCGGTCCCGGCGCGTCTTTCAACTCGATGACTAGTGCAGATGGCACTTTAATCATCTAAGGAATCAATGACAGCGCAACCACAGGAATCACTCCACACGTTCACACTGGTGCGACACATATCCAAAATCCGATCGACCCCCAGAATCAACGCCTGTTTCTCCACAGGTAAATCAACCGCCTGAAGCACGATTACCATCATCACCAACCCCGCATGAGGGATTCCCGCTGCCCCGATACTAGCCAACAGCGCTGTCATGGCAACCACCAACTGGGCTCCCAGCGGCATCATTTCCCCATACTCTAGCTGAGCAATAAACAGGACAGCCACCGCCTCATAGAGTGCCGTCCCATCCATATTGATTGTGGCTCCCAAGGGCAAGACAAACGAACTGGTTTGGTTACGCACACCAGCACGCTGTTCGATATTGGCCATGGTCAATGGTAGTGTTCCATTGCTGGAGGCAGAACTAAAAGCGGTCAATAAAGCCGGGCTCATGGACTTTGCAAATTCCCAGGGATTTCGCCCGGCAACAAACTTTAAAATCAACGGCAGCGTCACGCATGCATGGACAACCAATGCGAGAAATACGGCGAGCATATACCAGGCGAGCGACCCAAAAATGGCACTACCATGGGTTGCCGTCACATACAACATCAGCAACAAAACACCCAAAGGCGCAAGGGCAATAATCGCCATCGTCATTTTCATCATGACGTCAAAGCCCGCTTGAGCCAAATTCTTTATCGAATCGGCTGTCTTGCCACCGATCAACAGCGCAAAAATGGCAAAGGCTATCGTAAAGCTGATGATGGAAAGAAAGTCCCCGTTCGCCAGAGCACGAATTGGATTCGTTGGTATCAACGTTTCCAGTTGACTTAACAATACCTCTGATAGCGAACCGGATTCTGCCGTATACGGTGTGGGACTGCTGGTCAGCGAAGTACGCAGACCGGGCTGAATGGCATTCACCATCACCAATCCTGTCACAATAGCAATAAAACTCGTGCATACATAATAGAACATCGTTCGACGAAACATTCGACCAAGACGCTCCGCTCGTCCCAACCCCATCACACCCACCGTTAATGAAGTCACAATCAGGGGCACGGCCACCATCTGCAGCATTCTCAGAAAAAGACCTCCCAGACGTTTACAGAGCATCCCTATTTGTCGAGCCACACTGGTACCATGATTCTGAAAAACCTCATGCAGCCCGGGATGGGCATCTTTGAAACGATCTAAATCCCTAAATTCGGCAGTTAATGTACCGCCAATTTCATAGATCGTTTCGCCTCCCTGCTGATCAAACGCAGTGATGACTACCGTATTGGTACTATCCTGAAGAACGACCTTTTCGAGACCCAGAGGCAGAGATTCATGCACCGTAACATTGGTCGTGCTGAGCATCAGATTCAACAAAAGTCCGACAGCAGCTCCCCCAATCATGCCGATCAGGATTTGCCAATGAAGTGCCAAACGTTTAGATGGTTCAGATGGAATTTGATTCATAACCTGTGTTTATACAAAAAACCGGCCCTGAAGACCGGTTTTTATTTTCTTTATTGTTAATAAATCTATTCCGTGATGATGTTGTCGACACTGCCGCCCGAGGGAATCATAGGAAAAACATATTCCTGATAAGGCACCTGAACATCCAATACATAGGGGCCATCAAACTCGATCATGGTTTCCAGTGCGGCAACTAATTCCTCTTTGTCCTCGACCATGGCAGCACCCCAACCAAAGCCCTGAGCAATCTTCACAAAGTCCGGATACCGAGTCTGAACAAAGGGCCGATCTCCCGCTCCGGTTGCCTCTGCATCACCGATAGGGCCCAAGTACGTATGGGCACGGCGACCGTCCATAAATCTGTCTTCCCACTGAACAACCATTCCCAAATGTTGATTGTTCAATAGCAGGACTTTGACCGGCAAATCTTCGCATTTACACGTTGCCAACTCCTGAATGTTCATCTGGAAACTACCGTCGCCATCAATATCAATCACTAGTTTGTCCGGGTGGGCGGCCTGTACACCCATCGCCGCCGGTAAGCCAAAACCCATCGTGCCTAAACCTGAACTGGACAACCACTGCCGAGGCTGTTGAAACTTGTAATACTGAGCTGCCCACATCTGATGTTGCCCTACACCAACGGTAATAAATGCATCACGCCCCTCTGTCAAACGCGACAATTCAGCAATCGCATGCTGTTGCAGGATGCCATCAAATTCTGTGTTGTAAGCAAGGGGATTCTCTTTTTTCCACGTGCCACACTGGTTACGCCATTCTTCGATATCTTCCAGATAATCGAGCATGGGGACCAGTTGTTGCAGAGCGTCTTTAACGTCGCAAACAATCGGTATATGCGCCGTCTTGTTCTTATTGAGTTCGGATGGATCGATATCAATATGCACAATCTTGGCATCCGGAGCAAAGCGTTCAAGTTTTCCTGTCACACGATCATCAAATCGCACACCTAAGGCGATCAATAGATCGCATTCACGAACCGCCTGATTTGCATAAACGGTTCCGTGCATACCCAACATGTCCATACTGAGTGCCTCGCTGCCAGGCAAAATACCTAATCCCATCAGGGTCATCGTAGTTGGAATCCCAGCTGTATGGACTAAGTCCCGCAACTCCTCCGTTGCACCACCTGTCACAATCCCACCACCGGCATAGATCAGGGGTCGCCGTGCATGTTTGATTGCAGCCGCGACCTGTTTGATTTGCTCCTGAGGTGAATCCTTGCTAACGGTCGCCCGATAACCAGGCAAGTTCATTTCCTCGTCCCATTGAACGGCACATTGATCCAGTTGAATATCTTTGGGGATATCAATCAAAACGGGACCGGGACGCCCGGTTGTCGCAACGTGAAATGCCTCTTTTACAATACGCGCCAAATCCTCAACACGGGTCACCAAATAATGATGCTTGGTGATGCCACGACAAATCTCCACCATCGGAGTCTCTTGAAATGCATCCGAACCAATCACCGGCGTGGGTACCTGAGCCGTAACAGCAACCAGAGGAATGCTATCCAGTTTGGCATCGGCAATTGCAGTAACCAGATTCGTTGCTCCAGGGCCACTCGTGGCGATACATACACCGGCCTTTCCTGTCGTGCGTGCAACACCCTGAGCTGCAAAACCGCCACCCTGTTCATGGCGGGGCAAAATTGTCCGCAATCTGTCAGCACGGCTGATCAGTGCCTGATGCAATGGCATGCTGCATCCTCCCGGATATGCAAACAGCACTTCCACACCGTTGCGTATCAGTGCTTCCACGAGAATATTTGCGCCGGTCATGAATTCCGTATCGGTTGTCTTTTCAACGAGTGCCATTTTTGCCTTTGCCTATCCGCTTTTCCTGTTCCGAAACCACTCTCATTCAATCATTACACAGGTACTAGTAATTATGGAACATCCAGATCGATTTGCGCTCGCTTTTGGTCAAAATAAAGCCGTTCATCAAATCAATTAAAACACTTGGTTTCCTATGGAAAACAAGCCTGTTCGTGCTTTGCTCCCCTATTATTCAGGCTACGACAGCACCTCAAATCCGACAAGCGACGAAAACCAGTTTCCCTGCAAAAACAGTGCATTTGATCAAAAAAACTGTCCTGGTAACCATTTCACCCAACATCTGATTGATCATGACGCGGATTCAACAAATGTGTGTCCGAGCAGATACCCGCCATAGACAGCAGCCAGCCCGACCAAGAAATTTAAAGCAATACTAAACAGGGCGCTACCGATTTTCCCGTCCTGCATTAATTCCAGCGTCTCCCAGCCAAACGTCGAAAAGGTCGTCAGTGCACCTAGCATTCCAGTAATCAGTAACAGTCGCGTGGTTTCCGACAACGTAGGAATACCGTACCCGCCACAAATGCCAATAGCAAAGCAACCCAGCACATTGGCCAACAGCGTTCCGTAAGGAAACGCATCACCAAAGAAACGTACGGCTGCCAGAGACAGCAAATACCTCCCTATGGCACCCAACATTCCTCCCAGGGCAACACAAAAAACTGCTTTAAGCATGGTCGCTGCTCATTTCTAACAAGGGTCTTAAACTCACACCTGTAAAACTCGCTTCACACTGGGCCACTGTTTCCGGCGTTCCAACAGCGAGGATCTCCCCCCCCTCCTGTCCCCCCTCAGGCCCCAGATCAATCAACCAGTCTGCGCATTTAATCACATCGAGATTATGCTCGATCACAACAACCGTATTTCCCCGTTCGACCAACCTCTGCACGACAACCAGTAGTTTACCAATATCTTCAGAATGTAATCCTGTCGTAGGTTCGTCAAGTAAATACAGTGTTTTTCCCGTATCCACTTTAGCCAGCTGGGTTGCCAGCTTAACCCGCTGAGCTTCACCTCCTGATAATGTTGTCGAAGGTTGTCCCAGCGTCAAATAGCCCAGTCCCACATCCTGCAGGCATGTGAGGGTTCGATGGATGTTCTGAAAGTTCTCAAAAAATTCAATCGCTTCACTGACAGATAGCTTCAGGACATCGGAAATCCGGAGTCCTTTAAACCGGACTTGCAGTGTTGAACGGTTAAATCTTGCTCCATGGCAATGGTCACATGTCACGTACAGATCCGGTAGAAAATTCATTTCAATTTTCTGAACACCTTGACCATCACAGTGGCTGCAACGACCTTCCTTGACATTAAAGCTGAATCGATTGGCACGATAGCCCCGCTGTCTCGCATCCCGCGTATTGGAGAACACTCGGCGAATCTCATCAAACACACCCGAATACGTCGCCGCATTGCTACGTGGAGTCCGTCCTATAGGAGATTGCGTAATTCGTACGATTTTGTCAATTTTTTCAGCGCCTTTGAGCGCCTGATGGGGACCCGGTTTAGGTGCCAGCAGACCAAGTTGCCGAGTCACGGCATGCGCCAACGTCTCATTAATCAATGAACTCTTACCGGAGCCTGAAACACCGGTCACACAGACGAACACACCCAAGGGTATCTGCACTGTAATATTCTTCAGGTTATGAGTACAAACTCCTTCCAAAACCAATTGACGCGATTTATAGACCCGACGCCTTTTCCCGGGAACATGGATTTGGCGTTGGCCTGACAGATACTGACCCGTTAAGGATGTTTCCTGTTGCTGCACCTGTTCCGGGCTCCCCATAGCAACAATCTCACCACCCTGCTGTCCAGCTCCGGGTCCCATATCAATGAGAATGTCTGCCGACCGCATCATGGACTCGTCATGCTCCACGACGATGACCGAATTACCTAATTCCTGCAAATCTCGCAAGGATGCCACCAACCTCTGGTTATCTCGTTGATGCAATCCGATGGAAGGTTCATCCAGAACATAACAGACACCGACCAAACCTGATCCGATACCGCTGGCCAAACGAACACGCTGCATTTCACCGCCGCTAAGTGTATCCGATGACCGATCCAGGGTCATATAGTCCAATCCAACTTTGGATAAGAACCTCAGCCTGTGAATCAGTTCATCCACAATCGGCCGGGCCACCATCCAGTCCCGCTTGCTAAATTCAATCCCCTCAAAGTACTGACATGCTTCACGGATTGACATTTGTACCCATTGATGAATATTTCGTTGATCGACGGTTACACTCATCGCTGCCTGACGCAAACGGGAGCCACCGCAAACGGAGCAAACCACAATATCCCGATACGATTCCAGTTGTTCGATTCGCCGTTTACTGGTGGTGGTCACAAATTCTTTTTCCAGCAACAGGAGTAAGCCGACATATTTTTTGGTCGACCCCTTAAAGAACTGGTTCCGTTCTTTAGCGGACCATTCTGCTAGCGGCTGATCCCATGTTAGTTTCTTCTGCGTCAGAAAAACTTCCACATGTTCTCGGTAATCCTGCAACCGTTTCACAGTCGTCCCTTCCCACACAACAACCGCCCCCGCATTCAGGCTTAGTGATAAATCGGGGCAAATCAAGTCCGGATCGAATTGTTTTGAATGTCCAAGTCCATCACAATCTCCACACGCTCCATAGGGACTATTGAAACTGAATGTCCGTGGTTCAATTTCTTCATAACTTATTCCACATCCCGGGCAGGCGTAGAGCGAACTAAAAAGCGTATCACGCCATTCTCCCGCTTCCTCTTGCTCGCCCTCAGGAACATGATGCGAACACAACGCCATCAAACCGTCACCATGCTGAAGTGCCAGTTTAATCGATTCACCGATGCGCGATTTCACACTAGAGCGAATGATCACCCGATCCACAATCGCATCAATCTCATGCCGTTTTCCCGAAGCCAGTTCCGGAAATGAATCAACATCATAGACGCGCCCGTCAATCCTCGCTCGAACAAATCCAATCTGCCGAATCCGCTCCAACACGTCCCGATGTTTACCTTTGCGTCCCCGAATCATGGGCGCCATGATCATTGCTTTTGTGCCCTCAGGCATGTTCATTAATGATTCTTGAATCTCCTCAAACGACTGTTGGCGGATGGATTCACCACAATCGAAACATACGGGCGTTCCCAACCGAGCCATCAGCAGCCGCAGGTAATCATAGATTTCCGTGACCGTACCAACCGTACTGCGGGGATTCTGAATTCCGGGTCGCTGATCAATACATATCGTCGGCTGCAGGCCTGTTATAAAATCAACATCGGGACGCACCATCTGATCCAAAAATTGACGCGCATATACAGACAAACTTTCAATATACTGCCTTTGTCCTTCAGCATAGAGTGTATCAAAAGCTAATGAGCTTTTTCCCGATCCACTCGGCCCGGTAATCACGACTAATCGTCCCCGGGGAATTGCCACGCTAAGCTCTTTGAGATTGTGAACCCGCGCACCCTCGATACAAATGCTAACCTCGGCGGATGCACTACTGGGTTGCTGCGGTTGCCCACTTTCAATCGTCGCCATCTGTTTCTTCGCTCGGCGGGGATCCGAGTCGTACGGGCTGAAACCTGCAAGACTCTACTGCTCACGCACACCTGTTCGGGATAATCAGGTCGCGGTAATCTTTCAGCCTAACAAACAGATCATCACGATTCAACCAAGTGAATCGTGCCTAATCTTCTCCATCGTAGTTAGTAAAGATGAGACGTCCGGCACTGGTTTGCAAAACACTTGATACCGAGACAAGCACCGTCTCGTTTAGATGCTTGCGACCACCCTCCACAACAATCATGGTGCCATCATCCAAATATCCAACACCCTGAGCGTCGCCCTCGCCCTCCTTGACAATCTTCACGCTGAATTGTTCGCCCGGTAAAAAGATCGGCTTCAATGCATTGACAATGTCATTGAGATTGATGACCTGTACGTCATGCAATGTAGCAACTTTATTGAGATTGTAATCGCCGGTAACCAATTTTCCATTGAGCTCTTTGGCCAGCAGGACAAGCTTCATGTCGACAGGCTGACCCTTCATCTTTTCATTTTCAACCTCGTGAATGACCATCTCTACGTCCGCATGGGACTGCAACTGCTTTAGGACATCCAGCCCTCGTCGACCACGCGTGCGACGTATTTTATCGCTGCTGTCGGCGATGTTCTGTAACTCCAACAAAACACATCGTGGCATGATCAGTTTGCCGTCCAGCACATTGGTTTCAATTAAATCAACAATCCGTCCATCAATAATAACACTGGTATCCAATATCAATGGCCGAACCCCCTTATAGTCCTTGGCAAATTCTACGTACGGTATGATAAAACGGAAATCATGTTTCGTTTGAATCAGAACGGAAATACATATGTAGCAAAACGGGATCGCTAACATCAATCTTAAAATTCCCTGGAATTGCTCAGGGTTCTCAATCTGCGAATAAGTCAGAATCGGATCAATCGCGGTGCCGACAATGTAGGTCATGAAGAGACCGACAATCAATCCAAAGTAAGTGCATGAGATGATTTCGACCGGCTTGCGCCGTACCAGAATGTCTGCAATCACAATGAAGGATGCAATAACAATCAATAAACTCGCCGTGATATATCCTTGCTGGTTTTCGTCAACATTTGAAACGATCGAGATTCCAGCACCAAATGCAATCGCGAGAAAAAATCCGCGCAAGATCCAAAGAGCCATAATAATACGCCTATGAATAATAGAATAATAATGTTCGGTGTAGCAAACAACACAATCGTGAATCACTACAAATAAAAAAATATATCGAAAGGCAAGGCTTTGAGTTTCTCCATCCGGCGTCGAACTCAAACAGCAACCTTCTCCTTCGATTCTATAGGCTGTCAGGCGTTAATGCGAGAACTAAAAACCCTAGTCTGGAGATTGGCTGCCGACAAACCGAAGAAATTGTTGTTCAAAAAACCGATCCGTCATTCCTGCAATATAGTCTCCCACACTACGTTTTAGCCCGATTTGAGCCGCACGATCTACAAATCGCTGCGGCATTTTATCCGGTGCGGCAACCAGATTATCAAACAATTGACGGATCTGCTGTTGGGATACCTCGCGTGACTTTACTAACTCCGCATGTCGGTAGACCCGTTCATACAGGAATTTTTCCAACTCTGACTTTGCCCGGGCAATTTCGCCAACCGTACCTATACGAAAGTCAGATTGTCTGGCAGCGGCTGCAGACTCCCATTGAAATTTTTCAAAAGCAGCGCTCGTATAATCCAGTACATTGCTGACCTGGCAATCAAGCAAAGCATGGATAATGGCACGCTGATATTCCTTTTCTGAGAGTGCATCGCCACGTTGACGTATCTGTGCGGTACAAATCCGGATCATATCCAATTCTTGCAATTCATCGATATGAACGAGTCCCAGCTTCAATGCATCATCGGTATCGTGCGCATTGTAGGTCATGGAATCTGCTGCTTCGACGACTTGTACTTCCAGTAAAGGCGCGTCAGCAGCATTTTTATCAATACGTGTTTCCTGACCCTGAAGTACTTCTCGTGTGAGGTTTAAACCTGGGAATCCATGATGCCTGACTTCCAGTTGTTCAGCAATGATCAGTGCATACTGGTTGTGGGAAAACCCACCTTCGTCCGCCAGACAGTCAGCCAGAGCATCTTCACCGGCATGCCCGAACGGAGGATGACCAATATCATGGAACAGCGCCAGGGCTTCCACCAGATCTTCATTCAATTTCAAGGCACGCGCCAGCGTCCGGGCAATGGAAGCGACTTCCTGAGTATGCGTTAAACGAGTGCGGTGATAGTCACCCATATCATCGGTAAACACCTGCATCTTCCCGCTTAGACGTCGATAGGCAGCACTGTGGACAAGTCGATCCCGGTCGCGTTGAAACGGGCCACGATAAGATTGTTGCGGCTCCTCATAGAGACGTCCCGCGGAGTCGATGCTATGCATCGCATAGGGTGCGAGGATACTGGACTCGCGTTCGGCAATCGTCTGTAACACCGGATGCGGCACTGCCGGTCTCCTCGGGGGTGAAAGTCATGTTGAGGCTGTACACTACATTTGCTGTACAACACCAATCCCTAGTAAATCCATACCGTGAGAAATCGTACGGGCGGTTAAATCACAGAGTCGTAAGCGGCTTGTTCGGGTTCGGGCATCTTCAGCTTTGAGGACCGGACACTGTTCAAAAAACGATGAAAAACGCTTCGCCAATTCAAATAAATAATTTGTCAATTGATTGGGTCGATAATCTTCCAGCAGATCATCAAGTGCTTCTGAATACCGCATCAGCGTAAGTGCCAATAGTCGCTCCGCCGCATGCGCTAACTGCACTTCGCCATCCGCTTGTCGCACCTCATCGACATCAACTCCGCCCCGACGGAAAATACTCTGAACCCGGGCATAACAATACTGCATATAAGTCGCCGTATTTCCTTCCAATGCCATCATTTTGTCATAACTGAATACATAGTCACTCGTTCGATTATGAGCAAGATCCGCATATTTGATCGCTCCATGCCCAACCACATCGGCGACCTGACTACACTGCACAGGCGTCAACTTAAATTCATCCGGTCCCTGATTCGTCGTTGCTGAAACAACCTCCAGTGCCTTGCCAACCGCTTCGTCCAACAATCCTTCCAAACCCACAGCATCTCCCGATCGTGTTTTATACGGCCGTCCGCTTTCGTCCAATACCGTACCAAAACTGATGTGTTTTAAACGCACATTCGATGAAATCCATGCGGTGGCGACTGCAAATAGCTTTTGGAAATGTTCGCTCTGACGATGATCCACCACATAGAGTATTTCATCCGGTTGCCACTGGGATAACCGATACTGAATGGTTGCCAGATCTGTCGTGGAATATAGAAATGCACCGTCGCTTTTTTGAACAATCATGGGTGCATCAAATTCATCCAGAAAAACACAGACAGCACCTTCACTTTCCCTGGCCAACCCTTGTTCTCGCAAATCTTCAACAACACCGGATAACATTTCATGGTAGAAACTCTCACCATATTCAACATCAAATTCAATATGTAGGCGGCTATAAATCCGCTGGATATCTTCCCGACATTGAGGCAGGAATTCCTTCCACAATCGCTGGTTTTCCAAATCCCCCGCATGTAAAGCCGCCGTTTCCAATAAGACATTCTGAACAATGTCAGCGTGCTCGTTTGCATACTCACTCAATTGTGGATCCTGCTCAACCTCTGCTATCTTACTAAGCATCGCTGCATGACTCTGAGTAGCCTGAGCAAGCTGGGCCTCCGCACGTTGTAACGTTTTCTGCAGCTTCTGATCTTGCTTCTGGTTACCGCTTAACGGGACATTATGAATGTCCGTTACCGCAGTCTGACGAATTTCAATCTGGTTGACTCGTTCCTCGAGCTGCGATTTGCTCTTATGATAGTCCACCAGTTGATTCACCAATCGGTACAAACGACTTAGCTCGATGACCGCATGTTGAGCGTATTGCGTCTGATCCACAAAATGTTTGTAACCGTAAATAATCATCCCAAATTGAGTACCCCAATCTCCCAGATGATTATCCCGAATCACGTTGTGCCCAAGAAAATGCAGTGTACGTGCAAGGCTATCCCCGATCACCGTTGAACGGATATGACCAACATGCATCGGCTTCGCTACATTGGGCGAGGAATAGTCAATCACAATCGTACGAGGTGTAGCCGTTGGAGAGATCCCAAGACGTTCATCGGCTAACTTTAAACTCACCTGCTGAGCAAGATATGAGTCATGAATGGTCAGATTGATGAATCCCGGACCCGCGATCTCTACCAAACTACACAAATCATCAAGCTGTACTTTCTCAACAATATCCGCTGCCACCTCACGAGGTGGCTGTCCCTGTTGATTTCCAAGTGGCATCGCGAAATTTGCCTGATAATCTCCAAACCGTGCATCTTGTGCAGGCTTGATCATCCCCAAGAGCGAATCGAGATGTTCACCTTCCGCATAGGCTTCTAACACACTGGCAAAACGCCGTTTGATCTCAGCAAGAACATTCATGAGTTTCATTCACACCACAATACAGGGTCGATTCCAACAACGCCCGGATCAACGTCACCATCTCTGTTTAAACCGGGTTGGCAGCGTCGAGAATGTCGTTAATGTCCACCTCCGTTGCATCGGCCCACAAAGACTCCAACCGATAGTATTCTCTGGAATCGTCATCAAACAAATGAATCACAACGCTTCCGTAATCCAGTAGAATCCAACGGCTTTCCGCATATCCTTCAATACCGATACGACGGTCTTTTAAATCATCTTCCAGGGTATGATCAATTTCCTCGCTGATCGCATGTAACTGTCTTCGACTGGAACCGGTTGCCAAAACAAAGAAATCAAACATCGACGACTGCAATCGCACATCCAGTACAACGATGTCGCGGCCATTGTTCTCGGCAGCCGCACGCGCGGCCGCCTTGGCTAATTCCAAAGAGCGGGCAATCCGTGCAGCCTCGTCGGGTACCGCCCCCCGAGGCAAACGATCCGACTCCGGGATCACTTCAGACAGATCAGTAGGTTCAGAGGGCTCGTTCATAAAATCACTGAATGCATCGGAGGAAAATGAATAACGAAATCCGTTTCTGTTCCTTGGATTCTACTCGCCACAACGATAACTGTCACCCTGCAACCGACACTTGACTGACTTCGATTCCAGACTAGTCCGAACGAATTCGGATTTATGCGAAACGGTGAATACTAGAAGATCTCAAGTGCCGTTAGGCTATAGCGAACCACCAATCCAGCAACCACCACGCTGACCATGCTCATTAACTTAATGAGAATATTGAGACTCGGGCCACTGGTGTCTTTAAACGGATCACCTACGGTATCGCCTACCACTCCCGCCTTATGCGTATCGGAACCCTTGCCGCCAAACTTTCCTGTCTCGATATGTTTCTTAGCATTATCCCAGGCCCCACCCGCATTGGACATGAAAATGGCCAGGCAGAATCCGCTGGTCATCGTTCCTACCAATAACCCCATGACGCCGCCGACACCTAAAATGAGACCTGTGACAATCGGCGTTACTAAACCCAGTAGTGATGGCGCAATCATTTCCTTTTGAGCAGCTAGAGTACTGATTCGCACCGGCGTGGCATAATCAGGCGTCACACTATAATCCATGATTCCCGGGTTCTCATCAAATTGGCGACGAACCTCCTCTACCATACCTCCCGCAGCACGACCCACCGCATTCAT
>JAYZPA010000100.1:0-41392 GCA_036150515.1 Planctomycetota bacterium
CGTTTAACCATCCTCCCGATTCTGCAGTCCCGATGCATTGCCTGCCATGGTCCGGAGACGCAGGAGGGAGATATCCGACTGGATGATTTCGCGGGGGGGTTCGATGTTACCCTATGGCAAAAAGCAAAAAAAATGTTGGAGGCGGGTGCGATGCCACCGGAGGATGCTGACGAATTGACTGCTCAGCAGCGTACAGTTCTTATTCGCTGGATTGACGACGAAGTACAGCGCACAAAAACACAACACAAAAATACAACGGGACGAACGGTATTACGGCGGCTTAATCGTCTGGAATATCAAAACACCATGCGTGATTTGTTTAAGTTTGATATGGATTACGCCCGCGATTTGCCACCAGATGGCCTTTCGCCGGACGGCTTTCGTAACAACGGCGGATCATTACAGATTAGTGCCGTGCAGTTAGAGTACTACCTAAACGCGGCGCGGCGTGCGTTGGATCGGGTGATTGTTACCGGCGAAGCGCCGGAAGTGTTCGAGCACAAGTTTGAATCCAGCAACGTGGGAGGCAAGTGGTTTAATTATGAAGTTTCCAACTACCTTGGACGCTGGCAGGGATTTTACGGCAAGATGGTCGATAAATATCCGGAACAGGGTGATTACCGGATACGAGTGACGGCGCGTGCCGAGATTCCCGAAAACAAAGGGGCTCCGCTGATGGAAATCGCGGTCGGTTACCAACCGGATACCGAACAAATCTGGAAAGTGACCCGGACGATCGAGCTGACCGATGAAGCTTCGACGGTCTATGAATTTACAGGGCGCGTGGAGAACCATCCGCTTCCGGTAAGAGGGCAGGGGAAATTTCCCGGATTGGTTGTGCGTGTATTGAATCAATATGATGATGGTGCAGGAAAACCAAAGGAAGTGGAACTGCAGCGTGATGGGAAAAAGAAAAAAGGCTTTCCGCCGGAACCGGGGTATCCCGTGATTCATATTGAATCCGTGGAATTCAAAGGGCCTGTATTTGACCAATGGCCTCCGGTGCATCACCGCGATATTCTCTTCGAATCCGATCTTCGTGCAACGGATGAACCGGCCTATGTCCGACAGGTTCTCGCTCAATTCCTGAGGCGGGCTTATCGACGTCCTGCTACTGATACGGAAATTCAGAAGCTTCTCAGGTTCTATTCGACCATTCGTCCGGACTTCCCTAGCCTGGAAGAAGCGGTTAAGGAAACCCTGGCAATGGCCCTGATCAGTCCACCATTTCTTTTTCTGTTAGAACCGGTTCAGAATAAAAAACGGGAGCTGTCGGATTGGGAACTGGCATCGCGTTTATCGTACTTTTTGTGGAGTACGATGCCGGACGAGGAATTATTCGAACTGGCCGCGGCAGGGCAGTTATCCAGAACAGCGGTGCTTAGTGCCCAGGTCGAACGTATGCTTCGGGATCCACGTGGCTGGCGTTTTGTAACGCAGTTTACGGATCAGTGGCTCAAACTGGAAAATCTGGCCCAGATCGCGGTGGATACATCAATGTACCGTGGATTCGAGACGAATCTTAAAACAGAGATGTTAAATGAAACGCGACATTTTTTTCAGCATTTGATACTTACCGACCAGAGTGCCCTGAATTTGCTGGACTCCGGCTTCACAATGCTCAATGAGCCTCTGGCCCGTCATTACGGGGTGGAAGGTGTTTATGGTCAGAGTTTTCGTGAGGTTGACCTGAAAGAACAAGATCGTGGTGGTTTGTTAGGTCACTCCAGCGTGTTAATGCTTGGCTCCACAGGCAGGGATTCTCATCCGATTCGACGCGCCGTGTGGATCCGGGACCGGTTGCTGAATGATCCGCCGTCGCCGCCGCCGGCAGACGTTCCGGATCTGGACGAATCTAATCCGGAGTTCGCCAAATTATCCGTTCGCGAACAGTTAGAAGTTCATCGAAACAAAGAATCCTGTGCTTCGTGCCACCGGGGAATTGACCCCTGGGGAATTGCCCTGGAGCATTATGATGCGATCGGTAAATTCCGTACCAAAGTGAAGTCGAAACCCGTCGTTGCCACCGATACACTGCCCGATGGTCAGGAACTTAAGGGGGCGGCGAGCCTGAAACAGTATCTGGTAAACCACCGTCATGAGGATTTTTCACGGGCATTGGTCACGCGGCTGTCAATTTATGCACTTGGGCGCGATCTACAGTTAAGTGACGAAGACCTGGTTGACGATTTAACCAATGACTTCATTCGACAGGATTATCGTATTCTGGAGCTCATTCAGGCAATTGTCTCCAGTAACGCATTCCGCACGAAATAAAAGTTGGTCCCAATCCATCTGTACGTTAAAATGAATTTCTGAGATGATTTACCATTAAGGGCGTACTCAAAAACCAGTTGAGGCAATGAATATCATGCGATCATGGCATTTAGATCGTCGCACATTTTTGCTTGGAAGCGGTATCTCGATGGCGCTTCCTTATATGGAAGCGATGGGCAATCAGACAGCCGCATCGGAACTTCCCGCGCGGATGTGTGCGATGTATTTCCCCTTTGGCGTCGGCATGCCGAAGGAAGGAAGTGACCTTCATAAGTGGCGTTGGTTTCCCAATGGGGAAGGCAAAGAATTCACTTTTAATGAAAGTCTGAAACCGCTGGAGGCGGTTCGTGATTCGGTCACGATCATTGGCGGCATGTCTCATCCCAATGGCCGGCGAATGGGAGGCCATGATACAGGGGACACTTTCCTTACAGGGGCATTGTTTGACAAGAAGCTGTTGCACAATACCGTGTCCGTGGACCAGGTAGCGGCGGCCGCTGTCGGCAGCCAGACCCGTTATTCATCGCTCACGATGTCCACCGACGGGGGGGTTGGTGAACCTACGCGATCCAGTACCCTTAGCTACGATATTAAAGGTCGACCGATTCCTGCGATGAATCAGCCGTTGATGATTTTTAATCGTTTATTTGGTTTAGCCGACGAAGATTTAAAACGTCAGCAAAGGCGACTGCGTAGTGCATCCAGTATGCTGGATCTTGTCATGGAAGATTCAAACTCGTTACGGCGGAGGCTTGGCCGAAACGACCAGGATAAATTAGATGAATACCTTTCATCCGTGCGTCAAATCGAACAACGGGTTCGACGAACGCAGCGCTGGCTGGATATACCGCTGCCGTCACTGACAGATGAAGAACGCCGTCTGCTGAAGCTGGAGGCCGATACCGAAGCACCCAAGGAATATATGCGTACGATGTACGATTTAATGTGGCTGGCGTTCAAGAGTGATTCCACGCGAGTCGCAACCTATCAGATTGCCAGCATGGCAGATGCTTCCAGTGTAGCGGGTCCGTTTCCATTCCGTGAAGGGTTCAAAGCAAACCTGCATACTCTGGCTCACGGTTGGAATAAACCTGAAGGGGCCGTTGCTTTGGGGAAATGGGATAAGTTCATGACAGAACAACTTACCTACTTTCTGCAGCGGTTGAAATCGACTCAGGAAGGGGACGGCACGCTGCTGGATCGTACCATGGTGCTGCATGGATGCAGTAACAGTACAACGCATAACAATAACAATTACCCACTGATTTTTGCAGGGGGTAATAAGCTCGGTCTGGAACACAATCATTATGTGAAAGTAGGATCAGATGTTCCCATGTCCAACCTGTTTGTCACGATGCTTGATAAAATGGGAGTTCAAGCACCCGTCTTTGGCGACAGCACGGGAGAACTGACTCCGATTCACGCATAGCACCTTCACGTTGTTCAAGAGTATGCCCGGACGGCGGTTTCCCGACGTGTTGATTAGCGGATTCCTTGGTATAATTCAGTCATGCTCCATTCCCGCCTATCAGCGATTCTGTTTGTGCTGTGTTTTCCCGCGATGTCTCTCGCTGCTGAACCGGATCTCAGGGCATTCAAATCAAAAGTGGAACCCATCCTTGCACAGTATTGTTACCAGTGTCACGGACCGGAGGGTGAGGCCAGTCCGCAGCTTTCGGAACTGGATCCGGATCTTTTTACCGGCAGTGACGGTGAAACGTGGCATGATGCTTTGAATCGACTCAACGAAGGTAAAATGCCACCTGAAGAAGGATTGCCGTTACCCATTTCCAAGCGTAAACAGCTCGTCAAGTGGCTAACGACGGAAATGGATCGTGCAGCCGAGGCCCGTCGCAGTACGGATGGTAGAGTCGTATTTCGTCGTTTAACCAACTATGAGTACAACAATACACTCCGTGATCTGTTGGGGATTGAATTTGACTATACAACCAACCTGCCACCCGAGTCGAAATCAATAGACGGTTTTTTGAATAATGGACAGGTTCTGTCCGTGTCTCCAATTCAACTGGAGTACTATCTTGCCGCGGCGCGTCGTGCTCTGGATAAAGCCATCGTCAGTGGTGGGCCGCCCGAGGTATACCAACAGCGCGTCGACAAATCCATCAAAGGAGCGCGGGACAATAACTTAAATGGCAGTTTGCTCGACGGTAAGACTCAGTTTATTGCCGGGATCGATGATTTTCCAAGGCAGGGAACCATCAGGGTTACCGTGCAGGCGTATGCGCTGATCCCTGAAGGACAGATCATTCCCCAGATGGAAGTGAATATTGGGATTCGTAGTGACACGCTATCTCCCAGCGAACGACTTGGCGTGGTGGAAGTAAGTGGCACGAAACAGAAACCACAGACGTTTGTACTGGAAGGGCGGATCGAACAATTTCCGTTGCCCGGTGCTAATCCCAAATTTCCAGGCATCCAGATCCGTATCAAGAATCTGACTGCCAAACCCGTTGCAAAGCCAAAAAAAGGGGCGCCCCCGGTGGCGCCAACGGAACCCCGAATTGTCGTTCAGACCGTTGATTTCCAGGGCCCTGTCTACGATGCCTGGCCACCGCAGCATCATCAGCGGATCCTGCCCGATAGGGATACGAAACAACCGGATTATGTTAGCACCGTGATTGGCAACTTCATGCGACGTGCGTATCGTCGCCCGGTAACCGCGGAGGAGTTACAGCGGTTTGTTTCTTTTTACGAAAAGATCGCACCTGAAAGCGATACGTTTGAAGCAGGGATCCGGGAAGTATTAGCGTTGGTTTTGATTTCCCCGGACTTCCTGTATATGGCAGAGCCGTTAGCGAAATCAGCCAATGGCGCACTCAATAGCCATCAATTAGCTGTGCGATTGTCTTACTTACTGTGGAGTACCATGCCTGATGCTACGCTGTTTGAACTGGCGGATGCGGGTGAGTTAAGTCACGACAAGATATTGGCCGCTCAGGTTCAACGTATGCTGGAAGACCCACGCAGTTCGGAATTTGTAAATCACTTTGCTTCTCAGTGGCTCGATCTCTCAGGCCTCAATCGTATCGCCATTAACCCTCAGTATTATCCCGGGTTCGACGATTCGCTGAAAGAGTATATGGCTGAAGAGACCCGACGGTTTTTCGCAGAGATTCTTTATAACGATCTGAGTGCGCTGAATTTAATTAAATCGGATTTTGTGTTGATCAATGGGCCGCTGGCACGGCATTACGGATTGCCAGGGCCGAATTCGTATCAGTTCCAGCGGATCCAGCTTGAAAAAAATGATCCGCGTGGTGGTTTGCTGACTCAGGGGAGCTATCTGATGATTAACTCGGATGGAGAAGATTCCCATCCGATTAAGCGTGCGGTTTGGATTCGCGAACGGCTGCTGGATGATCCCCCCGCGGCTCCCCCACCGGATGTCCCCGCACTGGAGTCGGAGGACTCGGATGTTGCTTCGCTGTCCAATAAACGCCAGTTAGAACTCCATCGCGAGAAGGAGTCATGCAATCAGTGTCATAAAGATATCGACCCGTGGGGAATACCCTTTGAGAACTTTGACGCGATCGGCAAATGGCGGACGGACGTGAAACGAGTGGTTGGTAAGGGAAAAATTCTGCCAACGGAACTTACCAATACAGCCATCCTTCCCGAGGGAGATGAAATCGGCGGCGTCTTTGAAATGCAGGAATATCTGGTTGAAAAGCAACGTACGCGATTTGCGCGAGCTATGGTAACAAAAATACTGACCTATGCGTTAGGAAGAACGCTCGAATGGACCGATAATAAAACTGTGGATAAACTTACCGCGCAGTTCATATCAGACAATTACAATATAAGAAAGCTATTGGTTGCCATTGTGCAAACGGAAGCTTTTAAGACAAACTAATGATGACGGGTTATTCAGAGAAGGAAACCATCCTACGATGCAAAAGGCATGGCACTTTAACCGCCGTACGTTTTTACATGGCACGGGCATTACGCTCGCTCTGCCCTGGCTTGAATGTATGGCTCAGGCGGATGATGCGGTGGATGTACCAGCGCGACTGGCGTCGGTCTATTTTCCATTTGGCGTAAGCCTGCCATCGGATAAGTCCCAGCATGCGGATTGGAACTGGTTCCCAAAGCAGGTGGAGAACACATTCCAGTTCCGAAATTCGCTGAAGTCATTGGAACCGCTACGCCAACAGGTAACGGTACTGGGTGGACTGTCGCATCCGGCCGGTCGGAAAATGGGCGGGCACGATACCGGGGACATTTTTCTTACCGGCGCGAGTTTCAAAGGGACAACCTATCGCAACAGTATTTCGCTTGATCAGTACATCGCATCCCACATCGGCGATCAAACCCGCTTTGGGTCTCTGGTGCTTTCCAGTGATGGGGGCGTTGGCGAACCAACCCGTTCCACGACCTTATCGTTTACCGGTCAGGGGCGCCCTGTTCCCGCAATTTCCAGTCCCCGTCAGATCTTTGATCGTCTGTTCGGAGAAGGAGATGCATCCTCCAGGAACCAACGGCGGCTTTTGGAAAATACGGGGAGCATGCTTGACCTGGTACTGGAAAACAGCCGTTCGATGAAAAGCCGTTTGGGGAAACAGGATCAACGGAAGCTGGATGAATATCTTTCAAGCATTCGCGATATTGAACAACGGGTGAACCGTTCGCAGGCATGGCTGGATATTCCCAAACCAGCGGTCGCTGAAGATGCAGCCAATTTAACGGCCGATCAAAGTTCGCCAGTGGAATACATGCAGGCCATGTATGACTTGATTTTCTTGGCGTTTCAGACAGACTCCACTCGCCTTGCGACTTATATGCTTGGTCAGGTCGCCGGTGCCACCACCATCGCAAACACTTTTCCGGCATGCCTTGGGTTGCCAGGGAATTGGCATGGATTAGCCCATGGTGCGGGGAAGAATGATGGAGCGAAGAACCTGGGGCGGTTTGACGAATTGCTGGCACAACAGCTTAGTCGCTTTATGACTCGATTGAACGATACACCGGAAAGGGACGGTACGATGCTGGATCATACCCTGATCTTCTACGGTAGCAGCAACAGTAAGACGCATAACAATAACAATTACCCATTGGTCCTTGCCGGTGGCGGGAAACTGGGATTCAAACATAATCAGTATCTGCGGCTTGACGCAAAAACACCGCTGTCGAATGTCTTTGTGACCATTCTGGAACGCATGAACATCCCCCACGACGGTTTTGCTGATAGTACCGGTGAACTATCGGATCTCATTTCCTAGTTCAAAGTGGATTCGGTGGTTTTCGGAAGCCTCGGCGACGGAACATCTCTAGCGACAGGAATTTTATCGGACATGAATCCGGCATCCCCTAAAAGAATCACTTCGTTTGCTGTCGCGATGCTGAGCATGGTTTTAGTGCAGGCCAATTGCCAGAGTATCTCTGCCCGACAGAATTACAAAACGGTGGAGAATGTCCTTTACAGATCGGCCGAGGATCTGACCGAATATATGAAGCAGCGGTGTAGGTTAGATGTCTACTATCCTGCAAATGTTAAATCTTTTCCGACGGTGGTCTGGTTTCATGGCGGCGGACTTAAACAGGGTAACCGATCCGTTCCTGAGGGACTCCGTGACAAAGGGATTGCGGTCGTTAGTGTAAATTATCGGCTCAGCCCTCAAGTCAAGTCACCCGCTTACGTAGAAGATGCTGCAGCAGCGGTGGCATGGACGTTTCAGAATATTCATCGGTATGGAGGTTCGCCCGAGTTGATTTTTGTCAGCGGGCACTCTGCCGGTGGCTATTTGACAAGCATGATCGGGCTGGATAAACGCTGGTTGGCAGCGCATCAGATCGATGCAGATAAGATTGCCGGACTGATTCCTTACAGTGGTCATACCATCACTCATTTTACGATCCGATCCGAGCGTGGGATTCCGGAACATCGGCCCGTGGTTGACGAGATGGCACCGCTATATCATGTTCGCAAAGAAGCCCCTCCACTGCTGCTTATTACCGGTGATCGGGAGCTGGAATTATTTGGTCGCTATGAAGAGACAGCGTATCTTTGGCGAATGATGCAGTTGATCGGTCACCCCGACACAAAGCTGCACGAACTTGAGGGATACAATCATGGACAAATGGCGGAACCCGCCCATCCGCTGCTCATTCGATTCGTTAAAAAAATAAGCAAACAGAAATAAGCTCCGTCGGAATCATGTGGACTCGTCCTGACGCGGGAAATTCCGTTCTGTTGCCAGCATGTAGCCTAATTTGACATGGAAGTGGACCGGTTCTATACTCACCCGTATTCCGTTTCTCCGAAGGATCCACTCTATGAATATGCATCGTCTGGCGGTTTTGTTTCTCATAAATCTTTGCCTCATTCTGGTTCATTCCCCGTGTTTATCTGGACAGGAAGCCGCCAAAGACTATCAACAGCTATCCATGGAGCTGGATGTGCGGGAAACCGGCTCTTTGATGTTTGCGAAGTATAGTGATGATAACCTCGCCAAACTTGAAGCCTTTCTAAAGAAATATCCGTCTGCAGTGGAGCGGGAAAAGGTGTTGTATCTGAAAGCGCACACCATTTGGAGCCTGCACCGTTATGACAAGGCCCCCCCGGCCTATGCAGCATTAATCAAGGAATTTCCTGACGGTCGTTTCTCCCGGATCGCACGCCTTCGTGAAGCGGCGGCATATCTGTTTAGTGGTCAGCCCACCAAGGCATTGCCCCGACTGAAATCACTGCAAAATGATTATCCTGACCGCCCGGAGATGTATGCCCGTGAACTCGCCTACTCCCTTTCCCGCTGTGGTATGCAGAAAGAAGCACTGGGTTTTATGGATCTCGTTGAGGCGAGTCTCCTGGCCAGTAAAAAAGAACGGCTTCTGCCTCAAATTCGCAGCCATTTTAATATGATTCGACTGATTGGAAAACCGATTCAGGATTTTGCGGTTAAAGACCATCGTACCCGTAGAGAGATCAGCCCCAAAACATTACGTGGAAAAGTCGTTTTAGTTGACTTTTGGGCTACCTGGTGTGGACCCTGTATCGCGGATCTTCCGTTTCTTGTAAGCGCGCATGAGCAATCCGCGGCGAATGGATTCGAGATTTTCTCCATCAGTCTCGATGAAGATGAGACGCGATATGACAAGATGGTAATGGACCGCAAAATGAACTGGCTGCATTTCTATGACGGCAATAAATGGGACAATCAATTGGCCAAACAGTTTGATATCCACAGTGTTCCGGCCAACCTGCTGGTTGACCGTAGCGGGATTATCCGGAATGTCAATCTTCGTGGTAACGCGATCGCAGCCGAAGTAAAAACACTGCTCAAAGAGAAACAGACGATCCAGGTGACTCTTCGAAATGCGGAGAAATATAAATTTCCAACCGGGATGAGTGGCGACGAACAGGGCGCGTCCATTACGGTGCCTCCGGAGCATGCACAGGTGAGTACCATGGTGCGGAATCTGGATACGCAATTTGAGCCGGTCTATACGTATCAACCGAAAAAGGATTTTGTCGGAAAAGATTCTGTTGAAATTACGCTGATCGATGTCAGGATTGGAAACGCACCCGGACAGGAAAAGACCACTCGGACCAAGGTTCTTATCAAGTTCAATGTCATCGAGTAATTTGTCGGGTCGCTTCTTTTTGGAAATTAGCTCAGGTGAAACTCTATGTTTCGATTTCTGATGTCGCTGCTGCTTCTGTTGGTTGCCGGGTTCCCCGTTGCGGGTCAGAATGCGCCAACCAGTGTGGCCGAAATTGCAGCGGATTTTGATCCCCGCAGCGCGCCGGTGAAACTGGAAGTTGTTCGCACGTGGGAAGAAGACGGAATGACCCTTCAGTACGTCACCTACCATATCGGCAGGTTCAAAGGGCAGACGGCGAGAATGGCAGCGTTTTACGGTTATCCCAGTGGAAAAACAAACCTGCCCGGACTGCTGCATCTGCATGGTGGTGGCCAGAGGGCCTTCCTAAATGAGGTAAAACATTACGTCAAGCGAGGCTATGCATGCCTGTCCATTAATTGGGGTGGTCGTGAAATGGAAGGAGCGATGACGGGGGACCCAAACACAGACTGGGGCGCGGTAGATCCAACCCAGAAAAACGTGCCTGGCTACTTTAATCTCAAACCCGGTGACAAATACCTCGATCCCGTTGAGTCGCCCCGCAATAACAACTGGTACCTGTTAACGCTTGGAGCCCGGCGAGGCCTTACGGTGCTGGAACGCCAACCACAGATTGACCCGGATCGACTGGGTGTTTACGGACACTCGATGGGTGGAAATCTGACGGTTTATGTTGCCGGAACCGACGCGCGGGTGAAGGCCGCGGTCCCTTCAGCCGGGGGGCAGGGATTCCGAACCATGCCGTGGGAACTGCTCCCTGAACAAAGACCACGATCGATCAATGGAAACCTGAAACTGTTTCAAAAGACACTGGGATTTCAGTCCTATGCGCCGCATATCCAGTCACCCCTCCTGTGGTTAGACGCGACCAATGATTTTCACGGCATCATGGATGATACGTACCGCACCGGCCAGTTAATTCCTCATGAGAATGTCAGGTATTCGTTTAGCCCTCACCTAAACCACCGTTTTACACCCCCCTTTGTGGTAACGCGTTCCCTCTGGCTTGATCAGCATCTGAAACATGATTTTGAGTTTCCGCAGACACCTGGATCAAAAATGGTGCTGGAAAACGATTCGCAAATACCGGTGCTGGAGGTTCGACCGGATACGGCTTTGGCCATTGACCGTGTCCATATTCTTTATTCGATCGATCCGGATCCCCAGGCTCGCTTTTGGCGAACCGCCCGGGCAATGAAATTAAAAGACAATGTATGGTCAGCGAAACTTCCGCTGCTCTCCACCGACCAGCCACTTTTTGCTTTTGCAAATATACACTACCGCCTGAAACAACCGGAATCGGTACCTGCTGCCCGGCCGACTTCCACGTTTGCCGTTTCATCGCGATTGCATACGGTATCGCCGGATGGCTTACGCGCTAGTTCTGTTAAAGCCACCGACAAAATCTCGACTGTCATTGATGATTTTTCGGATGGGTTTCAGGACTGGTATAGGTTAAACGCGGATAATCCACATCACTGGCAATTCTGGACCAGAAAGATCACCGACCCCAAATGGCAGGGCAAGGACAACCAGTCCCTTACGTTTGATGTTAGAACCGACGAGCCAAATAAACTGCTGGTCATCATTACGGAAAACTTCTTCCGTGGTTATCGCGGTAAACAACGTGATCTGATTGCGGTTGTTGACCTCCCCGGCAAAGGCGAATGGCATACGGTGAGCTTGCCGCCTGCTTTATTTAAGAGCGTGGATCAGGGGGATTCACTCGTCCATTGGAGGCATGCGGATCTGCTCGGCCTTCGCGCCTATTATCAGGATCGCGAAGGGAACAGGTTCGGAGATGCCCAGTGGAAAGGATCGCAACCGGAATTTTCAAATTTGCGGTGGACGGCGAACGCCCCTAAATGATTGGTCAGGCACGACATAAGCCGTTCCCATCGTCCAGCCTGTCATGAAAAAATTCGGCTGAACGTTGATTCTTGGCCGTAACTGAAACACCGTTTTTTTAGCATGACAGAGAATTCTGTATAATTTCGAGGTCACTAGGCGTAAGCAAATTGTTTATAGGTTAGTGGGATTGTGAATGACCTTTATTCGACGCCTCCAATATTCAGGCTGACGTTCATACGAAGAATGACTAAAATAATAGAACGTTGGTTGATCCGCTTATTAACTACGAGAACTTCAGATGTTAGTCCTAAATCGACGACAGTCACTTAAAGGTCTATCCTTAGGTGCAGGCTCGCTGCTGCTCGGAGCGTTAACGGAACGCGTTATGGCTAATGCCGAGGGGAACGCTTTGCCGCCACGTTTTGTCTTTGTTTTGCAGAGTAACGGTTTTGACGCGATTCAAGCGTGTCCGGAAACGATTCCCTTTGAGCCATACGCTAATCGAGAATTGTTCGAATCACTGGATCTCACCGAACATCGACTGCCCAATGGACTGGCGGCGTTGGAAGCCCATAAGAAACGTGTTACTGTTCTGCAGGGACTGTCAGGCAAGTGCACGGGGGGAGGACACTCAACCTCAAGCGGCGCTTTAGGACAGTTTCGGCTTTCCGGAGCAAGTACGACTGCCCCACTCGGAATCACGATTGACTATCAACTTGGTCAGACCGTTCCCGGAATACTGCCATGGATAGGGGTGGGCATGTCAGCTAATGCCGGAAGGAATGCAACGCTTTCATTTTCAGCCCGCGGTCCCCACAAACCCCTTGCCATCGCACTCAATCCGGAAAAGGCCTATAACGCGTTTTTTAGTGTCGCCGCGGCGGGCGATCTAAATAAACGCTTTCACCTGAAACGCAATTTACTGGATTATATGGTTGAAGATGTAAAACACACGCAAAAAGCACTTGGCGGACTTGGTGGTGTGGAACTGGAAGCTTATCTGGATGCCTACGATTCACTCGCCAAACGACAGTACAGGTTGCTCGACGCCGAGGGTCAACTTCGTAAGTCCGCACCCCGTCCCGATGATCGTTTCACTTCAACCATCGCGACCAAGCGGCTTGAGGCTCAGTTTGAAATCGCATCCTGTGCGCTTATTGGTGGCTTGAGTAATGTTGCCACGATCACCAGTGCTGCCGGAGAAATTAACGCACAGCCCTATTTGGGAATCGGCATTGAAGAATCCAACCATCAGTATGGCCATATGGGCGGAAACCGACGTGATGCACGCGGGATACCCTTGTATGAGAAATCCCGCGGCTTCGTGATGACTCAAATAGCCAAGATGGTATCTCGATTGGAATCGATGCCTGAGGGTAACGGCACGATGATGGATAATACACTTATTGTTTACATGAGCGACGCACCGGACACGCATCATTCCACTGCAATGGAGTGGCCCATGTTGCTGGTTGGCGACCTGGGCGGTCGCCTGAAACTGGGCGGACAATATATTAATTACCCCGGTTATGGCAAGCCGGGACATCGCACCGTTGGGTCTTTTTATTCTACCCTGCTGCACGCCGCCGGAGCACCGCAAGAGACCTTTGGACGCTTGGATCCAAATCTCGATGAAAAAGCGATGCAGATCGGACCCTGCCCGGAGCTTTTGGCATAACAAGGAATCGATGTGATTTGTCAGCGATATCTTCTGATACACTTTTTAGGTTTTGTGCTCGCCCTAGTCGTTGTAGGCCTGTGTCTCGGTGATGAACCAAGCCAATTCCGTCGCGCTTGTCTGATCGGCAATACGAGCATTGAGCTAGAGTCCGCATTGAAGAAGCGAGGCTTTCTGATTTCTACGGGTACCCTAGCTGATGGTGCGCTACACACGCCACACAACGCGTTCAACGTAATCTACTATCGTGGCCGTGTGGAACAAGATGGCGACAAATGGAACTTTTCCGGTGAAGAGATTGTGATAGGCGATCTGGTGGACAGTCTCCAGACAGACAATATTGCCCGTTTTAATGTGATTCTTTTCGATCTCCTCAACGAAGATGATGATGCGCGCAAATTCCTCCGGTCCCCTCTGAAAGGTCTTGCCAGTAGAGGTGGAACCAATCGTGGAGGCTTGGCCGTGATTAACAAATCGGCTTCCGAAGAAGATTCGCTTGCCAATATGCTCACTAGTTGGATGCTTAACCCGAAAACAGATCTGCGCGAATTGTTTTCCAACAGTGCCTATGTGTCAGTGGAACCAGCAGAACCGATTGTTTTGCATGGAAAACCAGCGATGGTCATTTCCCCCGCGAACCGGCTGATTAAAGGTGAATCGGCCGGCGATCAGTGGATTGCACCGGATGGGATGAATTTCATCTGGTGCCCTCCCGGGAAATACACCATGGGTGATACAGGATTTATTGATACCCAGCCGGTAGCCGTTACGATTGATAAAGGCTTCTGGATCAGCAAATTTGAACTTACCCGCTTTGATATTGATCGCATGAATATCGGATTTTCCAATCAGTCCGGTAATGATCCAATGCACCCGGCTGGCGCTATTCGAGTTGAGATGTTGCTTGAACCACTGCACAAGAAGATCGCAGCCCCTGGATGGAACTACGACTTGCCGACAGAAGCAGAATGGGAGTATGCCGCCCGAGCCGGGTCGACTCGCTCTCTCCCGTCACCCATCGACCAACTTGGTCAGCACGCGAATTTTGCTGATCTTAGTCTTTTCAATGCCCGCGAGGAGGTTCATTTCATCTTTGCACACCAGAAAATCAATGACGGATATGCTCACGGGTTTAGACACATTGGGAGGTATCTCCCTAACACATGGGGAATACATGATATGTTCGGAAATGCTAGTGAGCTGTGTGCTGGCTATTACACTGAACAGATCGGATCTGTAAACTATCACCTGAAAACATCGCGCGACCGTGGCATTGCTGTTTTGCGAGGGGGATCTTGGTGTAGCCCAGTTAGCAACCTGCATGTTGCCTATCGCACCGGTTACAATGGTGATGAGACAATGCCCTACGCCGGCGCACGGTTGGTTATCCGTCAAGGAAAGCGCATGACCCGAATGTACGCTGAACTCGTCGCCGAGAAAAAAGCTGAAGAAGAAGCCGCGAGGGCAAACAAATGATTGTTCCCTTTAAGCGTTGGGCATTCGCCGCAATCTTTTCTGTCGTCAGTTGTTTTGTGCTCGACGCGTCCGCGGATGAACCAAACATCAAAACCTTCTTTAAGGCATATTGCCTGCAATGTCACGGTATCGATGAAGCGGAAGGGGAGGTGCGACTTGATAATCTCACACTGAATATCAAAAATCCTCAAGAAGCTAAACTCTGGTATCGCGTGCTTGAATCGCTGCAATTCAATGAAATGCCGTTCGCTGGGGCAGATGCATTTCCCACCCGCGGCGAATCACGCCAGGCCGAAACATGGATTGCTACCGCTCTTGCTCAACATGGCCTGCAGCCTGAAGACAAGTCAGATGCTGAGGGATATGGAAATTTGGTCTCGCATGACCTTTTGTTTTTATCCAGCGAACGTAATCGTTCGGTCGATGTTGGTGCGCGGATCTGGCGTGTCAGTCCTGAGACCCTTCGCAGTAAACTCGGTGCTGCTTCGCGGTTCAACTTTGCGACGAATCCATTCGATTTTGATAAACCGCTCGGGAATTTTACAGACTTCAAAGGTAAGTATCCGCTCAATGAAATTATGGCGGAACAGGTTACGGAACTTGCGATCACGGCGGCGGAAAATCAGACTAAAGATGGGGTAGCCGAGCGAACCATCGCCGGGCACATCGGTCGTGGGGCTACGAAACGTGAGGCCATTGAACGCATGCTGATTCAGCAGTACCAAAATGTTCTCCGTAGAACACCTTCTGATGAGGAATTGTCCAAATTGTTGGCATTACTCGATCGTATCGACAAGCAACTTGGTGAACCCTATGGACTGCAAGCTGCCTATGCCTCGATCATTCTCAAACCGGAAACTATTTTTCGGTTTGAGGGTGCATCTGCTAATCCGGATGCCAACGGATTGATTCAGCTTTCCTCCCGCGAACTCGCCCATGCATTAGCCTATGCAATTACCGACAGGCCGCCGGAAAGGGAATTGCTAGAGGCATTTGAGTCCAGCAATTCCGCCATCGACGAAACGCTCCGAGTGCAAGCAGAGCTTCTCATTCAGAACAATCGCTACGCTCCCCAACGGTTACTCCAGTTTTTCCAGGAGTACTTCGATTATGAAAAAGCGAATGACATTTTTAAAGATAAGATCCCAAAACACATGCATTGGGCCCCTGGTCTTGTACACGATCTAGATGTCCTCATCCAACACGTGCTGGAGAAAGACGAACAGGTATTGCATACGTTGCTGACCACCAGTGACATGTATGTTTTGTTTTACAGCCATAAAGAACGGGGCAATCAGCTTACATTTAATCTTCCCCCGGATTTCAAGAAAACAACACGGCCAGTGAGTTTTCCCAAAGATCAGCGAATGGGTGTCCTGACGCATCCTGCTTGGCTCGTAGCACATTCCTCAAATTTTGATAACGACCCTATTCGCCGCGGCCACTGGATTCGCTACAAATTGTTGGGCGGCGTGATTCCAGACATTCCCATCACGGTGGAGGCAAAACTGCCGGACGAACCTACCTGGACGCTTCGCCAGCGGATGCATGTCACTCGCGTAAACGAATGTTACAAATGCCACAGTAAAATGAATCCGCTGGGGTTACCGTTCGAGCAATTCGATCATTATGGTCGCTATCGCTTTGATGAATTGGAAAGGCCGGTGGAAACTAGCGGTGGCGTGCTGAATAGCGGCGTTGCTAAACTGGACGGGGAGGTGAAGACACCGTTTGAACTTATTGAACGACTGGCGAATTCCGAACACGTGGAACAAGTATTCGTCCGACACGTATTTCGTTTTTTTCTTGGTCGTAACGAAACACTGGGCGATGCTAAGACCTTGCAGGATGCCTATCGGGCGTATGTCGATAGCAACGGAAGTATGAAATCTCTGGTAATTTCTCTGATGTCATCTGATTCATTTATTTACCGCAAGGGCGTCGGACCTACCCCCGCTAAATGAATGGCTTGTTTCGGCGATGCTCAGTCAACGGGACGTCGCGCGGGCGTAATCCCGTGATCACTCTTTCCCCGTCGCGGCTGACTTTACTTGTTTCCTAATAGCCTCCAATAATCCTAATTCTGTCCGATTGGAATCTTGCCCTAACTCCCAGATCATCACGCCTGCGAGTTTCTTTTCAGCGGCATACTGTACCTTTCTCTTGACGGTTGTCTGGCCGTTATATGCGTATCCGCCTGTCAAATCCCTGGCGGGGTCGATTTGCTGAGCGGACAGGATCTCCGCGTAGGTTCGAGCCTGCCGTTGTTTGTTTCTGCCGTAAAAGGGAATTCCCATGGCCAACTTACCGGGAGGGCAACCCCACCCAAGCACACGCTCGATGTCTTTGGTGGTTTTGGCATAGGTTGCCTGGGGAAATTCGTGGTCGTAGGCCATCAGGTGAACCCGGTCGACGATCTGATAGGCCTCCTTACCGAGGTCCTGCCAGGCGGCCTGTGCGACTGTAACGATCATGCCGTGAGGCCGGCATGCCTCGCGCGTTTCCTTTAACAGCTTTATGTAATTAGATAATTCAATTCCCATTTTGGGATGTTCCCAGTCATAGTCGATTCCCTGGAACCCGTTTTGCCTGCAATACTGAACGAGATCATCAATAAACATCCGGCGAGTCGATGCCGCTGCCGTGAGTTCCCCGAAATTCTGGGAGCGATCCCAACCACCGACGGAAAGCAATATACGACAAGGATACTTTTGTTTGATGGAATGGAGTTTTAGTAATACGTCGCGCGGAACGGGAACAGCATCAAGACGGCCGTTTTTAGCGGGAACGAGACCGAAATAGATAAGATCGGTGACCCCCTGGAGAGAGTCCGGAGTGATCGAATTCATTCGATAGTCTGGCAGGTATCCGATCACCGCGAACGGCTTCTCTGGTTTCTGAGCAATTAGGGGCGAGCTAAGCCATAAGTCGGAAAGAACCGGTAGCAGAAACAGCAGTCCCATTGCTCGCATGAATTGATTTTTAAGGGTCATCGTGGTTTGCTTGTGAAAACGTTTGTTTGCATTATTGATAGGGTCGTCCATTTTATGGTAGGGCCTTCGGTTTTGCAGAGTCAAGCATTGTATTGCAAAAAGAATCGGGTAGAGCAGTGCTGAATATGGTTCGTGACCGAACAGGTTTTTCGACCCCATCGGTGAATTGAAACGGCCGTGGGTGATAGGTAGGATGGGAGATAAACACGGTAGCGTCGCCGGACAACCCGTCCCCTTAAATTCAGAAATGATTGTCATTCAATGATCAAGCAACCCTCGTTTTCAATCTTGTTCTTCAGATACCACCGGATTCCTCTCCTCATTCGTTGTCTGATTTGTATCCTGTTTGTCATGGGGCCCTGTATCGTCGCCGCGTCCGAACCGACTCGTCCGAACATTATCTTTTTTTTAGTTGACGATTTAGGGTGGCGGGATACCGGGTGTTACGGAAGCCCCTTCTATAAAACCCCCAACATTGACCGATTTGCTAAACAGGGGGTCCGCTTTACCAGTGCGTATGCTGCCTGCCATGTCTGTTCGCCGACACGTGCCAGTATTATGACCGGTAAATATCCGGCGCGACTGAATTTGACCGACTGGCTTCCGGGCCGTCGGGAATTTCCGTTTCAAAAGCTCAAAAATGCGACAATCCATCAGCATCTGCCGGCAGGCGAGATCACTATTGCCGAAGCGCTTCGATCATACGGCTACCGGACGGCGCATATTGGGAAATGGCATCTCGGTGAGGAACCGAACGGACCACGGAGTCAGGGGTTTGATATCCAGATCCCGAAATGGAACAAAGGGTGGCCTAAATCGGGTTATCATGCTCCGTTCGGGTTTGATGGTTTGGCGGGGGATGAAAACGGATATCTTACCGACCGTTTGACCGATGAGGCGGAGCGGTTCATGGAAACAAATCAGGACCATCCGTTTTTTCTGTATCTCTCCCATTTCGCCGTTCATGATCCGATTCAGGGCAGGGAGGATCTCGTGGCTGAATACCGATCGAGATTGGCAAAGACCAAACCCTCTTCTGGCCCTGCTTTTATTATGGAAGGCAATCCGGATCATCGCGATGCGATTAAGAGTCAGACGTCGCAGATTCCTGCACCGATGCATCAGGGATATCGAGTGTTTGCAGATCGGACGGTTAAAATCAAACAACAACAGGACAATATCCAATTCGCAGCGATGGTTCAGGCAATGGATGAAAGCCTGGGTCGTATCCTGACAAAACTCAAAACACTGAATCTCGAAAAAAATACGGTGGTTATTTTCTTTTCGGACAACGGTGGAATGTCGGCGGCCAATTTTGGAAACCCGACTCGGGTTGTTTCAGCGGATCGTTTGGACCGCGCGTATTCCACTTCCAATTTGCCACTGCGTGGTGCCAAAGGTTGGCTTTATGAGGGAGGTATTCGTGAACCGCTGATTATTCGCTGGCCGCAATCCGGACGGCGGGGCAAGGTATGCGATGAGCCTGTGATGAGTACCGATTTTTACCCGACAATTCTGGAGATGGCGGGGATACCGCTAATGTCAGAGCAACATGTCGATGGAGTGAGTTTGGCACCCCTATTGATGGGAGCCCGGGAATTGGAACGCGAGGCGATCTTTTGGCATTTTCCGCACTATAGCAATCACGGAATGCAGAGTCCGGGGGGCGCCGTTCGGGCGGGTGACTACAAATTGCTTGAGTATTATGAGAATCGCACGATCCAGTTGTTTAACCTGAAGGAGGATATTGGTGAACAGGTCGATCTGGCGACTTCGGAACCCGTCAAAGCCGCGGAATTAAAAAAAATGCTGGCTGTCTGGCGAAAGCAGGTAAGTGCGCAAATGCCACCGCGGAATCCTGACTATAGGGAGATATCGGAAAAGACAACGGATCGAAATCCCTAATCGCATCGCGAGTTTCTCTTCATTTCGTTAAAGAAATTGAACCTCCGCTGTCAATCCTGAGCGTTACAATACAGACAGGAGAAATTTGGTTCAATGAAAGGGATACGATGGGTTACGCCCGGTTATCGGTATGTTTGGCAGTGCTTTTGTTCGCAGGGAATGTGACCACTGCGCAGCAAAGGAAATCCGATGAAGAATCCCGTCCGACACGAAGGCGTGATGTGACGGATGGCAGCAAGACCAGAAACAAAAAGGGATTGGCAGATAAACGTAGTGCGCCGATCACGATCGACGGGCATTCTGCCATGGCGATTCTGAAGAAACTTGGAGCGACGCTTGAAACCGAGATTTCCAGCGCAGCACTAAACGCCTATTTGAATAGTTTTGACCGAACCGACCCTAACCAGGACGGCTTTCATTCCAAAGAAGAATATATCGAGAAGGGCCGTTACATGACCCCGCAGGCGCGGGCGGGTATTTTTCGTGCTGCGGATGGTAATTCAGACGGAGTGGTGAGCAGATTCGAATATGTCCTCAATCGAATTATCACGGATGAAGGTAAACAGATTATCCAAAGGATGGACAATGACCGCGATGGCTTAGTGGAACGGGGAGAATTCACCGAGCACACGACGAAGATGCTGTCGGACGCCCGACTGGCCGAAATCGTCTTTGCGGCACTGGATGTAAACCACGACGGTGGAATAGCGATTCCTGAATATTTACGTGTTTGGGGGCAATGGGCGCGCGCGGATCAATCGTCGGCGGAAAAACGAATCGAGCAGCGTCTGGCGGAATTGGCCAAAGTGTCAGGTAGAACCGCACCGGAATCATCTTCGGCGACCGTCCGGCCCCCGTTTGGTAATCCGGGATTTGGCCGACCTGCGGGCAGGCCTTCGTCCGGACGCCCCTCCCCGGGTAACGGACCGCCGAGTGTGGAGGTTGTTTTTCAGCGATTTGACCGTAACCGGGACGGCAAACTGCAAAAAGCTGAGATCCCGGCAACCGTACAGCCGTTCATTCTGCCCGCAGATGCCAATGGTGACGACGTGGTGACCCAAGAAGAATTACAGGCTTCCCGACAGCGATCAGCGGGCGGCCCCTCCCGGGAGGATCGAAAATGATGAAAAAAGGATTTCTGACATTTTGCCTTTGGATAGGGATTCTGCTGATTTCTATGGCGTGCAGCACTCAGGTTTGCGCACAGCAGCGGTGGCTTGAAGAGCGCGGCTTTGGATTAATGTTCCACTACGAGGCATTTAAGAATCACAGTTCCGAATCTTACAATAAGACGATCGATTCATTTGATGTTGCGCGGTTTGCTGCCGCTGTGGAAAGCACGCACGCGAACCATATCATTTTTGTGGTGGGACAGCATTGGGGAAAATACTGTGCCCCCAACGGTGCCTATGAAAAACTGCTTGGGGTGGAAAATGGGGTGTGGACATCCAGGCGTGATTTGATTATGGAGATCGGTCAGGAGCTTGCGAAAAGGGATATTAAACTGATCCTCTACATGACGGCCCGTGCACCGATGCGCCATTATAAAATTATCGAGGCGATGGGCGATACGCTCCCCAGTATTGATGGAAAGCCGGCAGGACCCCGGGTGGATCCGATGTCACACCCCCGAAAGGTCAAGGGGTTCCTGCGGAGCGAGAATCAGCCCCCCAATCCGACGTTCCTGAAAAACTGGGCAGCGGTGTGCGGAGAATGGTCACAACGTTATGGTCCGTTGGTATCAGGTTGGTGGTTCGATGGTTATAAGACGGAGATGAAAGACGCGTATGAGTCGCTGAGGAAAGAACAATATAATATTGATACATGGGTTGCTGCGGTTCGGTCCGGCAACCCGTCGGCCGAACTCGCTTTCAACGCCGGGGCACACCCCATTTTGTCCCTTTGTACCGATGGGAAATTATGTCCCCACCAGACATTTACGTCCGGTGAAAACCATGGCTTTCACCAACGAATCAAAAAAGGTACCGGCAAACCACTCACCCCCAACAACTTTCCGGCACCCAAAGGAGTGATTTGGCATCTGCTGCTGCCGGTCAGTGATGGATGGGGAGCAGGAACCACCCCTCGATTTGAACTGACATTACTTCGGGATCGGGTGAATACGATTAATTCCCAAGGGGGCGCGATCACGTTTGACGTGCCCATCGCTCCTGATGGCAAGATTCCCGAACCCGTGTTGTTGGTCCTTCAGCAATTAGGACAAACCAGCAGGCCCGCGGTGGAGAAATAGGAGCTGCATCGTAAGGGCAGGGCACGTATCTTGGTAGATCAGATCAATTCAGCAATGGGGGCGCCATCTTCGATCAGATAGGTTGGGCGACCCTGATTACTTATAAATTGAAGTCCCGGATCCATGCCATACATATGGAAGATGGTTGCCATTAAGTCCTGTGGCGTGATGGGTTTGGTGGCTGGCACTTCAATTTTGGCCGATGATTCGCCGACCACCTGCCCCATCTTTAATCCGCCTCCGGCTAAAGCGAGTGTGCAGAGTCGTCCCCAGTGATCCCGCCCGCCTTTGGTATTGATTTTAGGCGTACGTCCAAATTCGCCTGTGATGACGACCAGAGTGTCTTCGAGCATGCCCCGCTCGTCCAGATCTTCGATCAGTGCTGCAATACCCTGATCCATTTGTTCTGCGCGCCCCTGAAGTCCTTTGACAATACCGCCATGCATATCCCAGCCGCCGTAGGAGACCGTAACAAAGGCACAGCCTGCCTCACATAGCCGGCGGGCTGTCAGGAGGGTTTCACCCAGGCCTTTGCCATAACGTGCACGTTCCTTGGGATCGGCCTTGGCAATGTTAAAGGCATCGCGAGAAGTACCACGGACAAGATCAAATGCCTGTTGTTCAAAGACGTCCATTCCTTCCAGTTTTCCGCTGTTGTCAGCAGTTCGGTTGATGGTGTCCAGTGAATTCAGCAGTGCACGTCGACTGGAAAACCGCTCTTCCGGTACGGTGCTCGCCATGTTTTTAACGGCCGGACCATTGGGATTGAAGGGGCTGTAGCCGGTACCAAGCCAGCCGGGGCCGTCACTTGCAATGTTGTTCATCCGGATGTAAGTGGGAATGCCGGTAATCGGATTGGTGGTCCCGAATTGCCGGGCGGCGATCGATCCGATAGACGGTTTCATGTTCTGTCGGTCATCGTAACCGGTCATGACCCAGCGTGTGCCGTTGCCATGACTGCTGTTGCCGTGAGCAAATGAGCGTATGAGTGCCATCTTATCCATGCAGGCAGCCATTTTTGGAAAGGTACCGCCCATCGAGACGCCGGGTAATGGGGTTTTGGCTTCTCCGGTGATACTGTGGTATTCGCTGGGTGCGGTCATTTTCGGATCAAATGTCTCAACGTGGGTTGGGCCACCGGCGAGCCATATCCAAATGACGGACTTGTTGTTTACTTCAGCGGCCTGTGCAGACCGGGCGCGTAATAAATTGGGCAGCGTGAGCATGCTGCTGCCGATGGCACCCACCTTCAAAAAATCTCGACGTGTATTTCCCTCACAATCACCGGATCGGTTTTTTGAATAGATCGTAAACATGAATTTCCCTTTTAACGTTGTTTTGTTGCGACAGCCCCGAGGGGCAACCCATATAAAACGAAGCACATCATTAGTCGGATCGTCGAAAATCTCCTATGTAATCGTATCGGAATATCTGAGGATAAAGCAAGAATAATAATTTTAGGATCCCCCCCTGATAGATGTATTCATCCCCAAACTAGAGGGTCTAAGGGGGTTTGGTAACCTAGTGGGAATGTTAATCAAACCAAGCGGTCGTCAAGACACTCGATTGTGATAGACAGAGGAACATGGGTGGGTGCTGCAGAGTTTTAGAGGAGCAACCTGTCTTTCATCACGACACAACCATTTGGTAGACTTACGATATCACGGAGCCACCAAATGCTTACTATTTCTGACCACAGCCGCCTGACCGCCTGCCCTGGTAATACACGCAGGGAATTTCTGCGCATCGGTGGGTTCGGCATGGGCAGTTTACTACTGCCGGCGTTGGTTTCGGCGAAGCAGCAAGCTCACTTTGTCCGGGATCGAGCCGTTGTATTGTTGTTTCTTCAGGGCGGCCCGTCGCATATCGAATTCTTCGATCCCAAAATGTCGGCGCCGCCGGAGATACGGAGCATGACGGGCGAAATCCAGACGGCTACGCCGGGAATCACATTTGGTTCCACGTTTCCGCGGCTCGCATCGATGACCGATAAATTCTCGATTGTCCGATCATATCAATCCGGAAACAATGCCCATACCTATCTCGATGTGACGGGCGCCAAAAATCCCTTTAAAGCGGCGATGAGTGCCATCTATGCCCGAATTGCGGGTACGAACCATCCACGGACCGGCGTCCCCTCGAATATACTGCTCAAGCCGGAATCGATTCGACCTGACCTGAAGCTCGGCAATAACTTTGAAACAGGTGCGTTGCCGACTCTCACGAGTCCGGGCTTGCTGGGCTCCAGTTTCGGTGCTTTTGATCCAACCGGAGGGGGAACCCTGCAGGACAATCTGGAACTTAAAATCCCGCAAAACCGTTTTGCTGATCGTCGGGTCTTACTTAGGAAACTGGACGAGATGCGCCGATCCGTGGACGCGTCCGGTGTTTTCGAGGGTACGCACCGATTTCAGCAACAGGCCTTTGATGTCATTGTTCGTGGTGTGGCCGAAGCGTTTGACCTGGAGCAGGAACCGCCGGAAACCATGAAGCGGTATGATACGACATCAAAATTCGAAATGTCTGAATTGAATCGATACGGCGATTTGCGACGGACGTCGAATCTCCTGGGCCACCAGCTTTTATTAGCCAGGCGTCTGGTTGAACGAGGTTGTGGATTTGTAACGGTATCGGATTGTGGTTGGGATCATCATGCCAATGGTAACAGTCCGAAGAACATGACGGCTTTTCCGCCCATGGCTCACCAGGTGGATCATGCGGTATCCGCATTCATCGAAGATATTCATCAGCGAGGCTTGCAGGATAAAGTGATGCTGGTTGTTACGGGCGAAATGGGGCGGACACCAAGAATCAATAAAAACGGGGGACGGGAACACTGGGGTGAGTTGACGTCGTTACTGATATCCGGTGGGGGAACAAACAACGGTCAGGTGATCGGGCAGAGTGATGCGCAGGCGAACCGACCGATTAGCACGCCGTACCGACCGGAGCATTTGTTCGGGACCGTCTTAAAGACGCTTTTCGATATTACGGCATTGCGACTGCAGTCCCAGTTCCCGGATGAGTTGATTCGGGTCGTCGAACAGGCACCCACTATTGATCACCTGTTCAGTTGATCCATAGTGGCACCTGAGGAGGATGGATCGGGTACATGGGGTGTTTTCTCTAATGGAACCACAGGAGTTTGGTTGGATGGGGTGTCGTTGCTTGTGCCCTCATTTCGCGCGGGATCGGTGGCAACAAATTTGGATGTAAAACCGCTAAAAGAGAAACTATTAACAAATCTGGTGGATTAGGCGATATTGAATCGCATAAACTAAAGGAAGTCATTCTGTTCCCTCCTTTGGTTAGTTGCTCTCGCTTATGTCATCTCCAGATTTACCTGAAATACTTCAGCAGCGTCTTCAATCCCCATTGTCCGATTCGCAATTGGAATCGGTAGAGGAATTGATTACGGCAGATCCTAAGAAATATGACGTCGTTTTGGCTGAAATTCGGGCGCAGAATATTGAGATCATTCCGATATCTCTCAGTGCCGATGATGACATCGATGAATTGGTGGAGTGGTTAACTCAACTGGCAGCAACCAGCAATGTGGGCCGGGGTTTCAATGCGGTCATCGGCAGCATCGCTGTCATTCTGGTGGTCGTGGCCATTGGATTTGGAATAACGCTGTTCTACTCACCCACAACGGGCGATCAACTCACAAATTCGAAATCGAATCGTCATGAGATCCTGAAAGATCCGGCGGGAGGTGACACGGAAAATGATCTACCCGATCCTGGCGCAACAGAGACGGCTTCAGAAACGGATCATCCTGATGCCGGTGCGTCGGTGGATGATCTGACATCCGCCTCCGGTTTGGCATTACCTGAACTGCCCGTGACTCCGCAGTGGTTGTCGTTTGATGATCCCGCAGCAAGACTCGATCATTCATGGGTCAAGTCTTTGTCACGCTATATACGTCAGCCGCTGGACAAACCAGGAACACTTAAGCCTGGCGAACTGGAGGGCGTGATTCAGCATTATGATCTTGAAGGGGACTTTTTGTTGCCTGCCCCTCGTGATGATGGTAGTTCCCTGCGTGTTCGCATGTCGAATATCGAGAACATGGTCATCACCGCAGAAAATGGTGCACAGAAGATAGAACTAACGTATGACGGCCATCTTAATCTAAAACGTTATGAGCCTCTGCCGGTTAAGGAATTTGTCCGTCACCTGGCGATCGACTCGGAACCGCGGTTTCGACGTCATTTGGTTGAGACTCGCAGGGACCCTGTAATCGACTTTAACTGGGCATTGGGATCTCCGGTGGTGAATGACCAGGTGGTCGATCCGGACTATTTTGCCGTCCAGTGGAAGGGGTTTCTTGTGATTCCAACCGATGGTCGGTATGTATTTCATATGGTTGCTGATGATGGAGTCAGGTTACGGATTAACGGAGTGGAGGTTATTGACAGCTGGGTGGTTCAACCTGAAATCGAACTTTCAGGGGAGATCGATTTGACGGCCGGTACATTTCCGATCGAAGTGGAATTCTTTAGTGATCGAATGACCGCCCGCGTTGCTCTGTTCTGGGAAAGTGAAAAAATACCTAAACAGATCATTCCCGGTGATTCGCTGAGATCATCTGCCGGACCGGATGGTCGACCGGGTTTAGTGGGGCAGTACTGTTATGGTCCGTTGGTGGAGGCGGTTGAGGTGCCTGCTGAACAGGCAGTTGATTTGGTCGATAACGATAATGGTCGGTGGCATGGATTGCTGCGTTCGGGTTTTGATCTTCGTTTTCAGGACAAACGATTTATTGTTGCCCGAGGTGATATTCCGTTAACAACCATACCGATGGATTCGCCGCCTTCCGTGTTGAAAATGCAAACGAAGGCGAGGCTTCAGTATCTTGAGCCATTACGACTGGAGTCGCTTGCGGGAATCGCTGATTTCAATGTCAACAAACATCCGTGGCAACCTGCAAGCGGGCTGCCCTGGTATGTTCTGACGGATGCACCGGATTCCAAAGGGGTTTACGAAATTGGGGATCAGGGAGACGTGCGTTTGACCAGAACGCAAGGTTCGAATCCGGTCCATTTACAGACCCGTGTCCCGATTGATGGAAGCACCGATATCTATGTTCTGATGAAAACCCCGAATCATCTTACCGGAATCCGTTTCCAGCATCCCCAAAGCGGAGAATTCTATTCGCTGTATTATCTCAAAATGGGGGATTCCTATGTCATCTCGATGAATCCAACGGATCTCAAATTTACCTCGGACCAGTATCGAGCGGGTATGCGTGTCAGGAATCACGTCTGGTGGCGTGCACATTATGGTGACAGTCAGTTTGTTATTTCGATGAGTCCTGACGGAGAACACTGGAATGTGGTTCATTCCCTTGCGTTGGATGTCGCCTTGCCGCGGCAACGGGAAATTGTTTTTGGGCTGACAACCGTTCCGGGTGATGAACGTTCCACGGCCTCGATCGATAACGTGTTGATTGAAACCGACCAGCTCATTGAACGTTTATCCACGTTTTTGCCAGTAGGAAGCGTTCCGAATATCCCGCTGCTCAAGCAAGGAACTCGCAACACCCAGAAAATTGACGCATTTCTGGCGGAGTTGGAATCTCAGAAACCGGAATTGATTTCGCCTGAAAAATGGCGTTTGGCTTGTTATGCCCAGGCTCTGAAAACAAATTTAACCCCGACCATGCGACAGGAGGCACTGATGTGGCTGTTGCATCATGCAATTCTGCATCATCCCGATACAACGCGGGTTTATGAGGCCTTGGTTAAACTGCCCCAGCGACTGCACATTCAGCGAGCGGAATCCAATTTGCATTCGTGGCAGAATCTGCAACACCTGTATGACATGTTGGCAGGTCGATTATGGATTGAAAAGAAACCGGAGCAATTGGAATTACTGATTGACGACTGGCTGATGTTACCAGGCGGTGCAGGCGGGCGGGAGCGGTACGATATGCCTGTGATTCCTGAATTGTTGACGCGGTTGCATCTCTATCACCTGCGTCAGCTTGGACGCTGGGAAGAGCTATATCAATTTGCCACCAAATTCGAATATTTGTCCTTGTCCCCACATGGAAAGACGCTTGTGGACAAGGAGTTCAGTTCATGGCGAATGGCTCGCTGGCTGCATGGTGAATCCGCAGAGGTCCTCGATCAACCTCAGATCATAAAACCATCTGATGCGGGTCGGTTCCTGACAGATCGGCCTGTAAGCGTACCGACCGATCGGGAGTCTGTGAACGCGATGCGTCAGATCCTTCAGGCGGTTGAGACAGATGATCTGGATACCGCCATGAAAATGATTACCAATGCTCCAATACCAGCGGGATTATTTCCAGTGGACAGTGCGGGCATACACTTCCAGTCGGGTGGAGTTTACCTGCGGGCAATCCTTGAGGACGCCGGCAAGCTCGCCGAAACGATAAGACGGGAAAATGCAGCCCTTGCCGATTTGCGACTGAACAAAGCGCTGGATTCAAACGATATGGATGCGCTGACTCAAATTGCAATGCGTTTTCGCGGCACGCCCGCAGCGGTACAAGCGATGGAGATGCTTGCCAATCACCAGCTCTCAGCGGGCCAGTTTCTGGCAGCCGCTCAAAATTATACGGAATTACTGGAAGCTTCTCCGGATGGAAACCGTGACCTATGGCAGGCGAAACGGAAATTAGCTCTGGCGCTGTCCGGACAAAAATCACCATCAGGCGTGACAACGGATGTCGAACTGGAGGGTGAAATTATCCCGAAGGACGAATTCAATGCCCTTCTGGATCAATTGGTTGCGTCCCGGGGTCGGCAGTATGTCAAACCTTCCAAGGCGAATCTGACGCCTAAGGACCGATCTGTATTATCGCTGATGGATATGTCGTTGCCTGGTAATGTGCGTTCCGACGAGCGACGCACCCGTCAGGTTACTTTTCTGGATTTAGGCAAAACGCTTCTGGTTCATCAACCTGCGCGTTTAACGTGCTTTGCACCCGGCACAAAACAGGTTGTCTGGAAAATTGAAGATAGCGGACAGAATATGCCGGCGGAGTACACGTATTGCGGCCAGCCGGTATTGTTTGGCAATGGAGTGTTTACTTCGGTATTCAGGGAAAAACAATTTTATTGGACTCTGATCAATCCAGCGGACGGGAAGCCTTTATGGGAAAGTGCGGCCACTGGAATTCCGTTTGCGGATCCCATTGTCGCCGGTACTTCCATCTATGTTTTTGTCGTGACCCAGCAAAAAACCACGTTTGGTCAGTTGTCGTTGCAGCACCTGGATTCCACTACAGGTGAATTGGTTTCCAATATGCCACTGATGAATGTGCAGATTGACGGAGATTTGTTTCGTTCCGGGCGCAGCACGATGGCCTCTGATCAAATTGTTTTTGTACGGGAAGGGGTTGCCTATAGTGTCAGCCTGCGAGGTGAATTGCTGTGGGCGCAATTACTCGACCGGGTTCCCAAGTTGGCTGATCAGCTTTTGCACGAACGTGTGGTTACCACCGGTCCGCTGGTCGTGGGAAATAAGGTTCTGGTACATTCTCAAGGCTCCCCATCACTGATTTGTCTCGACCGAACGACAGGAAGTCCGCTCTGGCGCCACCGTCAACCATATCTGCAGAAGTTGGTTGGTATCTATGACGATCACGTGTTGCTGGTTTGTCAAACCGGGATCCAGTCTCTGCACCTTGATGATGGATCCATGTCGTGGTTTTACCCGGTTGCGGTTCATCCTCAGTCTGTTCTTATCCACAACGACCATGTGCTTGCGCTGGTGCTGGATAAGCCGCAAACGACGACTCAATTGAGATTGGGGTCAGGGCGGGAATTGTTGTGGATCCATCCGAAGACGGGAAATCTGGAGCACAGTTTTTCCCTCTTGCAGGAGAACGCAGCAATTTTTGATGCGGAACAGATTTTTGCCTTTGATGATCAAGTCGTTGCCGTCGGTAACGTTAACCTAAGTGCACGTACATTTAAATTATTGGGATTGCCTGTAAAATGAGATTGTCACGAATGCCCCTTGCTTCCGTGTTGTGTCTGATCGGTGCTTGCGCTGGTTTTGGTCAGGATTCACCTCAGTACAGGGCGGTTTTTGGGGACTCCGAGGTGGTCACGGGACAGAAGATTACCGGATGGGACACTCCAGCGAACCCGGCAAAACTTGATGAGCGGTTACTGTTTGATCAACCGACCGGCGTGATTCGTTACCTTGAAAAACTGGATGCTACCATAGAACGGACCGGGCCATACATTACGTTAACCAACGGCGATGTCTTACCGGGAGTGGTCGTAGGTTATCAGGATGAAAACACGCTGAACGGGGTTCCTGCATATTACGTTGTCCATCTTCGTCGACCACTGTTGCCGTTTGGTTCGGACGATGGTTCCATTCGCGTTAAAGCCAACCGTGTTAAACGTCTGGTGTTTTCGACCGCCTCGGGCGACTTGATATCCAAGATTCGACGAGATCCGGGAACGGTTATTTTGACGAATGGTCAGATCCTGAAAACAGAGGAACTACGATGGTCGGAAACCGGACTGCGTGGCATTTCGGATACAAGTTCGTTCAGTGCCCGGTGGGATGAGCTTTCGGTTGTGGACCCGCCTGTGGACAAGATCTTTTCGGCCATGGACGCGATGCTGGATGATTTGCTTGCTCCGGCAGTCGATCCGGAGGCACGAATTGGCCGGTTGGTTACCACGCACGGCGCAACGCTGACTTACCGTGAAGACATGTTGGTTCCACAGCGACGTGAAGGTAGTACGTTGTATCATGCGGTGCAACCTACATGGAGTCTCGACAGTATCAGTGTCGCATTCGATGAGATTGCCGTGTTTGGTTTTCGTGCTCCCAATGAAATTCCCCTTTCGTCCTTTCCTGCAACCCTGCTTGAAAACCGAAGTTTGACTGGTTTTAGCCTGCCCTGGAAACGTAATCGGAATATCCGCGGAGGGATTCTTGCCAGCGGAAACATGTTCGCGGATATAGGGATCGGCACGCATTCCTACAGCAAAATAGCTTTTGCGATTCCACCGGAAGTGGTAACAAAATTCCGGGGACACGTTGGCATCGACCGGATCGCGCAGGGAGGCGGTTGTGTTCGTGTGAAGATTATCCGCGGCATTGCCGGGGGTGATGAGGTGGATGCGTACCAAAGTGGACATCTGATTGGAGCCAATGGTCCCACCGCTTTTGATGTCAACGACTTTACGAAATGTGATCGGATCGTACTGGAAACCAGTTTTGGGGATCAGGGTCGACCTGCCGGTGCCGATCCTTTTGATATTCGGGATGATGTCTCATGGATGCTGGCATTGCTCACGGTCAACGTACCGGAGCTTCAGTCCCGTGCCTGGTGGGGTTTTCAGCAATATTCTTCGCAACTTACGAACTGGACCATTCCGGATAATTTCAAGTCTCAATTAAGAATGTCTGCGTACTGGAACGCTGCGGACGGTCGCTGGATGTCGGGTTTGTCATGGAAAGCCCCCGTCGCCGCGGTGCTGGATAAGCCGATCATGGAATTCAGTCAAAAAGTTGTGCTGACACATAATAACAGCTGGGTTACTTTTTCAGGTGCATCGGATGGCATTGGTGACAAAACAGCGACCGTGCGTGTTGCGGTCAACGGCGAGCCGGTCGCGTCGATTGCCAATGCAGATGTGAATCTTGCGGGTCGGGTAGGAGCCTTCGATGCAAAACACTGGGCACTGGGATCAATGGTCGGAGAAGAAATCGAAATCAAAGTGCAGGTTATGCCTCGTGAAGCGGGTACGTATCAACCTCAGGGATTTACGATTGGGTCCTTTGGATTACAACCTGTGATCTCCGGTTTGTCAGGAGAGGGAACCCTGCCGGTTCCCGATGTGTCGCTGACGACGCTTACGCCGATTTCATTTAAAATGCCGGGTTTTACCGAAATGCCTCCTGTTGGAATACTGAAGGAGGATGTTCCACTTCAAACGGGAGGAGTGCATATTGCGGATGGCTATATCTTTCCCGGTGAGAGCGAGTTAGTTTACAAACTCCTGCCGACCTACGATAAATTTGTCATGATTGTTGGTCGGGAACAGAGCCATGCCGGGAATTTTGGCCCATGTGAGGTCCTTATTGATGAAGAGGTAGTGTGGACCTCCCAGGAACTGTTTGCAGGACGTGGTGGGATGGCCGGCGCTGAGAAGGATCAGATGGCGGGTGTTTTCCTGCCTTCAACCCCAGGTGCTTATGTGAAAATCCCAGTCCCCAGCGGACATACCTCCTTAACCATTCGCAACACCGGCAAACAGGGTGGCGTCGGAATTTTAGGTGGTGCCGGATTCAGTTTGAAATAATTTCGCCGGACAGCCCATTCACTAAGAAATATGTGTGTGGTTTAGATATAATGAGAGTCTGCTAGCATTCGGGAACCCACCATGACCAAAACCGTGACGACGATAATGATTTGCCTGATGGCGTGGGGCCAACCGGCCTGGGGAGCGGTAGAAGGTGAATGGGAAATCACCCCAGAGAGTGAAAAGGCTGTGGAACGCGGCTTGCAATGGTTGGCACAAAACCAGGGGCCCGTTGGAAACTGGGGGAGTCAGGATCTTGGTCTCGTCGCCCTGGGCGCCATGGCTTTTCTTTCTGCCGGGCATGCCCCGGGACGTAGTCCCTATGGAAACAATGTCAAAAAGGCTCTGGATTACATCATTGTCAATGCAAAGCCATCGGGCTTGTTAAATGTGTCGAGCGAAGGGCGCGACATGTACAATCATGGTCTGGCAACCTTTTGTCTTACGCAGGCCTACGGTGCGGTACCGGATCGGCGGCTGGGCCCCGTTCTGGATCGGGGAATCAAGTTGATTTGTGATGTTCAGTGTGACGACGGCGGTTGGGACTATATCGCCCGACGTCAGGCCCGCGGACATGATCTTTCTTTGGTGGTGATGCAGGCTAAAGCCCTTCGTGGGGCAACGGATATCGGACTGGACATTCCTCCAGCAGTCATCGAGAAGGCGATTGCATCGGTAAGGGGATATTATCGTCCGAGAGGTGATGCGGACGGAAAGCGATACGGCAGCGATCCATTAGGACTGCGGCCGGGTGCGTTTACTTATAATGGCGGTAATGTGACCACGGCCATGGCGGCAGCAGGAGCAGTTTGTTTACAGGAATTCGGACTCTACGAAGATTTTCGAATCCCCCGGAGTTTGGATCATGTGGCAACGGATGTTCGCAATATAAAAAAGCGTAACGGGCATATTCCTTTTGACGCCTACGCCATGTATTACGTGGCTCAGGGCTTGTATCAGGTTGGTGGTACCCGTTGGCGCGAAAATTATCCGGTTCTTCGTGACGCGATTGTTGAAACCCAGTGGAAATCCACCAGCCCTACCGTGGATGGATCCTGGGATGGTGGTCGGGTTGGCGGAGTGCCCGGTAAATTATTTGGCACTTCCGTTGGTGTCTTCGTTTTAAGCATACCCAATCGTTACCTTCCTATTCTGCAAGAAGGCGAATTTACATCTGAGAATGAGACTTCTGACAAATAGGGCGAACGTTTTTCGGTAATCATGAATTTTTTTGCGGCTTCATTTCTGACGGCTTCGGTTGCTATCGCCGGACCCACGCTAATTCATCTGCTCAATCGGCGGCGATATCGTACGCAGCCATGGGCGGCGATGCAGTTTCTTAGAAATGCCGTTAAACGTAATCGACGAGCCGTTCAGATTCGCGATCTGATTCTGCTCGCCCTCCGCACGCTGGCGGTTTTGTTTTTCGTGTTGGCAATGGCACGTCCCTATTGGGTTGGTAGTGGTAGCCAGGTTCACCAGAATAACGAGCCAGTGCATGCGGTGATTGTGCTTGATAATAGCCTGTCGATGGGATATACGTCCGCACAAACCTCGCTTTTGGAAGAAGCTAAAGATCAGGTCTCGCAGTTTATTGAAATGTTGCCTTCCGGAAGTGAAGTATCCATCATTCCGCTTTGTGTTCAACCGCACTGGTTCAATGTAGGGGCTTTTGCATCGCGAGATGACGCTCTGAATGCCCTGCGTCAGATGGAGGTCGTCGACCTCATGGGCGATATTCGGGCGGGAACAGAACGTGCTTTGATCGCCAGTAAAAATGACAGTTCCATTCAGACCAAACGATTTGTGTTTCTGGGGGATCTTCAGGAACCTAGTTGGAATGATCCTGATTTGGACGAGCTTTTTGGTGCGTTGGGCGATGTTCAGATTGTCCCGGTTCAGCCAGCGATTCGGGAGAACACCTGGGTTAGTAAGTTCTATTTGCGTGACGGGATTGCCGATGCTGATTCCATGGCGGTATTCGTCGCGGAGATCCGGCATGAGGGTCTGACAGCAAGGGATCAGGTTCCTGTTTCTCTGGAAATCGATGGTGATATTATCGCAACGACCCTGATTGATTTGATGCCTCATCAGATGAGTAGCCTGGTGTTTGAGCATCAGTTCACCAGTGCGGGTTCCTCAAAAGAACCGCTGTTCTCAAAAGCCATCCTGAAGATAGACGAACCGGATTATCTACCAGTGGATGATCAACGTGTTGCTGTGGTTCCGGTCATTGCCCGGGTTCCTGTGGTGTTTGTGGATCAGCATGGGACTGACGAGAATCCGGAACGCGGACGGTTTGGTGAAACCTACATGCTTCGTCACCTGCTGGCACCGCAAGTGGAAGATGATCTGGATCACAAGGCATTAATTGATATTGTGCACCGTACCATTGACACGGTGACTCAGGAAGATTTACAAGATGCTCGTTTGGTGGTTATTAGTGGCAGCATGGCGCCCCATTCGGGGACCGTTGATCTGTTACGTGAATATGCGGAACAGGGGGGGCAGGTTCTGATTACGGCGGGGGGGCTGTTTGATACAGCCGCCTGGACGGAAGTTGCGTGGAACTATGGGAACGGGATTTTGCCGATGGCGATTATGTCCGAACCCATCGGTAGTCTGCCTCCCAACAATGCCGATGACTGGCCGCAATTTAAACTGGATCCAAAGACGTTCGATGACCCTCTGTATCGGTTTGAATTGTCGACGGAGGAAGTGGCGGATCTCGTCCTGACCCCGTCATTTTACAAGGCAGTCAACGCGGATGAGGACAGTCTGATTGACTGGGATGAAAAAGAGTCCTTGCGAATTGAAGATCGTCTGGCAGAGGAAGATGATCGGATTCGCTGGCTTAACTGGACGAACCCCCTTGGACGGCATTACAGTGAATTTTCGGTGGAACAGCTCGTTGCCCGCAATCGCCCGCAACCGTTGGGACGTTATCAAAGTGGAGAGCCCTTTCTCGTGCAACGGCGGATGGGCCAGGGGCGTATTATGCTGCTGACCTCGGGCGTGTTCCCGGAATGGAATAATATTGCTCTGGATGCCGGTGTGCTTATTATGGATCGGATTTTACGACATCTACTGGTTCGGTCGCTCCCGGAAAGGACACTGGAAACCCGCAATGAAATGGTGATTCCCGTTCCCCCTCGTCACCAACACACGCAACATATGCTTCAATGGCCCGATCAGACCGACAGTGAAGCAGCGGCCGTCGAAGTGCTGGGACGTCAGAAATATGGCGTCGTTCTGCGGGGAGCATCCCGCCGTGGCTTTTATGAATTGTACCGGACGAGTGAGACAGAAAACGATCAGACGGCGGTCATGCAGCTTGCTTTCAACGGGCCCGAAGATGAGAGTAATATTCAGTTGCTGGATGTGGAGGAACTTGAGGTTGCCGTCGCCAGCGACAAGATCCGTTGGGTGCAACCCGGACAGGCAATATCGCTTCAGGGCACGACCTATCTCGGTAGTGGTACCTGGAAATGGTTGATGTACCTGCTGTTGTTTGTTTTGTTGCTGGAAATGTTCTTGCTGGGTAAGAAACGGCAATCCGACGAGGATGAGCCGGCCGTCATTCGTGTTTCGGGACGGCAATCCACTCAGGAAGCACCGGAGGTATCGTTATGAATACGATTGCCCGTTTTTTAGGTGTTGAAGAAGGGGATACGCTGCATGATGTAAGCCTGCAGTTTGTTTCGTTCTGGGCCGAAGGCCGTCCTGTGCTGGTGATTTTACTGTGCCTGGCACTGGCAGCGGTTGGATGTTGGTTTTATGTTCGATTTCAGCAGGACCGAGCCCTTGATAAGCGACCCCGACGAAAAATATTCCTCGCCTGTTCACGCGGATTCATTTTGGCACTGATCGGTTTTATACTGGCCGAGCCGGTCATATCCGTCTCGCTAACCGAGCATCCCCGCCCCTTACTTCTGGTCCTGCTGGACACTTCAGACAGTATGAATTTAGACGACGAACACACGTCGGAAGAGGCAGATCAGATTTTCAAAATGCTGGGCGATCAACCCAAGCTGGAAGAAGCTACCCGTCTGGATCTTCTCAACATGGCGTTGCGTCAGGGAAAACTCGTCGATTCATTGTCGGCATTGGATGAAGAGTTTGATTTGCGATTCTATTCCACCGAGCAGGGCCATACCATTCGAGAGGTTTCCTTGGAACAGGAGGACGTCTTTAAGCTTCAGGCTCCGCTGACGGCGGATTTGCAGACGACCGCGATTGGTAGTTCGCTTGATGAACTTCATCGGCGGCACGGGACGCGTCATTTGGCCGGCGTGGTGATTGCAAGTGATTTTTCGCAAAACGCGGGCAACCCGGCAATTTCCTCGGCTGAACAGCTGGCCGTTCCACTTTTTACGACGGGAATTGGTCCACGTGAAGTTATTGATGTTGCCATCCAGCTGCAGACGCCACTGGTCCTGAAACAGGATGAACGAACTTCGGTAACGGCAACTGTCCGGCAACAGGGCGTCGTCGGCGACACAATTGAGATTCAGCTGTATGAACGTCTCTTAGGAACGGGGGTAGATCAGTTGGAGGTCTCCAGTGAAGTTGCGGTTGGTCCGCCCGTCTTAGTGGTGCTGACCGAAGCACAGTCTACCATCGACCTGCCATACTTACCGACGGCATCCGGTCGTTTTGAATTAGTAGCCTCGGTTGCGATGCTGCCGGGCGAAGCAAGCGAACGTAACAACCGGGCAGCACGTGAAATTTTGGTCCGTGATGAGTCGCTTAACCTGTTCTTTGTGGAATATGAACCGACCTGGGAGTGGCGGTTTGTAAAAGAAGTATTCCAAAGGGATCCGTTGATTGGAGAAGACGGATTTCGAACCTATCTACAGTCGGCGGACTTCAAGGTTAGTCAGTCGAACGATCTGTTTGTTGAACGGCTCATCCGTCCCCGCGATGAGTTTTTTGCAAACGATGTTGTCCTGATAAGTGATGTACCTGGTGACATGCTAACCAAACCCTTTCAGGATCAATTGGCCGAATATGTTGAACGATTCGGCGGCGGGTTGGTTGTCATTGCCGGACCTCGTTTTGGAATTAGTTCGTTGCAGGGGACGCAACTTGCGGAAATGTTACCCGTGGTCGTTGACCGGTCACTTCAGCCAAAACCGTCCCAGTTCGCACTCGCACTGACACCGGAAGCGGCGGGTAATCCTTTTGTCAACCTCGGGGATACTGCCGAAGAAAACATGCTCGCCTGGACGAATATGGGTGACCTTCCATGGTATCAACCCGTTTTGCGTCCTCATCCGCTGGCGACTGTACTGGCGACTCATCCGACGGATAAGACGGTGGATCGTGAACAGTTACAGCCATTAATTGCGACGCGAAGATATGGTAAAGGTGAGGTGATCTATATTGGCTTCAATGAAACATGGAGACTGCGAAAAAAATATGGTGAGCGATTTTACCGGCAGTTTTGGGGCCAGATGATCTACCGCCTGGGGCTGGGTCGCGCGCTGGGTCAGCAAAAGAGGTTTTCACCATCCACAGATTTAACAACCTATCAAACAGGAGAGCGGGTTACGGTTACCGTGGAAGCTTACAGTAAAGACTATAAGGAACTATCGGCAAAAAGCCTGAGTGGACGATTGTTACGGCAAACCGGTTCCAGTTCACAACAGATCGACGAAATCAGCATACCAATGGCCCGCGACAATGTGGTTTTTGAAACATCAATTGCTGCACTGGAGGCGGGAAGTTATCGACTCATGATTCTCGACCCGGAAACGGATACCGAATTTGAAATTGGATTTGAGGTGGCCGCCGTGTCCCGTGAACGATTGGATGTGGTGCGCAATACACCTCTGCAACAACAATTGGCTGACGTTACCGGAGGACAGGCCTGTGAGTTGTATGAACTTCCAGAACTGCTCGATGGTCTTGAAGCAAAACCACTTGAACAATACAGCCATCGCCAGCTTCCCCTGTGGAATACCTGGCTCATGCTGATTCTGGTCTTAACGATGATGCACACGGAGTGGCTCGTACGGAAACTGTCTAACTTGCGGTAAAACAATGCAGAAACTAACAACCCTTCGACGTGGGCTGAAAAAAGCACGGCGCTATCGCAGCGTGGCACGTGTCGGTCGTGCCTGCGCATGGTGGTTTAGTTTTCTGGCGTGGAGTTTTTTAATCCTTTTTGGGTTAGATGTTCTTACGGAAATGGGCAATTTGGAAAGACTTTTACTGCTGGTTGCCGCGGGTGCCATTTTGGGATGGCAGGGCTGGAGAGTGGTTCTGCCCGCGGTGGCCCGTCGCGAGGATCTGGTTAGCGTGGCAACTAAAATCCAAAGGCATCATAACATTCCATCAGACCTTGTCGCGTCGTTGCAGTTCACCGATGTCCGACGCAGTCAGTACGGCTCTGAGAAGCTTCGTGAATTGGTAGTCGAGACCAGTTCTTCGTTGTCGGAAAAACTGGATTATCTTGCGGGGTTCTCTCGCCCCGAACTATGGAAGAGTTGTGCCGTTGCCGTGTTGTCGCTGGCTTTGGTTGTGACGCCGGCGGTTACCAGTCCGACCCACTTTCGAACGTTTCTCAATCGGTTACTGCTACAGGATACGCGGTATCCCACGACGACGGATATTCTGGGCGTGCGCATTGAAGGGGAATCGGTGGTGCATGGGCGACCGGTAACGTTTGTTGTCAATGTGGATCTGGATAAGATTGTTCCCGAAAACGGGACACTGGAAATCTCTAATGAAGTCGGTAGTGTTTCTGTCCTGGATTTATTGCCTGGAGAGAGTCCGGGTGAGTACACCGTGACATTGGAACGCGCGATTGAGGATTTTTCGGCGATTGCGTATCTGGGTGACGATGAGTCCGCCCCGCAGCACATCTCCGTGTTACAAGTGCCCCGTCCGGTTGTGCACATGAACGTAATCACACCTCCATATGCTGCGGCTGCTTTTAAGGACCAAAGCACCAGTAGTCGCAATCAACGGGTACTTCAGGGTTCGGATGTCCATCCGCATGTCGAATCTGACAAACCACTGAAAAGTGCATCCTTGACGATAGGTGAAGAGAATTACGATCTCGTCAATGCCGACGGGAAATGGGTTATGCCGGTGGAAATGCACCCCTTGATGAACATCCAGTCAACAACCCGATATCAAATTGATGTGGTTGATCAGGATAATATCAGCCCCGATCGAAAGATCACCGGAATAATTCAGGTTCGTCCCGATCAAAAACCACGGATTGCGGCTGCGACTGTGATAAACTTAATACTAAGTAATGCCGCACCGCGTATTAAATTCCGGGCGGTTGACGACTTTGGACTGGATAATGTTGCTGCGTCGATCGATATAATTCGCTCTGGCGTAAATGAAGCGGAAGAGGATAAAATGGTGACCATTCATCGTTTTACCCCTCCCGTGAAGACCGTGGCTGATACGGTTGCAATTGAACTAGAGGACTTTGGTCTGGAAGTAGGTGATACCGTACAGGTAACTCTGACCACGACGGATTTTCGAGGATCCCTTGACGGAGTTACCGCGGAAGCGGAGATGATTGAATTGCTGGTAACGAGCCGGGCAGAATTTCTGGCAGCCATGCGGGAAATTGATTCCCAAACCGACGAAAAATTGGATCGAATTATTAAAGCCCAGTTAGGCATAGGAGATCGTCAATGAATAAGTTTTGGTATACAGCACTCTGGCTGATGGCACTCTTGGGATTTAGTCAAACCGTTTTTTCTCAACAGCCGGTGGCAACGCCTCCGTCGCCGAAGGCCCAAATCAAAACGGATCGTCAGCTCATCGATCGCTATCGGGTTAATCAGCAGCGCGCGCGCGACCTTACGTCGGATCTACTCGCCATTCTGGTGGATACTCAGATGCTGCAGCTGGAAGATAACCGACTGACGGATCTCCCTTTATATGAAGACCTGAAGACAATGCGCGGTCGCATGCAGGAACTGGCAATGAATAAAATGCCGGACGTTATTGAATTGCTTGTGCAGGCCGATGCCGCCGACCCCAAAGATCGTAAAGAACTCATGAATACGGTACATCTTCGCATGCGACAGGTGCTTCGTGATTTGCTCAGAGAACGCGAACGGCTTCGTCTGAGACGCCAGCAAGCCGAACTGATTGAACGGATTGGCGAGATTGTTCTTAAACAACGAAGTACGCTTGAGTCGTCCCTTACGCTGACAACGGAACAGGAACAACTTGTCCTGACAACCATCGATGCCCAGAAAAATGTATCCGTGCTGGTTGCTACGTTTCATGAAACCCTGAATATCGTAGCCGAATGGCCCGGTGAACTCGGCGCGCTGGCCAAAGAATGTTCTCGGGTCCTTACAACGAACAAAATCGATTTTTTGCTCGTCCAGGCTGAGTCACAGCTTAATGCCACGGAATTTCCGGAAGCCGTCGTAACGGAAAAAGAAATTATTGGCGTCCTGGAGAGCATCCTGTTAAAAATTCGGCGATTTGAAGATCCCGCATGGATTGATTCTGATGCGACTCAGGCAGCGGATGAAATCATTTCCGCGCAGGAAGCACTGAAAGCCAAAGTTGAGGAAGGTGATCCGGAGGACAGCGAACAAGTCGATTCACTCGTACAGGAACAGACCGTGATCCGTGAGAAACTCCAACGACTGGAATCGCTGGTTGTCGGTAACGAAGAAGCAAGCGATTTATTGGAGCGTGCCGAGGAGGCCGCCTCTGAGGCGCGGCAGGAAATATTTGACGGCCAGATGGAAGACGCCGTCGAAAAACAGGAAGAGATTATCGGTGCGCTGGCAGAATTGCAGGATGAACTCGAGTCACCCACAAACCTTCTCGATCCCGATCTAACGTCTGAGGAGTATAAACAAATTGCCGATGCGTTGTCCGACGTGGGTGAGCAACTGGCTCAGGCGGATCAACTTAACGATGCTGCCGGGGAACAACTCGATGCTGAAAATAATCCGGAAGCAACGGCTTCGGAACAGGAAGCAAACGAGGCAGTCGACCAGGCTGCTGCAAATGAGGAAATTATTGATTCGGTGAAGGATGCGATCCAGCAAGCCGC
>JAYZPA010000101.1:0-31720 GCA_036150515.1 Planctomycetota bacterium
TCAGAGCCTGAATCAGAGCCTGAAGCAGAGCCTTAAGCAGAGCATGAAGCAGAGCCTGAAGCAGAGCCTGAAGCAGAGGCTGAAGCAGAGCCTGAAGCAGAGCCTGAAGCAGAGCCTGAAGCAGAGCCTGAAGCAGAGCCCGAAGCAGAGCCCGAAGCAAAGCCCTAAGCTAACAGGGCGGCTATTTATTTACGCGCTTTGAGGGATCAATTTTGGCTGTGGAATTTTCACTCCCACCACTCTACCAAACTTGCGTTCAAGCGTCTTGAAGTCCACTCTCAAAAACTCGAGGATTTTATCCGGTGGACTTTGCTCTAACCATTGTTGGGCCAACTTGCCGACTTTTCGATCATATTCTTTTTCTGAAGCAGAGTGAATATAACAACGTCCCTGAAACCGCCGCAAATCTCCATCAAACTCAGCGCTAATATGGAAAAGTTCATGAAAGACGGTCGTCAGTTTTTCACGGAACGGTTCATTTTGGAAGCGGGGCAAAAAGAACTTCAGGATATACAGCATTTCTTTTCCCTGGTGGTCAAACAGACGTTGTGCTCTGTAATGTTTTCCTCGTCGAATCCCCTGTAGTGCCCCTCCTTCAAATCGCATGGGTGTTAATGTTGCATGGACACCATGTCGTACTCCTTTACGGGTTTGTGAAAATGCAACCGCAACTTGTTCCATGCGTATATGTTTCATTTCAGGATGTCGCTGGGTAATATCTTCACAAAGCAGTCTCATTTTTCCGGTAAAGTCAAATCCTGCTGGCACAGCCTGACCGGTAAGCCTATCGAGCGGGATAGTGGGGATCTGAGAATGGGAGGGTTTTTGTTGCATCATTTATGGGCACTCATTTCTGAGCAGATTGTACCTAGCAATACTGAATTGTATTGGGCGGGTTTGCATGGACTGATCTTGATTCAGTCTTGGTAATACGGTTACTCTCTTACGTTCGTTCGTCTTCTTTTTCGGTCATGCTTAGGCAATGACAGCTACTTATTTGGTTTGAATAATACCAGTGATATCGAGCCGTTGCACCACCAGTTTTCTCATTACCTTCGGTTACATTATCATGTTACCGGGATGCGAATCACTCGTTAAACCCCAATGGACATTAGAAAAAGAGGTTGCCAACAAAACGTTACCACCACCTCGCCTAGCGCCGGATGCAGTCATATTAGAGGTCACCTTCATTCGAGTTCCCGCGTCGACCAACACCGTAGATTCGGATTTTTGGAACGATCTTGATGAAACCCATTTATCTGCCGAATTACGTCATCGTTTATCGGCAAATGGAATTCGCTGCGGTCTGGTAGCGGGATCGTTTCCAGATTCACTCAATACATTGCTCCAGAGCGACACCAACACGACTGAGTTACAGGGTAAAACCGGCGACCTTAATTTAAACATCGAAAACCGCAATCGTCGACTTCAATTCCGAGCGGGACGTCCTGCGCAAATCGTCATGAGCAATTCGGTAAAGGAGAACATCACCGTCATCACCTCGGATTCTGACTACGCGACCGCGGAGCGATTCAATCAGGCTCAGTGCATTTTTCAGATCCGCACATATCCTCAAGGAGACGGCAATGTACGAGTCGAGTTGATTCCGCAAATACACCATGGTTCGCCAAAATCTGAATTTAAGGGGCAGGACGGAGCATGGTTACTTCAGACGCAGCGCAGGGTTAAAGAATACAGCTTGTTACCCATCGACACCCAAATTGCCCCGGGGGAATCGCTAGTTTTGAGTGCCACTGGTGATAACAAGGGTATCGGCCGTCAGTTTTTTGTCGTGAACGATGATGACTCAAAAACCAATCATTTACTATTACTGCGACTGGTTCACACGCAGTATGACGATTTATTTTCTTCGGCGACCCTTCCGGCCAATTAAATCTGTTTTGTCGAATGAGTCTGTCCAGCTTGAATTAACGGCCAAGTACAGTTTCTTGCATCCGGCCCGCTTGAGTATATGAGTAGATGCAATAATAATGATTAATTCTGATGATTAATCGCTTGTCTTATGAGTAGGCGTATTCTGTTGATCAATTTTAGATCATCTATACGACGACCGGGACAATTTCCGAACAACGGGCAAGGAGTAAGAATATGTCTTTGGTTCCACTACGTGTAATTTTGGATCATGCAGCCGAGAACGATTATGGCGTTGCGGCATTTAACGTAAACAACATGGAACAGATTCAAGCAATCATGGAAGCTGCGGAGGAAACGGATTCGCCCGTAATTGTTCAGGCCTCTCGTGGTGCCCGCTCTTATTCTCAGGATGCCTATCTACGTCATTTGATGTTAGCGGCCGTTGAACTCTATCCTCAGATTCCCATTGTGATGCATCAGGATCATGGTAACAGTGTGGATACCTGCGTTAGTGCAATGGATAATGGATTCACTTCGGTCATGATGGATGGATCTCTGGAGGCCGATGGAAAAACACCCGCCAGTTATGAATACAACGTTGGTGTAACGAAACAAGTCGTCGATCTGGCTCATGCTCAGGGCGTATCGGTTGAGGGCGAATTGGGTTGCCTGGGTTCATTAGAGACGGGCATGGGTGATCAGGAAGATGGTCATGGTGCAGAAGGCGTTTTATCCCATGATCAATTGCTAACGGATCCTGAAGAAGCAGAGCAGTTTGTCAACGAAACGGGTGTCGACGCACTGGCGGTTGCCATTGGCACAAGTCATGGCGCGTATAAATTCACCAAGGCACCCACAGGCGACGTATTGGCCATGGATCGCATTGATGAGATACATGCCAAACTTCCCAACACACATTTGGTCATGCACGGCAGTTCCTCGGTCCCCCAGGAGTTACAGGACATCATTAACTCGTTCGGTGGGGACATGAAACAAACGTACGGGGTACCCGTTGAAGAAATTCAGCGTGGCATTCGATCGGGCGTGCGTAAAATCAACGTAGATACGGATAATCGACTGGCCATGACAGGTGCGATTCGTAAAGTATTAACGGAAGACCGAGCGGAATTTGACCCACGTGCCTATCTTAAACCGGCACGTTCTGCGATGAAGCAGGTATGTATTGACCGGATGGTCGCTTTTGGTCAGGCAGGGAACGCCGAAAAGCTACGTAACCAGCTTTAAATCGCTGCTGTTTGAAACGACATTCGCATTGTTTCTAACCTCCATCCTGCAGTAGAATTTCTACGCGTCTCATCCGTACTGTGGGTGTGCTGCGCAAGGATATCGATCGGGAACAACTGTCCAAACCACCATTGTTCGCATGGACTGGTAGTCAGGGAATGGGGTAGATGAGTGCCGGAGCACCTTCACGCAAAGAGCCAAAGGCCGCATTGAGTTCTTTTGAGCCGTTGCGATTAGCCAAAGAGATTATTGACAGGGAGGCACAAGCATTATCCCAGTTAGCAGGGAATCTACCTGAGGGGTTCGGTGAGGCGATCCGTGCGATCCGCGAAACGGCTGGCAGTCTATTTATCATTGGAATTGGCAAAGCCGGATTAATCGGGCAAAAGTTGGTTGCCACCTTTTCATCGACGGGAACACCGGCACATTTTCTACACCCCAGCGAAGCCGTTCATGGAGATTTGGGACGTATCCGTCAGGGAGACACGGCTCTCCTGTTATCCTACAGCGGTGAAACAGAAGAGGTTACACGTTTATTAACCACATTGGCTGCCAAAGGGATACCACGGATTGCGATTACGTCCAGTACAACGAACACGCTCGCAAGAAACTCGACCATCGTATTACCATTGGGCACTTTAACCGAAGCCGGCGCACTTCAATTGGCGCCGAGCACCAGTACGACCGTGATGTTAGCTCTGGGAGATGCTCTGGCATTAGTCACGAGTGAAATGCAATCCTTTACGGCTCATGAATTCGCACAATGCCATCCTGGTGGATCCTTAGGCCGCAAACTTGCCAAAGTGAGTGAAGTCATGCGACCACTGACTCAATGCCGTGTGGCTCATCAAAACCAGACGATCCGGGATGTTTTTGTCGCGAGCAGTCTACCGGGAAGGCGCACGGGTGCGATCATGCTAACCGATGACGATGGCGTATTGACGGGGTTATTCACCGACAGCGATTTAGCACGTTTGCTGGAACAGAATCAAGACACCTGCTTTGACGCCCCCATAGGTAACTACATGACTTCGGGTCCCATCACGATTTCCCGGTCTCAAATGCTAGCCGCCGCGGTCGATATTTTCAGTCAGCGGCGAATTAGCGAATTACCGGTTGTCGATGATCTTGGTCAACCTGTGGGTTTAGTGGATATCACGGACACGGTCGCCTTTTTACCAACGGAGCTTTCTGACTCGTGTGCGCCTGCGATTCAGTTTAATTCAACAAACAAGGGGAATGCGGGATGAATACCCCTGATGCCATGGAAAACATCAAACTCATCCTGTCTGATGTTGACGGAGTTCTGACCAACGGTGCCATTGCCTTTGATAACAACGGCATTGAAACCAAACAATTTCACATTCGCGATGGTTTGGGAATAAAGATGTGGCAGCGCGCGGGTTATCAATTTGGAATTTTGACCGCGCGAACTTCCCATATTGTAAAAGTACGGTGTCAGGAACTGGGGATTGATATTGTTCGGCAGGGGTTTGAAAACAAGTTGCCTACGGCAGTTCAGTTAGTGGAGAGTCTTCATCTGACCATGGATCAGGTATGTTACGTGGGCGACGATCTGACCGATTTACCGGTCATTGCTGCTGCTGGTTTGGGAGTTGCCGTAGCGGACGCAACATCGGAAGTCCTGGATGTGGCTGATTTTATCACTCAGACTAATGGAGGTGCCGGTGCGGTTCGTGAGCTCATTGAGACCATCCTGAGAAAAACCCACCGTTGGCAGGATCTGGTAAACCAATACTACAGCACGAATCCTACAGAAAGTCATTTATGATTCGACGGTGTATTGCTACGATCGCGTGCCTGGCAGGTGTCCTAATCGCCTATGCAACCTATGCGCTCACCGCCGCTTCCACGCTCGAACCTCCGTATCTTAAAACAGCCAAATCAAGCGACAACGAACTTTGGCAAGCGGCCGCATCCACGCATCGCGAGGCTCTGAAAAAACTCTTTCCCCCCGATGCCTGGCAACTGCAACAACCCAAGACCATTGAAAGCAGCAACGGCATCTTGCTTTTTCAGGAATACAAACGCGATGGTGAAGATCTCATCATCAAACCATGCACGTATGTAATTTTTGAAAAAAATAAAACCGGTAACCAGCAGCCTGCTCGCATCATCACGCTACATGCCCCTAACGGTGCTGTGCTTTCAAATGACATTCTCAACTCCGTGGATAATTCAGATTCCATACCCGCGGGTCGCCTTATCGGTGATGTGCTGATCCATAGTACAGAATCCGAAGCGGGGGCAGGTGATGCGTTTCGCTTTAAAACACGGAATATCCAATTCCAGAAAAATCGCATCTGGACCACTCATGATGTCGAATTTCAATATGCTCACCATGAAGGCAAAGGCCGGGACATGGTGATTAATCTCAAAGAAATCGAACCAACACGGACTGTTAATCCAGTCAAAAATCCATTTTCCCGAATTGACTTCATTGAACTCATTGACGTTGACTATGTTCGATTACAGCTTCAACAGAATCTTTTCGAAAAATCCGATCGCCCACGAGTAACCGCTAAACCCGCCGAGATGATGATCCACTGTCAGGGTCCCTTTCGCATTGATTTTTCAAATTCACTCCTCACACTTGAAGATCAGGTTGATGTCACGGTTTCCCGCGACGGACAACCCGAAGACCAGTTGCTCTGCGAACGTCTGGATTTGACATTTTCGTTACCTCATCAGTCACCACAACAAGAACCCCAGGATGCGGTGCTCGACAATAATCAGCTATTTGAATTTCAACGAATCACGGCTGCTGGAAATCCGCTCACGATTGAATCTCCTACCCAACAACTATCCATCCGCGGTCAGACCATTTCATTTGATATGGTGCAAGGCACATTTTCTATTGAAGATGCCCAGCAAAGTCTCATTAAGATCCATGATCACTCTTTTGAAGTTGCCCGATTCTATTATCAGATGCCACCCGACCCGGCAAGACTAGGGCAATTCATGGCAACCGGTGCTGGCTCTTATCGGACCACCTTAGCCGGCTCCCATAAGGAACAAATCAATGTGACATGGAAACGGGACTGTAAACTTGAAAAACGAGATGATGAACACATCCTGTCACTCGACGGAAAAGCAGAAATAAGTTTTTCGAATGCCGGAACAATCTCCAGTGACCGTATCCATATCTGGCTGGCAGAATCTGTCAAACCTCAAAATGATTCCAGCGAAGCCGACCCCGGGTATCAGATCATTCCAACCAAACTCGCCGCCATCGGGGATGTCCTGTTTGATACCGCGGAAATCAAAGCAGCGACTCAGCGAGCCGAAGTCTGGTTTGCTTATGACAAAAACGGAGCCGCTGAGTCGCCCGACGATCCATCCATCGAAGTACCATTGAACAGGGAACTCAACCCAAAACCCAATCCCCGAAGATATGTAGTTCATGGGGAATTGATTCGGATTCAGCTTATGCAGCAGAAAGAAAAGCAGGTTTTGCAGGGAGCCTATATTGCCGGCAACCTGTCATTACGACAGGAATCCAGTGAGGCCGGCTCACGTTCGCCCTTCGTGCTCCATGGAGATACGGTCGAGTTGCGGCGGGATTTTAACGGACTGTTCGAAATGACCTTAGTAGGAAATGAAGAACGAGGCCAACCGGCGTGGGTTTCCTTTGAGGATTTTCAGGTGAGTGGCAATACCATCAAATTTAATCAGCCACAAAATCTTATGTGGATCCCTGGCGCAGGCGAAATTGCATTTGCATACGGAAACTCAGAAGACGCAAATACCATGAAACGAATCTCCTGGAAAGAACAAATGGCTTTTAATGGCTCCGTAATGGAACTGTACGGAGACGTCAAAACACGGGGAATATTTGAAACCAACCAGGGGGATACCTACGACCTTGCCTTGGACTGCGGAGTACTTCAGGCACAGTTGAACAAACTGGTAAATTTCAGTGCCTTTCATTCCAATGTGCCCGTTGAAATCCATCTGCTGACCTGCCGTAATCAAATCGCCATTCAAAGCCGCACACTGGATTCTGAAAAACTCCAGCAAGCCTATCACCAAATGCAGGCTGAAAACCTCACCTTCTTTCCCAACTCAGGAGCCATTGAATCTGCCGGTAAGGGCTGGATTCGGTCCGTCTTTCGTAACAACGGAAAAACACTGGGCATCGATCCCGGGCAACCTGCACAGGTGAACGCATCCCAAACACCGCTGCAAAGCTTTTATGTCAAATTCAATTCAGGTCTCGATGGAAATGTTGTCAATCGCCACCTGACATTCAATGGAAAAGTAGAATCCCTTTTCGGGCCTGTCGAAAACTGGGATTCCAAACTCAATGCAGAATCCCCTGCCGGACTGGGTCCTCAAGGACTTGAAATGACTTGTGAGCAATTATCCATCTCAGATATAACGCCAACGAAAACTCCAACCGTCGTACTCAGTGCCATCGGAAATACTTATATTGAATCCCAGCAATATGTTGGACTGGCCCACCGGATCACCTATTCGCAAGCCAAGAACAATCTCGTGATGGAGGGTGGCCGAGGAACAGCAAAGCTCTGGATTGACCGCAATACGTCGCCCACGCCCAATGCCGCCGCTCGAAAAATTATCTATTCCATCGGCACAGGAAAAATCGATCTGCATTCGCCCAATATTCTCGATACAGGTAACTAATCCCGTCTTATCGAAACTCCTGAGATTAGCCGTGAGCGGCTCGCACGGAATAAAATCTCGATGCGTCGACGCCTACTGAGCTAAATCGTAGCCGGCGATTTTTTACCGCGTGGCCATTCGTTCACGTTCAAATCGTTCAACTAAAAACTCCACAACTCTTTCCGCTTGTGCATCGTAATATCGAGCATCATGTCCGCCGGCAATAGTTTCAAAATCAAACTCATGCGGGACTCCTAACGAATGTAATTTCATTTGCATGCGATCCGCACCATCAAACCAATCCCGATCCGTTGGATCGCAACACAGGAATTGGTGCCGGGGCCAGTTTAAAGGATGGATATGCAACAGCGCCGTATCCTGCCGGGCAGCCTCCGGATCCGCATACATTAACGGTAAGGTTTCATCCTCACCCCGTTTCATACGCTGTTGATAATCAATCGCAGGGGAAATCGCCGCAACAATGGGAAAAAGCGTTGGATGTTTATAAGCAAATCGCAAAGCCCCCTGACCTCCCATGCTAATGCCCAACAGAGCAATCTGTCCGGTTTGACAGTCCCACCGCTGTTGAATATAGGGAAGTACATTTTGTAATATGTGCTGTTCCGCAGTACACTGCGCGTCAAATTCATCGCAGATGAGATCCGTCCACCAACTTCGCTTGGTAAGAGGCCCCACAACACACAATCCATGCTTTTCAAACTGCTCGGTAAACACAGGCTTATCCTGAAGTCGTCCCATATGGACACCATGTAAGAATAACACCACATTGCGGTGTTCACTCACACGCTCCGGTTCATACACCTCACATGAGTGTCCCGATATTTCAATATTTGACCACATCACCAATTGATCCAAGACAACGGTTACTCAGTTGGAAACAATGAAGTTTAATAGATCCATCTAAGAGAGTACAATGGGCAGAATTATTACTTCAGAAAGAAACTTGTGAAAACACTGATCACTCAACAAGAATTAAATTCCGGGATCACCAACATGGCCCGGGAGATCAATAGTCGGATCGGAAACACGCCTCTTACCGTCGTTTGCATCATGACCGGTAGTATTATTTTAGTTGCCGATCTGATTCGCAATTTTCAAATGCCGGTACGACTGGGAATATTGTCTGCCAGCAGTTACCGGGGAAACATGATTCGGGACCAATTGACACTCGATACCCAAATGCTTCCCTCCATTACCGATCAACATGTACTGATCGTTGATGACATCTTTGACACTGGACACACGCTCAGCGAAGTCACCCAGCACATTCAATCGTTGGGTCCGGCTACCATTCATACTGCCGTCTTACTGCGTAAAAGCGGTCGTCAGGAGATTGAATTTGATGTGGATTTTGTTGGATTTGAAATACCGGACGAATTTGTGGTTGGATATGGGCTGGATTATCAAGATTTATACCGCAATCTGCCATTTGTAGCCGTATTAGATGACAGCGAAATCAATCAAATTGCCAACTCGGATCATGACCAACCCGGGGAGTAACTATGTCTGGATTAAGGATCGCGATGGTCACCCGACGCTTCTGGCCTCTGGTCGGTGGTGGTGAGATGGTGATGGCCAATCTGGCTGAACAATTTCAGTTGATGGGTGCCAAACCAACCATCCTCACGGCACGGTGGGATACCCAGTGGCCCCGCCAGATCATGCATCGGGAAGTTCCGGTCCAACGGTTACCTAATCCGCCCCAGCGGGGTTGGGGAACCTATACCTATATGGACGCCCTTTCACGCTGGCTGCGAACCCACCGTTCTGAATATGATGCCGTCCTCGTTTCCATGCTCAAGCATTCCGCCTATGCCGCAATCGGAGCGTGCAACAAAAGCAAACACCCTGTGGTACTACGCGTAGAAGGTGGTGGTGATACGGGGGACTGCTCCTGGCTACAGACCGCTCGTTTCGGAAATCGCATTCGTCGACGCTGCCAACAAGCGGCGGCCATTATTACACCCAGTCAGGCCACCTATGATGAAGTACTGCTGGCTGGATTTCAAAGGCCTTCGGTTCATCATATTCCGAATGGCGTAGCAACGCGATCATCCCCGCCAACCGCAACCGAGAAAGCAGATGCCCGGCTCCTATTACATCAAATCAATCAGGATCTCACTCCCGACCAAAACACCCGAGTCGCGGTTTATACGGGCCGCCTCACTCATCGAAAGGGTCTGCTGGAATTGGTCGCGGCATGGAACGATGTTAGCAACCAGATCCCCAACAGCCAGTTATGGTTGGTCGGCGAGGGACCCGACCGTGAACAACTATACGAAAAAATACAATCGTTGGGCCTCGTTGGAAAAATTATCATGCCCGGAGCATTCGACGATGTGACGGATCTCTTGGTCGCTGCTGACGTATTTGTTTTGCCTTCCTATATGGAAGGACTATCACTGTCCCTGCTTGAAGCAATGGCCTACAGCCTTCCCGTAGTTGCTTCCGACATCGCCGGAAACCGACAATTAATTGAAGATGGCATTCATGGTTCACTCGTCCCGGTAAAATCCATTCAACCCCTCGCTGACGCTATCCGACAGGCCTTTGTTGAAGACAAGTCAAACCAAATCTCTGCAGCACAAACCAAAGTCTCCGATAATTTCTCCCTCACCACAATGGCTCAAGCTCATCTCAATACACTTGAAAATGCAATTCAGCCACCGGGAGTCTCCTGAGCGATGAATTGTGATTATCTACACGTTGTTCCAACAACGACGGCTCTGGACGCTCTCTTTCAAATCCGTGCACTCATATCGGATAAGGAAACCACGGCAACTCACCATGTGCTCTGCCTCACGAAAACTAACACCACCGCACCACTTCAGCAATGGCTAGGACATCAGGTCGAATTGCACTGTCACTACACCAAATCACCCTGGATCCACTCACTAAAACTTCTCAGACATTTTCGACAATTTCAATCTGCGGTCACCGTTTTTTGGGATCCCGCCCAATACCCACTTTCTGCATTTCCCCTGTTAACTTCCAAATCAACAAGATGCGTTTCCGTGATGACGTTGCCAAGTTCACAGGATCTGCAGTTTCCTACCATGCTGGGACAACGAATTCTCCAGCATTCACATCGCGTCATTGTTTCCTCTGATACACTCCTGAAAAAAATAGGCGCTGGCGTCAGTAACCATCAGGATGTGATTCATATCCAACCCGGATTTACGATGCCAGATACTCTTTCCGAGTCATGTCACAACCTACGAAATCAACTGGGGTTAAAACCAACCGTACAATTAATCGGCTGTGTCGGAGAATTCAAACCACAATTCAGATTAAAAGAATCTATTTGGATGGCAGATATCCTTCAAAAGGTAAAAGGAGATATCCATTTTGTCCTATTTGGAGATGGCTCACAATTTGAAATATTAAAGCGATATCGAGATCAGATGTGGCAACGTGAACGTATTCATTTTGTTTCCCCCTGGAAAATGTCCGCCGAACTGCTGCAGCAACTCAATTGCATGTTAACTCCCGCGGATCATGACGGCCAGGCAGTAGGAATGCGGATCGCACAAGCTCTGGGAATACCCAATGTGGCAGCAAGAAGTGATGGCAATGCCGAGTTAATTCACTCAGGCGAAACCGGACTCCTTGCAGGAACCGATGCTGGTAGTCTTGCCAAACAGATTTATTTCATCCTAAATGAACCCCAATCTGCAAATCAATTCGGACACCAAGCCGCTTTGAAATACGAGCATCCGCTGTTTTTGAACCAATTCAATCAGGCCTTGAATCCGTAAGAATCCTCACTCCAAACTGAACTGGAAACCCTGTTGGTGCGATACATATAGGTAGTAGGTTTCCTTATGCTATGTTTTAGAGTCGCTTATGTGTGGAATAACCGGTAGCTTATGGACGAGTCCGTCCTGTGAAATAACACGGGAACAACTCCAGCGCATGACCGAGAGCCTGTACCATCGCGGGCCGGATGAGTCGGGATTTTACCTCTCGGATCACGTTGCTGAAGCGAAAAATCCAGCCGTCGCTTTAGGGTTTCGGCGCCTTTCGATTATCGATCTTCAACAAGGGCAACAACCCCTTTGTAATGAGGACCAATCTATTTGGCTCGTCTTTAACGGTGAAATATATAATCATGTTTCCCTGCGTCAAAGCCTCGAAAATCAGGGGCACCAATTCCGTTCCCAATCTGATTCCGAAACTATTGTTCATCTCTATGAACAATATGGTGATGATCTCTGTTCCCACCTCAACGGAATGTTCGCGTTTGCTATTTGGGACACAAAAAAGCAACGTTTACTGCTGGCACGCGACCGACTTGGCCAAAAACCACTGTATTACCATCAACAACCAGATCAGCTTGTCTTTGGAAGTGAATTAAAGAGTGTTTTAGCCAGTGGCATTGTTCCGCGAGAAATCAATCCTGTCGCTTTGGATCATTATCTGATCTATCAATATGTACCCCATCCTCAGTGCATCTTTGAGTCTGTCCATAAACTGGCACCCGGAACCTATGCAGTCTATGAAAACGGGACATTAACCACGCACACCTACTGGCAACCCCGTCTGGACGCCGTTCATGATTTTTCCTTTGAGGATACCAAGTCTCGCTTGCTCGATCTGATATCCGACAGCGTTCAACTGCGTATGCAAAGTGATGTGCCCCTTGGTGCCTTTCTCAGTGGTGGTGTCGATTCTTCGCTGATGGTTGCTTTGATGCAACAACATAGCTCGCAAAAAGTGCAGACCTTTTCCATCGGTTTCCCGGTGAAGGAGTACGATGAAAGCGATTTCGCCCGTCAAGTCGCTGAACATCTCAGAACCGACCATCACGAATTCACAGTAAAGCCAGATGCCGTCAATATTCTTCCTTTGCTGGCCGAACATTATGACGAACCGTTCGCCGACAGCAGTGCCATTCCAACCTGGCATCTTTCGCAACTCACTCGCGAGCATGTCACAGTGGCTATCTCAGGTGACGGTGGGGACGAGTTGTTTGCGGGGTATCCACGCTATCAGGCCGTTGCTTGGGCACAGTCAATCGACCGCATTGCGCCACTTCGATTCTGTTTGGCACATGGATTGAGTCACCTGATCCCTAACAACCCCCGCTATAAATCCAGATTACGACGGCTCCGCCGCTTTCTTCATCCACTCGCTTTCTCCCCTGTGCATCGTTATCTGGATTGGATCAATATATTCCCCTACTACCAACGGTTGAATTACTATACGGATAGGTTTTGCCAACAGGTTTGTAATCACGATCCGGCCACTTTTCTCGCCGCTGCATGGAATCAAGCTGCCAATCGTAATGCAGTGGATGCCGCCTCTCTGGCTGACCTGCGCACCTATTTGCCCTGTGACTTAAATACCAAAGTTGATATAGCCAGCATGGCTCATTCATTAGAATGCCGCCAACCCTTTTTGGACCATCGTGTGGTCGAACTGGCTGCGGGAATTCCCACCCCGTGGAAATATCGCCGCGGAAAAGGAAAACGAATCCTCCGGGAAACGTTTGGTGAACTCTTACCCGACTCTATCTGGCAACGCCCCAAGATGGGTTTTGGAGTGCCACTGGATCATTGGTTCCGCCATGAGCTTCATGATCAAACCCGCGATACGCTGCTGGCCAGTAACGCCCATTGTCATCAGTGGATCCGCAGAGATAAAATTGTGTCCATGTTAGACCAGCACCAGTCTGGAAAAACCGATCATAGCCAGCGATTATGGTCCCTCTTGATTCTGGAAAACTGGTTCAATCGCTGGCTGATATGACACGCCTGCGTGCCGTCCATACCGGACCATTTGGAAATTCAAACTGATCCAGAGACTCAGCCTTCATCGTGATGCTATAGCCGGGTTCCGTGGGCGCTTGATAAGATCCGGCCCGCATTTGAACCGGATTTATGAAATGTTCGTGTAAGTGATCCACATACTCAATCAATCGCCCAGTGGACGTACCACTGACACAAATAAAATCAAACATCGCAAGATGCTGAACATATTCACACAATCCAACTCCACCGGCGTGGGGGCAAACGGGAATTCCAAATTTTTTCGCCATCAAGATAATTGCCAGAATTTCATTCACACCCCCCACTCGTGTACTGTCAATCTGACAAATGCTGATCGCATCGGCTTGCATCAACTGCTTAAACATAATCCTGTTTTGACACATTTCACCCGTAGCGACACCCACACCCAGAGGCTTAAGTGATTGAGCAATCCTCGCATGCCCCAGCACGTCATCTGGACTTGTCGGTTCTTCAATAAACCAGGGTTTAAATTCTGCCAGACGTTTCATGTTCGTAATGGCCTGCTCCACTCCCCAAACCTGATTGGCATCCAGCATGATCGTACGTTCCCAACCAATCTCCTCCCGAATCAGTTGGCAACGATGGATATCATCGTCAATGTCCCGACCAACTTTGATCTTAAAATGCGACCACCCCTTGGCAATTCCTTCGGCACAAAGCCGGCGAAGTTTATCATCGCTATAACCCAGCCAGCCCGCGGATGTGGTGTACGATGGCAAACCATTTTCTTTTAGGGCCGATATCCGCTCCGAACGCGTCTCCCAGTGTTCTTCCAGAATACTCAAAGCTTCTGCAGGAGTCAGTGCATCATCAATGTATCGAAAATCAATGCAACGAACCGTTTCCTCTGGATTCATATCTGCTAATAACTGCCATACCGGTTTACCTTCAGCCTTAGCCCATAAATCCCAAATAGCATTGACTAAGACACCGACTGCAAAATGCATGACTCCCTTGTCCGGTCCCATCCAACGTAACTGGCTGTCACCGGTCAGCTCATGCCAGAACTGCCCCATCTGACCTGTGATCTCAGCCAAAGTCTTCCCGATGATCAGATGCCGTAATGAATCAACCGCCACGGATATCAACTCCGTCCCACGGCCTAAAGTAAAAGATAAACCGTGTCCAACTAATTCATCATCGGTTATTAATGTCACGTATGCACAGGAGTAGTCCGGATCAGGATTCATCGCGTCCGAACCGTCAAGCTGATCGGATGTGGGAAATCGAATATCCCGAACTTCAATATCACGGATCGTTACCGACATACTACTGAACCTGCTTACGATAGAACCAAATGGGGGCAATGGCTTGCCTGAAGGGCTGCTTCATACGAATAATATCTCATATCGATCTCCAATTTAACACCACTGGGAAAACAAGATCTTCGCAGTTTTCATGATGGCCAACGGACATTGCCACGGGAGTGACATTCCGTCATTTGTCCTGTGTGGAAACCCTGATTAGAATAAATACCCCTTCGCACAGGCTGTTCCGGATTCAACCTGGAGCCAGCGATGGGTTCTAACCGTCATCTCGCATCCGAATTTATCGTCACCCGTCAACCTCCTCCCTGGTTTTCTTTATCCGCAGATTCCCTGATCGGTGAACGGAATTATCTTTACCGGCAAACCTGTTTCGCCGGTACATCCAAAGCAATCATCTCATCACGTTTAAAACACCCGCTGTACCACCAACGATCCTGGTTTGCCGCGTTAAATCAAAGTTTAAATCGAGCTCAAGCGAACCGGCAGCTGATCCTGACAACGCCTCATACCACAACAGACGAATTCATCAAAGCCCGTCAGGTCGTCTGCAGATTTAAACTGGGACATATTACCTGCTGCATAGAACCATCTCAGTGGGAAAACGCACTGGCTAACCCGAAACGTTATCTGTGCACCCCTTTTGACACCGTCGTTGGCCCAACCCAAAAGGGAAATACTGCATATCTGCCAGTCCGGAATGCTGGCGCTTTTCGCGACCAAATGTTAATTGCCTGTTCCCCGTGGATTGACATCCTTCAAATCCACAAACAGGGAACACTCGCCAAATTACTACCGTTTAAATCAGCTTCTCAGATTCGATACGTCAGTTTACCGCACATCACCCCGGAACCAACCCTGCCAAACATCACCCATCCCCAGCCGTGGCCCGTGCTGCCAGACTGGATTCACAATCAGAGATATGTCGCCCACTGGACACGAGGCTGTGATGGAGCCTGGCCTGGTGAAACTCGCGAACAATGGATCAACCAACTGATAGACAACGACCCTCAGGCGGATCATTCTGCATTACGGACATTACATCGAATCATTCAATCGGAATGTCTCTACAGCAGCGCCCAAACGATCCGAGGAGGCTTCCCGATGACATGTTTTACACGTGTTCCCATAAACCAGTGGTCATCACGCCATGTCTACCGCTCTCATTTAAGGCGTTGGGATTTTTGCCCGTATGGACTGGCCATTAAACGGGACTGGATACAAGGGCAGGGGCTCGCACCGGTAAGATATGGTTCCGACAACCAGTGGGAGTTACTGGCAGCCAACGAAAGACCCTATTTTCAGACAACCGGGGGATCCATCAACTGGCGTGTGGAGCAGGAGGAACGGATTGCCGGAAATCTGGATTTGCGATCCAGCCAATCCACCGACATTGTATTCTTTACTTCACTCGCAAAAGAAGCCGTCTGGTTGCAAGCAGCCAGTCGCTGGCCCGTCGTGCCCGTCGATCAATTCAGTTAGAATCAGATTCGTTTTCTGATGGATTCTCTGCGAGCCTTGCATATCCCCCCTGAAAATACAGTAGCGGGGCACCCTGACCCAATTCGCCGGCAAGTATTTTTCCAACAAAAATATCATGGTCTCCGCCTTCGAGAATTTCATGCAACTCACAATCAACCCAACCAAGCGTATCTCCGATGATCGGAGCTCCTGTAACGGCTGTGGTCGTTTCCAATCCAGAGAAATCCTTGGGACCCGTAAATGCATAACGATTCGATAGTGTCTCCTGTTCTGCCGACAGAATATTGACCGCAAAATGGTTTGCCTGCCGCAGATTCTGATTGGTCTTATTGTCCTTATCGACAGCAACCAGGACCAGTGGCGGATCGAGTGATAAACTCGTAAACGCATTTGCCGTCATCCCCCAGCTCCCCTCGTCGGTTTTCATACTAACGACGGTCACTCCGGTTGCAAACATTCCCATGATCTTCCGCTGAAGCTCTGAATCTAATGTCACGCCTGGGTTCTCCTGCTCACTTATGGATATATTACTGAATCGCCAATACCGCTGTTCGTGCATAACATGGTAACCTATAACATAGCCCGCCGGAAACTCGGCAGCCGCCTAAAACTCACGTCTCCGTTCAGTATGAACCATCCAAAATGGCCGTCTCCTTAAAACAGTTTATTGAATACCTCGCTCAGTCAGGAATCATGAGTGAACAGGAAGTGCGTGACTGGATCGCGGAACAACCTTTGGAGACACGGCCTACCGATGGTGCCGGTTTGGCAAAACGCTTGCGCGAAAAGGGACGACTCACCAAATTTCAGACTCAACGTCTTTATCAGGGAAAATACAAGTCCCTCGAATATGGTAATTACCGTCTAATTAAGGCCATTGGCCGTGGAGGAATGGGTACGGTTTATGAAGCCGAACATGTGCGGATGAAGCATCGCGTGGCTATCAAGGTTATCTCAACCAAAGTTACCGAGTCCGAAAAGACCTTACGTCGATTTCTTCGCGAAGTCGAAGCAGCGGCTAAATTGTCCCATCCCAATGTCGTGGCTGCAATTGATGCAGACCGAGCAAACAAGAAATACTATATGGTCATGGAACTGGTGGAGGGTGAAGATCTGGGAATGATCGCCCGACGTGAAACCATACTCTCCGTTGCCGAAGTTCTTGACTACATGACTCAGGCGGCGGTGGGTCTGGCTTACGCTCACGAGCAGGGTATCATTCATCGTGATATCAAACCTCACAATATGTTGCTCGATCGGGAAGGTGTCTTAAAAATTCTGGATATGGGTCTGGTGTCTCTACAACGACCCGAAGGGGCAGAGGATGATAGCCTCACTCAAAATAACCAAATCATCGGCACCGTCGACTATATGTCTCCGGAACAGGCCGAAAATATTCGCAACATTGATCAACGTGCCGATATCTATAGCCTTGGGTGTTCTATCTATCGGCTGCTTGTCGGACATCCCCCCTTCCCGGGTGAGTCCGCGATCCAAAAATTACTTGCTCATCGCGATCACCCCATTCCTTCCCTGCGAGACCAGCGGGACGATATCCCTGAACTTCTGGATCAGGTCTTTCAGCGTATGATCGCAAAAAATCCCGATGACCGGTTTCAAACCATGGACGATGTTGTTGCCGCACTGGAAACCTGTCGTATGGCCAGCATTTCTATCTTGCCGGAATTAAGTATCGATAGTTCAACCGCCAGTCGTATCGATACGATTGATTTGGATCTGGAAATCGAACATATGTCCACGATGGAGACCGAAAAACCGGAAATCCTCACTTCCGCACCCCAAATTTTTAAGACGACTGGTCGATCGATTCCGAATATCGAGGCCGAGGACACTCTGCCACAAATCAACACGAAACGTGCGGTTGGCAAAGTGAATTACCTGATTACTATTCTCTCCCTGATTATTCTTGCTGGTTTGGCGGGCTTTGTCTGGTATCAAAATCGTCCCGGTTATGCCGAGGTTTACTTTCCGCTTGAGTTTCGTCAACAGCGTTGGCAAATCCTGATCAAGGATAAGAACAAGGAAATATTTCACATCAATGACAATCAGTCCAAAGATCTGGAAAACACAAATCCGGTCACGATTGCCCTTCCCCCAGGTAAATATACGTTTACACTCGAACGTCCACCCTATTTTGCCAACACCGGCTCGTTCACCATTGAACGTGGCAATACCATGGTCATCAATGGCCAAAAATGGGATACCAGTGACTTACAAGAACTGGGACTCGATGGGGAAACCGAAAAGCTGGTACCCCAACACCCCGAATCCACGTCTCCACCCGACCCCTAGTTTGAATCCGCAGCGCTGGGGGAAAAGTTACGTTGTTTGAGATATTCAACTGCCTTAAGCAACTGAGGATCCAGATACGGGGGCGGATTTTCATTTCCAAACTCAACCGTTGTCGGAGCCTGATCTCGCTGTTCCGAAATGGGCGGTGACTCTCGTGGATGGATAATAAATCGCTGCAGTTTATCTTGCTGATACGCTTCCAGTTCTTCATCGCTTAGGATCACCTCATACCCCTGCGTTGGTTTCACACCCCACGCGTCTTCGGGATTCGCTTGATCCAATGGTTTACGACGATGAATATTCTTGCCATTAGGGCGTAGAAAATGGGCAATCGTAAACTTGATGGCATGATCCTCTTCACCCGCTTCGAGTACTTCAACATCCTGTACGGATCCTTTTCCGTAACTACGTTCACCGATGACAACTGCGCGTCCGCTGTCCTGTAAACAGGCCGCTGTAATCTCACTTGCACTCGCAGATAATCGATCAATCAGGACGACCATCGGTGTTGTGGCATCCAGCGTCGCTTCAACCGTTCCAAAAAAACTTTTATTTTGCTGTGAATTACGGAAACGAACATCGACGATCTTCTGCTGGTCAATAAAAAGATCACACAACGCCACTGCGGTACTTAACAATCCTCCACCGTTGCCTCGTAAATCCAGGATGATCCCCCGGTATCCATTGGCCGCTTTTTCTTCCTTTAAAATAGATGCGATTTCCTCGGCCGAGTGTGCCGCAAAATCGGTTGACTGCAAATAGACCATACCCTGATTCTCTTGAGGTAACCGGTATTTCCAGTGTCCATCTTCTTTCCGGTCATACCCCAATACGGACAACAACTGCACAAGCTCCCGAGTCACAGAAATAGGAATCAACGCTTCCTCTCCCGTCCTCCGAATCATAAGATTCACCATCTCACCCGGCGGGCCTTTCATCATTTTTTGAGATTCCGCGACGGTCAAATCCGCTGACCGTCTACCGTCAATTTGCACGATAACATCGCCAGCCTGAATTCCAACCTTGAAAGCCGGGCTATTCAGAGCCGGAGTAATGATCCGGATTTCATTCGTATCCTCGATCCGTTCAATATAGATACCCAACCCGCCGAATTCCTGATTCAAGACTTCATCCAAATCCTGATATTCCAACGGCGCCATGTAGACAGAATGTTCGTCCAACGTTGCCATCATGCCGTTCATGGCACCCTGAAACAACTGTTGCTGGTCGATTTCTTCTACATACCGTGCATCCAGCATCGCCGCAGCCCGCTGGTATACCCGCACATACTGGTTATGTGGAATCTTGCTGTAGCAGATCAGGCAAAGAAGCAAAACAACCGTAATGATCAAGACATTTCGCTTAGGCATAATAGAATCGACGTCTCGTGGGAATAAGGTAAATCAATCTGCATTTCGCTTCATTCTACACCATCAGGCAATCAACGGTTTTGTTCCGGCACTTGATTTCAAAGTGTACGGATATACCGTAGGATTGAGGGTACATCATAGTTCATTCTCTTTCCTTTACAAAGTCATTCTATGTCAATCACTTTCCACACACCGCTGCGATTAAAACCGGTTTTCCTGATTCTGTTATTTACTTTTTCAGCAACCATCGCACAAAAACAATCTTCGCAACCCGTAACCGGACTTAAGGACAATAGCCCGGATTGGACGGTATTGATCAATGCTAATGTCATCACCAAACCCGGACAGGAATCCGAGAATTTTCAGATCGTCATCCAGCGTGATGTCATTCGTGATGTTCGTAAATCCGGCGCCATTCCTGCAGGTGCCCGAGTGATCGATCTTACAGGGAAGACGGTTTATCCCGGGTTCATCGACGCTTACAGCGAAGTCGAGGTCAGCGATACATTGGCTACTCAGGGCGCCCCGCATTGGAACTCAACCATTACGCCACAATTGGACATCGCCGCACTTTATGAGAATAACACGACCGCCAACAGCACCTACCGCAGTCAGGGCTTTACCACGCGACTGGCCGTGCCAAAATCCGGCATCATCCGTGGTACCAGTGCGGTGGTGATCTGTGGAGCCGGTGGAAATGACACGGTCATCCTCCGTGATCAGGTGTTTCAACATTTTCTCCTGACCGTCAGTCGGGGTCGCGGGCGGGATCAATATCCTAATTCACCGATGGGCGCGGTCGCTCTGGCAAGACAAACGTTACTCGATACGCAATGGTATGAAAAAGCATGGTCAGCATTTAACCGTGGTGATTCCGCTGAACGACCAGAGCGCAATGACGCCCTTGAAAAACTAACCGCGCTCTTCGGTGGAAAGCAATCCGCGCTGTTCGTCACAGAAAATGAACAGTTTTTTCTGCGTGCAAACCGTTTTGCTGAAGAATTCAGTCTTTCCGCTATCATGCTCGGATCAGGCAAGGAATATCAACGTCTCGATGCAATTAAACAAACCGGCCGGACGATTATCTTACCAATTGCATTTCCCACGGCACCCAATGTTGGCAGTCTGGAATCGGCACGAAGTGTCTCCCTGGAAGATCTGATGCATTGGGATATTGCACCGGAAAATCCTTCCCGGGTTGCGAATGCCGGGATCCCTTTGCTGCTGACCAGTCACGGGCTCACCAAAAAATCAGATTTCCTAAAAAACCTGCGGCGATCCGTTCAACGGGGACTCTCGCCCGTACAAGCCCTGACTGCACTAACCACGCAACCCGCCACAGAATTAGGTATCAGCCATTTAGTGGGGAGTATCACCAAGGGGAAACTGGCCAGTCTTATTATTACGAACGGAGATATTTTCGAGTCCGATATCAAAATTGAAGAAGTCTGGGTTGCCGGACAGCGATTCGAACTGCAGAAAAAACAAACGCTCGATGTCACCGGAAATTGGGAGGTTGTATTACCGGGGAACTCAAATCCATGGACATTGAAACTCTCCGGAAACGGCCCGAAACTCAGCGGTGAATTACGGCAAACAAAACCAAAGGAAGGTGCCGATCAGGAAGCGGATACGTCCACAGTAATCGCCCTCTCAAAAGTTTCCATTCGAGATACAAGAGTCAGTGCTGTGTTACCAGGAAAACATTTTGGCTATGACGGTTTTGTTATGTTCACGCTTACATTTACCGGGCACGATACGCTAAAAGGTACAGGACACTGGACGACACCCGACGGGAAAGTCGCAGCGATGTCGGTAACTCCCAAACCGGTAGCTGATGCCACGGACAAGGAGACGGATTCAAAAGACAAAGACAAACCAAAACCTGCGGCCCGAGCCACTTATGCTGTGAATTATCCGTTGGGTGCCTTTGGTCGGTCCTCTCCTCCGAATCAACCTAAAGTTCTACTTATCAAGAATGCAACTATTTGGACCTCCGGCCAACAGGGCATCCTCACTGAAGCGGATATGCTCGTTCAAAGTGGCAGAATTACTGCCGTTGGTAAGGATCTCCGTCCACCACGTGGCGCTATGATGATTGATGCTACCGGAAAGCATCTGACCGCCGGAATTATCGATTGTCATTCCCATATGGCCACGGATGGGGGAGTGAATGAAAGTGCGCAGGCCATTACCGCAGAAGTGCGAATTGGTGACTTTATTGATGCACATGACATGACGATTTATCGACAACTGGCCGGTGGGGTCACGATGGCCAATATTCTCCACGGTTCAGCAAATCCCATCGGTGGGCAAAATCAGGTCGTTAAACTGCGCTGGGGGTCTGTTGGTGAAGCAATGAAGTTTGTGACAGCCCCGGCAGGTATTAAATTCGCACTCGGTGAAAATGTAAAACAGAGTAATTGGGGTGATGAATACACCAGTCGCTATCCACAGACGCGAATGGGTGTCCAGCAAATCATGCAGGATGCCTTCTTCCGTGCTCAGCAATATAAACAAAACCACGCTCAATGGGAAAAAAATCAGCAGGGAACTCCACCTCGAATCGACCTGGAATTGGAAGCCCTGAAGGAAATCCTTGACGGACAGCGATGGATCCACTGTCACAGTTATCGTCAGGACGAAATCCTGACCCTCATGCGAACGCTCGAGCAGTTTCAAATCCAGATTGGTACGTTTCAACATATTCTGGAAGGCTATAAAGTCGCCGAGGAAATGGCGGAACACGGCGCCATGGGATCTTCATTTTCCGACTGGTGGGCCTACAAACTGGAAGTGTACGATGCCATTCCCTATAACGGTGCATTGATGCACAACGCAGGGGTGGTGGTTTCATTCAATTCTGATGACAGGGAACTGGGACGCCATCTGAATCACGAAGCGGCCAAAGCAGTAAAATATGGTGGTGTGCCTCCCGAAGAAGCGCTCAAATTCGTCACCCTAAATCCCGCGCGTCAACTACGAATCGATCAATTCGTCGGATCTTTAGAGAATGGAAAACAGGCTGATTTTGTTATTTGGAGCGGTGATCCACTTTCTGTCTTTAGTCGCTGCGAACAAACCTGGATCGATGGAAAAAAATATTTTGACCGCGAACAGGATATCGCTCAGCGAAACAGGTTACTCGAACAACGAACCACTTTGATTCAAAAGGTACTGGCGTCTGGTGAAGCCATGTTATCCCCCGGTGAAAAAGAGAAATCCGATGCGGAGCTATGGCCTCGAGAAGATCTGTTTTGTGCCGGACACCGACATATTGGCAGCCAATGTAACCATGGCCAGCAAAGTCGTTTACAACAATTAATGCGATTGATCAATGAAGAACAACGCCGGCAGACATTAGAGAAATAAAATTGGCAGGATTCGTTATCCCGACCATTCAAGTCCACTTCCAAGTAAGATAACCCAACCATCCGGATTCCTATGATATTTATAAAAACCTTGACCTTATGTCTGTTAACTCTGTCAACGGTCACCGCGCTGGCTTCACCCGAAGTTCCCGGAGCCAAACAAACGCGACCGATTGCTCTGGTCGGCGGAACAGTGCACACCGTCAGTGGCGAGACGATCGAGAATGCGACGATCCTTTTTGAACAGGGAAAGATTGTTGCTGTCGGCAAACAAGTCTCGTTGCGGCAGGGCGTTCAGATAATTCAAATCCCGGGCAAACATGTCTTTCCCGGTATGCTGGATGCCTATACAAACATGGGGCTTGTTGAAATCAATGCTGTACGTGCATCCGACGATGAGCAGGAAGTCGGTAATTTCAATCCAAACGTTCGTGCGGAAGTCGCTGTAAATCCCGATAGTGAAATCATTCCCACGACCCGTAGCAACGGCGTACTGTTATGTCTGTCTGCTCCCTCCGGCGGGGTGGTTTCGGGCCGCTCCGCAGTACTACAATTGGATGGCTGGACCTATGAAGATCTAACCGTTCATGCTGCTGCCGGACTCCACGTAAACTGGCCTTCGATGGCACTGGTCAACGACTGGTGGGTCACTGCGTCTGCCAAAGACCAAATTGCTTCACGTGAAAAAGCGCTGCTGGACTTAACCGATAAGTTCGATATGGCGCGGCGATATGATACCGCTCGCAGCCAAGACCCCGATACACTGATCGACGTAAAATGGGAGTCGATGCGCGACATTCTTGCCGGAAATGTGCCTCTGATTGTAACGGCCAATAATGCAAATCAAATACAGGCCGCGGTGGCCTTCGCTGTACGGCAAAAGGTTAAACTGATTATTAACGGTGGCTATGATGCGATATACTGTGCCGATTTACTAAAGAAACATGACGTGCCCGTGATCCTTGGCGGTGTGTATCGAACTCCCCGCAGAACCGATGACTTTTATGACCTGCCCTACGAAATGCCGGCGATTTTAAATCGACTTGGCGTTCAATTCTGTATCTCTTCAGATGGTCGATTCGGTGCTTCCATGTCACGCAATCTCCCGTTTCATGCCGGTACAGCCGCTGCATATGGTTTGCCGGTCGACGAAGCGGTCAAAGCGGTAACCCTTTACCCGGCACAAATACTGGGTGTCGATAAACAGGTCGGTTCGTTGGAAGTGGGCAAAGATGCAACCCTGGTCATTACCGATGGGCATCTGCTGGAAATCGCAACTCAAGTGGAACAGGCTTACGTTCAGGGCCGTCGTGTTGATATGTCGGACCGCCACAAGCGGTTATGGAACAAATACCAACAACGCTACAAACCAGCGAAATAGGGCATTCACCATCAAAGTTCTTTTAAGGCGCTGATAATGTCCTGTACCGCTTCCCGTCCGTCACCAAATAACATGGACGCATTTTCCTGAGCAAATAACGGATTGGGGATTCCGGCATAACCAGGTCCCAGACTGCGTTTGATAATAACGACTTGCTGTGCCTGATCCACATCCAAAATCGGCATTCCGGATATCACCGAACCGGCTTCACGTGCTTCCGGATTGACCACATCATTGGCACCCAGAACAATCGCCAAATCCACTGTTTCGAACGTTGGATTGATCTGTTCCAATTCCTTAAGTTGCTCATAATCCACGTCGGCCTCGGCCAGCAGGACATTCATGTGGCCCGGCATGCGACCGGCAACCGGATGAATGGCATACTCCACGGTGATCCCCCGCGCCTCCAGCAAGTCAGCCATATCGCTCACAGCATTTTGTGCCTGAGCCACAGCCATACCATAACCGGGAACAATCACGACACGTTCTGCCATGTCGGCCATCATCGCAACATCATCCGCCGTTGTACGTTTGACCGTAGCATAAACCTCATCATCATCGACCGATGACGTTACCATACCACCACCAAACAACACACTTAAAAGACTACGATTCATGGCCGTGCACATCAAACTGGTTAAAATCAACCCGGATGCACCTACCAGCGATCCTGCAATAATCAGCAAACTACTGTCCACCACAAAACCCGTGGCAGACGCCGCCAGACCCGAATAAGAATTCAATAATGCAATCACAACCGGCATATCCGCTCCGCCAATGGGAGCGGTTAACGTGTAACCCAAGATAAATCCCAGACTGCAAATCAATACATACAGTAAAACGGATGGGCTCTGAACCAACGCCTGGGCCGTCCAGATGCACGCAGCAACTAATAGTAAATTAACAAGATGCCGTAACCAAGAAGGTAATGGAAATGGCTTTTTAAAGAATCGGATCTCCTGAAGCTTGCCCGCCGCTACGGCACTACCAACAAACGTAACGGAACCAATGAGACCCGATAACGCCGTTGCTATCAGCCCGTCTGCTGAGAGACTTTCTGTATCTCCAACACTTACTGTTAAAAAAGCACCCGCTACAAAAACTGATGCCAGACCGCCAATTCCATTGAATACCGCTACTAATTGCGGCATTTCCGTCATCTTCACTCGCTTGGCAAGCATCGCTCCAAATACAATCCCTAAAACGGATCCAAATCCAATCACAAACAGTGGAAAAGTGCGGTCCGTCGTAATCTCATCATTAGTAATCATGAACGACACACCAATGGCTGTGGCCATTCCCAGAATGCCCAGCATGTTCCCTTTTCTAGCAGTCCGCGGATGCGCCATTAACTTGATACCAAGTATGAACAAGATCGCAGCTAACAAATAAAGCAGGTCGTAGGTTACTTTCGAATCCACAGTGATTCAGCCTCTTTAAGTTTCTATTTCGGTATGAGCGTCCAACGACAGAATGCAGAACAACCAACCCGAAGCAATTATGTCGTCGATTTTTTCTTCCGCTTAACAAACATACTTAACATTCGGTGGGTTACACCAAATCCTCCTACCACATTGATCATTGCCATGGCGATGGCGAGTCCGACCATGGCCAGGGCAGGCGTATTTTGGGGTCCAAGTTCACTGGTCGCACACTTAGCCACGACGAGAATCGCGCCAACGATCGTAATCCCACTGATCGCATTGGACCCGGACATTAATGGTGTATGTAACTTCTGAGGAACTTTGGTGATGACTTCAAAACCAACAAAAACAGCCAATGCAAAAATCGTTAATCCAGCCATCAGAGCTGCATATTTCTGATCCGTCATCTCCGGCCCCATACCTGTTTGCTGATCTTCCGACGTACCGGACGGCGTGGGTGAAGAAACATCCGATGCGGTCGAATCCACCGCCGTATCAACTTCGGTTGGTGTGCCGGAATCGGTTGATGATTCCTCGGCAATTAGAAGTCCCGTCAATAAAAATACACACCCGCCAATCACCGTAATGAATCTTGTTCGTTTTTTGTAATGCATGGCCTTGTTTTTCATTGTGGCAGAGAAATTAGTATATCATTCGTCATCCGTTTCATCCTGAAACTGATTTATATCGTCCATCCGTTCATCATCGTCACGATCTTCGTATGCCCCGTTTTCACTCAGATCAAATTCGTCTGCTTCCGAATCTTCATAGGGATCCGCAAGATCCGGCAGATGGCTATCCATCATCAAATCCTCACCATCCTCGCCCTGGTCTTCCCCCGTTTCACAATCCTGATCCTCCGTCGACCGTTCGGTATCTACAGAATGATCTGTACCCTCCACGCCATACAGGTCTGATTCCTTATCGTCATCCTCATCCAAGGCTTCATCAGTCAGATGGGGTTCCGGTTCCATGGCCGTCCTATCATCATTTATCTGAACCTCGTCACCCTCATTCTCGGCTACTTCTTCGGATGCTCCTGTAGGTTCCTCAGTTTCCGCGGTCGATTCAACGTTCACTTCCTCCGCAGTTTCCTCCGAGATTGAATCCATCGAAACGTCGACTTCCAGAATCGTTACGATTCGTTCATGGATAACTTCCCCGTCACAGCAGACCAGGCATCCCTTGATGATCTCATCCTCCACATCCAACTGCACATCACCTCCGTCTTCTGCAGCAATATGCAAAAGGAACTTGGTGATATTATTTCCAAACATCTGGCTGGCATGAAAGGGAATTTCAGCGGGTAAATTGGTTGGACCGAGGATGGTAATGTCATGAACGACCACCGTTTCATCGGGTTGAGACAATTCACAATTTCCACCACGTTCAGCTGCCAGATCGACAATCACACTTCCCGGTTTCATTCCGGCCACCGCATCTGCCGTAAGCAATAGGGGAGATTGACGCCCCGGAATAGCAGCCGTGGTAATGACAACATCACTTTCCGCTGCAAGTTCTGCCATCAGAGCCCGCTGTTTTACCAGAAAATCTTCACTCTGTTGTTTTGCATAGCCGCCCTCGTCTTCCGCATCCTCGGTTTCCAGTTCGACTTCCACAAATCGAGCCCCAATACTTTCCACCTGCTCCCGACAATCAGGACGTACATCATAAGCTGAAACAACCGCTCCGAGTCGTTTCGCGGTTGCTGCTGCCTGGAGCCCTGCCACACCCGCTCCGATAATAAAAACCTTAGCTGCCTTTAAGGTTCCTGCAGCCGTCATATTTAATGGAAACATCCGAGGCAAGGCAAACGCACCATGCAGAACAGCGCGATAACCCGCAATCGTTGCCATCGAAGATAGCACATCCATACTCTGTGCTCTGGTGATACGCGGAATCATCTCCAACGCAACCTGACTTATACCCTGCTTTGCCAGACGGGCAACGGCATGGGCATTACCCAACGGATCACACATGCCGATAACGATTTGACCCGGGTGCATTAACTCCAAGTCTTCATCACCATTGATTGGATTCGCACCCAGACTGCGAACCTGTAACAGGATATCGGCAGATGTAATTTCAGTTCGATCCACTAACTGTGCACCAGCTGATTCGTATGCACTGTCTAGAATTGCAGCTGCAACTCCCGCTCCTCGTTCAACCAACAGGTCATACCCGGCTGCTGTTAGTTTTTCCACATTATCCGGTAGGAGTGCTACCCGATTTTCGCCAGGATATCGTTCTTTAAGGACTGCTACTTTCATCTCTATTTCTTTGGGTTGTATACCACCACCGGAAGTACATTATCTAATCGCTCGATCGGTTTCTCTGACCCTCCTCGGATCTATCAAGTAATCTCTCGGGAACAACATCCACAAATCGCCTGGTTTCCTGCGCTGGGAATGTTACACCACCAGACCCTTTCCCGCGGACCATCCGACCGAAAAACACACGATTTTATTTTTATCCCGTAAAAGGAAGACACTTCCTTACACTGCAAACATAACCAACTGTATGGGGTGAGTATACACCGAATATCAATCGCTCGGTATACGTCACAAGTGCGGACGGACGCGTCGGGGAATGTCCTTACCAATGCTCACAAATACGTAATCACATGGATCGATTTGCCCGGCAATTAAAAAAGAACCAAGACTTTCAATTAGCCCTTGTGAGGTCGAATTTGCGGGGTTAGAATCGCTTGTTTCCACCCAGTTTAATGTAATCTTGTTATCTAAGGGAAATACGTTGGTCGCTCAAAAGACCTACATGGCGAAACCTAATGAAGTCACCCAGAATTGGTGGCTCGTGGATGCTGCGGACAAGGGAGTCGGACAATTGGCTTCCGAAATAGCGGTCATCCTCATGGGCAAAGACAAACCTACTTATACACCTCACGTCGACACAGGTGATTTTGTCGTGGTTGTCAACGTCGAAAAAGTAACGTTCAGCGGTAAAAAGTGGGAACAGAAAACCTATACTTGGTATACCGGCTACACCGGACAAAAGTCCATTACGGCTGGAAAGCGGCAGCAGAAAGATCCCGGACTCATCCTCTCTGAGGCGGTTCGCCGTATGTTACCCAAGAATAAGTTAGGCCGAAAAATGTTAACCAAGCTCAAAGTTTGCGTTGGCCCGGATCATACACATCAGGCTCAGAATCCCCAACCAAGAGATTTAGGTTGATTTTCATTTCCAGAAAAACAAAGTAAAAAAACCATGCCAGCAGTAGTTCGAAAATGTAAATCAAATCAGGACAGCCTCGGTACCGGGCGGCGTAAATCATCGGTAGCGCGAGTTCGCGTTCGACCTGGCTCCGGAACAATCACCATCAACAAGCGACCCTTAGAAAACTATTTCAAATTCGCTCAAAACCGTCGTTCTATTTTGGAAGTTTTAGAAGTCACCGGGAACACGGATGATGTCGATGTCATCGTCACCTGTCATGGTGGTGGAACCACAGGACAGGCGGGGGCAGTTCGTATGGGACTCGCCCGAGCAATGGTTAGCCACAACGAAGAGAACTTTACCATACTTCGTAGTGGTGGATTCCTCACCCGTGACTCAAGGATGAGTGAAAGAAAAAAACCAGGGCTACACGGTGCTCGACGAGGTTCTCAGTTCTCAAAACGTTAACGAACCTTATGGCATCAAGCTTCCATCCGATCCAATTCAAAACGTGTTGTCTTATCCGGCAACGCGTTTTTTGATTCCATTGGTAAATCACTTTCGGCTTTCGCCAGCATATTTAACAACCACGACGGCTGCATCTCGATCCTCTAAACCCCCGTCCATGATCCGGTTCTTCAGCCGATCTAAAATTTCATCAGCAGACAGTGAATCCGTCCTGCCCATCGTCCGCCTTAAGATGGTTCGTTTTTCGTCGCGATTCGTGCCCCCAATCGCTTCGCTGGCCAATTCGGTCATCGCAATCAGACAATCACCGGCCTGCATTCTATGGCACGCGTTTTCATATTCTCCATAATCCATAATTCCAATTTCCGGAGCGGAAGAAGGGGAAATCTCAATACCGTTTTCAGATATGGAAAACAACTGCATCTCGCCAGCCTGGCTATAGGTAACCTGACCCGTCGACGAGTCCATGACCAACTGCAAAACATCGGTGAATTGATCTCCACTGGGACGATTCCAAATCGTCGTATTCACCGATTCCAGGATTTCACACGGCGTCTGCAATTCTTGTTGCAGGGAACGGAGCTGGTCTTCAACAACCGCTGCCAAAAGCGCTGCCTCGACGTTTAAACCCTGGGCCTGAGCCAATGAAATACATAATCCATTGTCCGTATTCTGCCAATCATAAAACGTACGATGCAGCGGAGTCTGGGAATTACTCCAACCACGTATATCCCACGCTGGCGTATCGCGGGTTGGTTCCTGCTGTCGCGATTTTTGCCAGATGCTCGCCGATTTTAACAGCTCCTCTTCCATTGGATGAATGGCTCTTAAAAGAGATCCCGTTAAATAATCTGCAATTCGCAATGCAACCAACTCGACTAAGGCGACGTGCTGATGTTGGAATTTCTGCGGCGCGTCAAAAAAGAACCAGAGCGTCCCTAATGGAGAATCATTCCAGACAAGCGGGACACAAATTCCGGCTTCTGCTGACAACGGCGCATTCCAGCATGCCAAACGCTGTGATGTCTCTAGCGTAACGACGTGCCCTGTCAGAGCTTCCAGATCCGCAGTTGTCTGCTGCAGCATCCGTACACCGGTGCCTGGCATATCTGCCTGCTCTCCACAACTGGGTCCCGGTACAAGATATTGAGTTTCACTATCCAGAAGATAAATCGCGGCAAAATTGGCTTTCAGCACTCCCAAACCACTGGTCAATACCTGCACCACACAATCATGAGTCTGGCGTGATAAATCATCTGAAGTACAGGCCGGAATTTTCCGCGGAAAGGGAATGCGGTTTCCGGAAATTGGGGGCGCGGAGGTTACAGCCTCGTCCACGTTAGAATCTGATAGAAACAGTTTTAATTCAGGAACAGTCGAGCACGGCATGATTCAGGCAGTTTCAATGGGAGGCAAGGTCGGCTCATTCATAATTCCATCGTGAACAAGCAGTAAGATTTATAGGTAACCTGACATCCATGACCGGTAGTAGCTGTCATCGACGGATGGAGATGATGAACGTAACTTTGAATCCCCTAAAAGCTTGTTTTCAGACACTTTGCGATCCCGATTTGCCTTCAAATCCCACTAACCGGAATAACCCGTGACCCACCATTTAATCCAAACACCGGAGGGTCGCGGAGGTTGACCCATTTATGAAATAATCTAGACTAAAACCTCAAAGCGGGTGTGGCGGAACTGGCAGACGCGCATGGTTGAGGGCCATGTGGGAGTTAATCCCGTGGAGGTTCGAATCCTCTCACCCGCATCTATAGAAAACGACTTTAGCCTATATGCTAAAGTCGTTTTTTTTTTGGCCGGTGAAATGTATTTTTAAATAGGATGTGCCCACGCAGCCCCCGCAGCCACATTAACCGCGGTTGGCTCAACCA
>JAYZPA010000102.1:0-12721 GCA_036150515.1 Planctomycetota bacterium
GAAAACAAGGCATATCATGTCATGTCGTATCATGATATGCCTGCAATAGGTGGGCAAGTGGGCGATGAGGGACTCGAACCCCCGACATCTTCGGTGTAAACGAAGCGCTCTAGCCAACTGAGCTAATCGCCCCAATAGTCTCTGTATTTTAATACGATTTATCTTATCGGCAAGTCAACCCACCAATTCTTTGAGAGTTTTCAACTTTTTAGACCTATAATAAGAAGACTATGAAAAAACACCTCCAACTTATTGCCGTCTGCCTCAGCGTCTCCCTGGTGAATTCAAGTCACGCAGAAGACTTTCTCAGTTTCTCCGGTCGCGCCGTTGAGATCTGGGACGGTGATTCCTTCACCGTGCGTCTGACCGAAGCCTCCAGACAATTCCTGCAGCCTTTTCTAACTCCCGCAGAATCCCGCTCAGGCGTCATCGCCGTACAATTAGCAGGGATCGATTGTCCGGAACGTGCCCAAAATCACCCTTATTGGCAACAATCGCGTACGCAACTGATGCGGTTCATTAATAACCAACATCTCAATATCCAGGTCGAAGTCAGCCGCAACCAACAAATCAATCGCTCAGCCTCACGATTTTTTGCAGTCGTCCGCACATACCGGAACGGCACAGCGGTGAATCTGGCGATGGTTGCCTCCGGCTGGGCAAAAGATGACTACCGATTCTCCTTTGGGTACCCCTACGTCATGGCACAATGGGATGCCATGAATCGACGTCGCGGCATTTGGGCTGATGCAGAACAATATCATGCTGAAAACGAGTTTCGCATGCACCTCTACGGAACCAACGGGAATACTCCAGCAACGCATACTTATCCCGAACATCCCTCTCAGGCCGGAAGCAGGCGTGGAGAATCACCGCGTCAGTTTAGTCAATCTGCCAACAAAGAATACGCTCGCCAACCACGCTGGAAAAATGAAGTGCCAGGAAATACACGCCGAAAAGTGCCCCAGTTTAAGAATCCCTAATCAGCACTTCGTATTAAATAGCTCCCGAATACGTTCACAAACCAATCGCACCTCATCATCTTCCAGTTCAATCGCATCTATATATAGATAGCCCTCATTGGCATGATGCGCCCGTAAACGTATCGATGGCTCTCCCGCGGCCATCCGGCGATTCAATTCAAACACATCGATGCCGCATACCTCCGGATCCGGCGTGAGCTTCGCACGGGAAAACGGACATCCATTGGGATCCGCATCAGCCCCCAATGCCAAGCCTTCAATTCCCTCGAGCAGTTCCAGTATCAAGGCAACCTTTCGATCCTGCTCGGCAGTCCAGGCGACCATGTCCTCCTGCTCACGATATTCCAGTGCGGCCATCGCTCCAAAAATTGCCTCTTTGCCTGCCTTCATCGCCCGACCAATGCCGCGATTCTGCAAATAGACCGCATCCACCAGATCTTTTCTGCCAGCCACGATCCCACCGGTCGTACTGCAGAGGTACTTATGAGCACTGACCACTATCAGATCCACGCCTAGTTCAATCAGTGAACGAATTCGCTGATCCTGCGCCGCCCCGTCCACAATCACCGGCACTTCATACTTATGTGCCAGCTCCACGACCGTCGCCAAATTCAACATTCCCTTCTGCACCGTATGATGTGACTCGACATGCATCACAGCTGCCACGCCGCCTGCTTCAAATTCATGTAGAACATGTTCGGGCAACGTGCGGTTGACTTCACCCACCTCGACAACTTCTGCCCCCGCCATTCTGATATTTTGCGTGATCGGCGAGCCATAATTGACGCAATGTCCCTTTTGGATTACGACCTTGCCTGGACCCCATTGGCAATCCGGAAGCTTCAACACTTTGGCCAGATCGCTACCGGTAAGACAGGCAGCAACCGATTCTGTCAGGCCAGCTGCCGTACAGGCTGTTACACATCCGGATTCTGCCCCCGTCACCCGGCTGATCACCTTCCCGGCCGCAGCCTGGAGTTCATCAAGATCGTAAAACTCGCCCAGACTGGCACTCGCCTGCTCAGCAATCGATGGCAACACCTTGGCGCCACTAAGCGCGGTCATCTTGCCGCACGCATTGATAATCCGACGCAGGCCATATTTTTCGTGTAGATTCGTCATTTGAATCCCATCCTCTAATCAGTGACAATAACCATTGCACCAGCACATTATACTTCCTTGGTAACCTTTACGCTTTGGATACGATCATGCATCTCGATCTACTTCTCACCGGCGGCACCGTTGTTGATCCTTCACAAAACCTCCATGAAGTCCGGGATCTGGGTATTGTCGGCAACACCATCGCTGATCTTCCAGAACCAGGCTCGTACAGCGCAGCGAAAACCATCGATGTGTCAGGATTAATAATCACCCCGGGACTGATCGACCTGCATGCCCATGTCTATAAGAGACATGTTCCTCTGAGTGTCGATGCTGATGCCACCTCGCTAGCCGGCGGGGTTACCACAGTGCTCGACGCCGGCAGTGCCGGAAGCTACAACTTTGCAGGGTTCAAGCATGATGTCATCGACAGGGTCGAAACCGAAGTGCTGGGGCTGGTCAATCTAGCTTGTATTGGTCTGGTTGCGGCACATTACGGAGAACTACTGGACGACCGCTATGCAGATCCGGAGGGTGTTGTGGAAACGATTCGCAGATTTCCAGGCCAGGCCGTGGGAGTCAAAATTCGTGCAAGTGCCCACATTATCGGGTCCGGCCAACAGGGCTGGGACAACTTTCACAAAGCCGTAAAAGCGGCGCGTGATTCAGGCACATGGCTCATGATCCATATCGGTGAATGCCCGATGACTCTGCCGGAAATGATTCCTCATCTGCAACCGGGCGATTGCATTACGCACTGCTTTAAAGGCGGTTCAACCACCGTGCTGAACGAAGACAAGCAGGTATTCCCTGAATTAATAGCAGCCAAAGAGAAGGGCATCATCTTCGATATTGGCCATGGTTTTGGCAGTTTTCAATGGGACGTTTCCGAGACCGCGATCGCCCAGGGATTCATTCCAAACTGTATCAGCACGGACCTACACCAGATGAACCTTCACGGTCCGGTATTCGACATGCCAACAACCATGTCCAAATTCCTCCATCTGGGCCTTTCACTTGATGAGGTCATTGCCATGTCCACGACCCAACCGGCCCACGTCCTGAGACGGGCAGGGGATCTGGGGACTCTCAAGCCCGGCACGGTGGCCGACATTACACTGCTGGAACAACACACAGGCCAATTCAACTTCACCGATAGCTATCAGCAAACTCGTATTGGCGATTGCAAGCTAACGGCCGCAGGCGTCGTCCGTCACGGAAAGTTGCACCTAAACTCAAACCGGCTGGCCTAATCGTCCCAGAGCTCTTTATCTTCAAGCGATGGATATGATGAATGCGGTTCCGGAGTTTCTTTATCTTCAAACGATGGAGATGATGAATGCGGTTCCGGAGTTTCATGAAATAATGGTTTGGATGTATCAGGGATCAACCAGGTCAAACTGCAAAGCACATACATCCCAACGACAACATACAGGACTGGATACCATGCTGCCGGTTCCGGAGTGATGCCTTCGGCAACATCAGGGACAATCCTTCCGTAGACAAGGCTCCCCACAATACCTGCACCAATGGCTGCCGCGTTGGTTAACGCGAACAGCGTTGCAATCACCGGACCGCCAATATCGGTTACCGCAGCCCAACGCGTGGCTAACGAAATGTCCGCTCCGACTTTGGCTGCACAAAGAATTATGGCAAACGTCAGCGGGTCGTCGATATACAACAAAGAGACTCCCACCAGGATGGCCCCCGAACCTTTCCCAAGACTTCCGGTGATTCTCCGTGCCCAGGTCGTTGAACCGTGGTTGCGTCGCACCAACCGGTCGCCCAGCAAGCCGCCAATAATCCCACCTGCCATTCCCCCAATAAGTGGCAACGCGGAATAAAAACCCGCGAGCTTTTTGTCCAGGCCATGGGATTCTTCCAGAAACTGCGGCATCCATGAAGAATAGAACGCATCGGCGACAGTGCTAAAAGAGGCGGCCAGTGCAATGACCACCGCATTAACCAGCCCCCAAACAGATGCATTCCTGAATAGCTCCCGGATCCCCATTCTGTTTGACCCAACTTTCAGATCAAACACTTCTACCCCCCGGATCAAAGCAACTTCGGCCGGATTGCATTGCGGGTGCACGTCGGGGGAATTGCGTGCATATCGAAAGAACAGGAAAGCCCAAACCAATCCAACGGCGGCCAGAGCAAGCACCGCTGTCTGCCATGTATCGGCAAAACAATAAGTCATAGCTAATGGAAAGAAAAGATAACAGCAAAACGCTCCGCTACGTGAAGCCGTGACCCCCAGTAAGCCTTGCGCGGATGATCGAGATTCTGCGGGAAACCAAACTTTTGTGAGACGACCGATCCCGGCAAGGACGCCGGACTGTCCGATACCAAGGGTGTACCTCGATGCGTACATCACGGTCGTTGAGGGTGCCAGCGCCAACAAGCCAAATCCTAGTGACCACACCACAATCGAACCTGTCAAAAACAGATGGGCTCCAAAAAAATCAATCGCCATCCCGGCAGGAACCTGAAACAAGCCATAGGAAGCCGAGAACCCGGCTGAAAGATAGCTCAGTAATTCGTTATGATCCGCTTCAGGTATCCCGAATTTCGCGAACTCATCTTTGAGATCTGTCTTAATCAATGCAAAGACATATCGGTGGACATACAATAGCCATGACAAACCAAAACCGAGCCACAAGACTCGTCGCCTGATGTTTGTAGGGGCTTCAGTCATACCGCACCGTAAATTCTTCTTCGATCTCCGGGTCTAGTTCGATCCCCAGGCCGGGGCCTGTTGGCACCGGAACCCGCCCCTCAATAACCGGTGGAAGATTAGCGACCAGTTTTCTCATCAGCGGGCTTGGACGCAGACAATACTCGACCAAATCACCATCAGGCACCGTGGAAATCCAGTGCAAACTGGCGGCCAGATTGATGCCGGTACTGAAACAATGTGGGACGGCTTTGCGACCATGCGCCGTGGTCATGTCAGACACGCGTTTACAAACCGTGATCCCTCCACAAAAGGCAATGTCGGGCTGAACAATATCGAGCCCCCGTTCAATCAGGTCTTCAAAATCCCAATGGGTAACATCGCCTTCACCACCGGCAATCGGGATTTCACTGCGTTTACATAGCTCGGCGTATCCCTTGCGGTCATCCTGCCCCACAGGCTCTTCCAGCCAGGCAATCTCAAACGGTTTGAATAATTCCGTGCGGCCCAATGCTGTTTCCCAATCCCAGGCATGACCGGCGTCGACCATTAAATCCCGCTCCCAACCCACGGCTTCCCGTGCTGCAGCCACATGAGCGACATCCACATCCGGATCCGGTCCAATCGGGCCCCAGCCGAATTTAACCGCGGTTAGCCCCATCTCAACATATTCTTTCGCCATCGCTGCGGTTTCTTCAGGCGTGTCTGCAAACAGAACACTTGCATAAGCCCGAACATCGTCCCTGACTCTTCCTCCAAGCAATTCTGAAACCGGCTTGCCCTCAATTTTGCCTTTCAGATCCCAAAGCGCAATATCAGCACCACTCATTGCATGGATCCCGGCACCACGACGACCGTAGCGGTTGGTTTCGTAGTACATCTTTTCCCAAAGACCTTCCACATCTCGTGGATCTTCTCCAACCAAAATCGACGTTAATCCGTGACGACGAGCGGCACTTCGAGGGGCATCAAAGCAGGCCTTGCAGACATAGGACTGACTTGTCACTTCACCGATCCCGGTCAAACCTTCATCCGTATGAATTTTGACAATCAGGACATCCAGTGTCCCATCCGGAAGGGCCTCCACCACAGGGACCCGCAAATGGATTGGTTCTACGGCTGTTATCTTCATTAAGACACCTATATTTCCAAGTTCACATCATCTAAGGGAAAGATTGGTCGGGCAACATTTTTGAAGGGCAGGCTTTTTAGATTGGCACTCGTCGAACCAACCACGTCCACGGCGCAAACCTCTGATGCGATGGATTCGTAGTAAGGGCGAAAACCGTTCGGCGATTTCACGACGACGATTCTGTAATCTGCCGGATTACAGCCATGGCTGGAAAACACCTTCTGTCCCACGAAAAACAAACTTCGTTCGACGACCAGAATATCGATATTTCGAAACCGAACGACGGCAATTCGCCCCCCAAAACCGGCCAGGCCGTTTTCATAGGTGAAATGACCGTCATAAACCCGCAATACCTCCACCTCCAGTTCAAGCGGGACAAACCTGCCGGCATCCAATGTCCCGCCCAACGACAGCGTTACCCGTCCACCTGCACCGCCGGCCAGTGCTTTTTCGACGGCCGGCTGGTCAACGATCGGCACCAGAGCGCGACCCTCAAAGTCTGACTCCACTAGTGCTTTGAGAATCTCATTACTATCACCGGACGCGCCACTGGCAGTGGCATCAGCAGCGTCGGAGAAGACCGTCAGCCCGTTTGTGCTTTGAGCAATATCAATCGATTCCTCAACGGAAATCAAATCGGCCTTAAATAACTCATGGTGTTGCCACATGAACTTAGCAATCCGGTTGGCGTCCAACTCTGCCTGCTCACGATCCCCGTCCCGCACTACCAGAATATTGGTTCGTAATTCGGGAACATCAGTAAACGCATTGCCAATATTCACACCTGCTGACAACCCCGTTTCGGATGCCTCGATTGCCTGACATAACCGGATGGCCTCGCCGTATTTACCCGTTGCAGTAATCAACTCATCGCCGCGTACCAGCAGCGGTAACTTGACCGTCACCGTTTCGGGAGTTGCCTGACCATCTATCAATTTCAACAGGCAACGGGCAGCCCGCTCCCCGGTCTCATACTGATCGACATGTGGGTAAGTGTGAAATGGAACAACAATGTCAATCAACTCCAGCATTCGGTCGGTCAAAATGGCATGCAGGTCAATGCTGGCGACTAATGGGACCTCCCCAACGATTTGCCGGACTTTGGATAGGAGCAGGCCTTCAGGATCGTGTTCGGTCTCGCCGGCCATCGCACCATGTAGACACATATACACAGCATCAATCTGGTTCTGTGCAGCCGCCTTTCCAATCGATTCACTGATTTCCTCGAGTAATCTTGTTAAATCCGCGGTAGGAATCGCCCCTCCGGAAACACTGGCAGCGCTGATCGTGGGTATAAGCTGGATATCCTCACGACCGGCCATAATATCCATAAATCCTGAAATCTCAGTCTTTGTCTGTCGATATTTGGATGTAATCTCGGCCCCATGCAATTGCCGAAACATGGCATAATTTGTTGGAAAGGGATTAAAAGAAGCCGTTTCCTGACGCATTTCAGCAAATAAAATGTTCGGCATCGCCGGTTATTTCCCAGAATCTGGTGTTGGTAAATATCCGTTTATTGTACAAAGTGCAGGGTAGTAAAGCACAGAGTTCCAAAACCGCACTGCCTGTCCAACGGTAAAACGTGTAAACTAAAAAGATGGATGTGACCTTTGACCAACTAATACGTCTAATACTCTTCCTGGCTCTTGCTCTGGGGTTTTCATTTCTCTGTTCCATCCTCGAGGCTGTTCTCTTATCCGTTGGGCCCGGCTACGTCCAGTCCATGATCGACAAGGGCAGTAAAGCCGGCAAGTTATTACAAACTTTAAAGAACGATCTGGACAAGTCACTGTCCGCGGTCCTCACGCTTAATACCATCGCCCATACGATGGGGGCGGCAGGTGTTGGTTCTGAGGTTAACGAGGTTTTCGGGGAAGCCTATCTCACCCTTGCCTCAGCGCTCCTGACGCTATTGGTTTTGGTTCTGTCAGAAGTGATTCCCAAAACCCTAGGCGCGCGTTACTGCAACTCACTGGCAAAACCCACGGCGATCCTCATCCAGTGGCTGATTTGGATTTTGTACCCGATCGTATGGATGTTACAGATTTGCTCAAAGCTTATTTCCTCTTCGGGCCATCACAGCACGTTCTCACGTGTCGAATTAAAGGCAATCGCAGGTTTGGCCGGCGAGTCTGGAACGATTACTGACGATGAGGCCGAGATGGTGCAAAACATTCTCGATCTCAGAACCACAACGGTGCGTGATGTCATGACACCGTTCAACCTTGTCTTCCACGTTAATTCCGACTTAACAACATCCCAGTTTGTCGCCGACCACGTCCCTGTTGACTTTGCCCGTATTCCGTTGAAAGCCGAAAACGACGTGATCGAGTCGTATGTCATCTATTCCGAGATTCTCGAAGCCCACATTGCCGGTAACGACGCACTGCTTACCGAATTTGAACATCAACTTGAAAGCGTGGTGGATTCAACGCCGGCCCAGACTGCGTTCGACTCGATGGTCGAAAACACACACAAACTAATGTTGGTGGTGGATGAATTTGGACAAACTGTCGGAATCGTTGCTGATGAAGATCTACTTGAATCGATCGTCGGGGAACCCATCGCCGACGAAACCGATCTCCATGCCAGCCCCCGTGATACGGTTTTGGGAAATGGCGACAATTCAGGCGACGAGCCGTCGATAGACCACGATGAAACCAGCTTTTAAGAGACCTGTTGTCAGGCTCGTTTTTCCGGTGGTGACAATACTTCTGTTGCCCGTTTTCTGTCACGGCGACGATTGGCGGCAATTCCGCGGTAACAATAGTGCCGGGATCGCCGACAACACCCCCACACTCTCCGAGTTTGGTCCTGGCCATAATGAACTGTGGAGCGTGCCTGTTGGCAGTGGACATTCCTCTCCCTGTATCGTCGGTCAACAAATCATCCTGACGGCTTCACGCAAGAACCCTAAAGAACTACAGGTTTTATCCCTCGACCGGAAAACCGGAAACCAAAACTGGAGCTATGGTATCCAGGTGGAGGAACTGGAGCGTGGACACCCGTCCTTTGATCCGGCCAGCAGTACCGCCGCGAGTGACGGCCGGTGCATTGTGGCCTATTTCGGTTCCTATGGCCTCGTCTGCCTGGATATGCAGGGAAAGCTTCTCTGGGAAAAACGCCTGCCCTTGACCAAATCGTATGCCGGGAACGCGATTTCTCCGATCATCACCGGCAACAAAGTCATTCTGTATCGGGGAAACTACATTGATCACTACCTGACAGCCCTCGATAAAGAGACCGGTAAAGAAGTCTGGAAAGTCCGCCATTCAGAACGTTTCACTCCAAACATGGCCTGTACAGCCGTGCCCCTGGTCCATCAGGACCAGTTGATCGTTCATGCGGCCAGAAGCATTCAATCTTTCGAAATTGAAACCGGTACGTTGAAATGGGAGTTAAAATGTTTAACCACTGCGACCAGTACACCGGTGATTGCCGGAGGCGAAGTCATTGTTGCGACGTGGAATCAAACCGGGGAGGAAGCACTACGACCTTTGTTTCCAACCTTTGACGAATTGCTCGCCAATCACGACAAGGACGGGGACCAACTAATTAATCGCGCAGAGATGCCTAAACTTTTTTACTTCCATCGCAATGAGGGGGCGGAGGCTCCGCAAAACGGGTATCCCTTTCCGTTTAACCATGCTGATCCGGACAAAAATGGAAAGATTGGACGGCCAGAGTGGCAAGCCGTTTTAAACCGTGAAAAAGAACGGCGGCGAAGCTTTGTCGAGCATGGGCTGATCGCCATTGCTCTGAACAGCAAAGGTCTGCTCCAGGAAAAGGATATTCGCCGACTTGAAAGCCAAAGTATCCCCGAAGTACCATCTCCGATCTATGCCAATGGTCTGGTTTATATGATTAAGAATGGCGGGCTCCTCACCTGTGTTAATGTACGTCAGGGGAAACGCATTTACCGCATGCGAACCGGTGGTTCGGGCACTCATTATGCATCCCCGGTAATCGCCGATGGCAAACTGTACACCACGGCTGGCGATGGAAAGATTTCCGTCATCGAACTTGGTACCAGCCGCAAGCTGCTGGCGACCAATGACATGCAGGATTACACTTACGCGACACCGGCCATCTGTAACGGTATCATCTATATCCGCACGCATTCAAAACTCTACGCATTTGGAACCAGAGACTAAACGCTAAGCCCCGGCCTCGGTTGTGAACTCTTCCACTTTTTCCCGCCCCAACGCACGCCGCACGAGCAGGCGTGCGTCCATGAAGAGTGTAAACACAGTCGGCACCATCACCAGCGTCAGGACTGTCGAGACCAGCAGACCACCGAGCACAACACTTCCCAGTCCACGATAAAGTTCACTGCCGGCACCGGGAAACAGCACCAAAGGTAAGAGCCCGAGAACGGTCGTAATGGTCGTAATTGAAATAGGCCGAACACGAGAACGAACTGCCAGCGGAATGGCCTCCCGATGCGAAAGCCCCTCATCGTGAATATGATTCAATGCCTGATGCACAATCAGGATCGCATTATTCACGACGGTTCCAATCAGAATCACAAACCCCAACATCGTCAGAACGTCCAGCGTCTGCAGGACAAACACATTTAAAAGCGCCAGCCCAAGTAATCCGCCGACGGCTCCCAAAGGCACAGAAAATATAATCACCAGTGGATAAAGCCAGGATTCAAACAAAGCTGCCATGAGTAAATAGGTGATCAACAGCGCCAGCAACAGATTCCAGCGTAACGACTCCCAGGTTTGATTCAGTTTGTCGGCTGCTCCGGACAAGGTAATCACATTCCCTGTCCCCAGCGATCCATCTGTGATCATTGGCTGGACAACTTCATCGCGGATGATATCCATCGCCTCTTCCAGGGCAATTTCCGGAGGCGGTGTCACCTGAATCGTGATGGCCCGCAACCTTTCACGTCGCATAATCTGCTCCGGGCCACTGCTGTATTCGATATCGGCAAGTGCCGACAGAGGGACCAGTTTTCCTGAACGCGTGGCAATCGGTAAATCTTCAAGATCCTGTGTACGAAGATCCACCACCTGATTTCCTTTGAGGGTAATATCGACCTTATCCCCTCCGTAGAAAAAGTCACCTGCATAAGCACCATCGACAAACGCATCCACGGTGTAACCCAGTGCATCTGCTGTCACACCGGTTTCAGCACAGGCTACCTGATCGGGAATCAGGTGAATTTCCGGGCTCGACAAATCAAGACTTGGGCGGGGAAACATCTGTGCATCTGCCAGTCGGGTTGGTTTACCATCCTGCCCACTCTGCAACCGGTCAATCACGGCGCCCCCAATTTCGATCAGTTTTTCCAGATCGCGGCCGGTAATCTCAACATCAATCGTTCGCCCACCGCTAAACCCCCGTCCAAAAAGACTCGCCTGCGAGGCAACCACTCGTGTACCCGGAAATCTGTCTCCATAGGCTTTTAAACGTGGCATCAACTCGCTCACTCGCAGGGGGTCATGAGCCTGCACCCCCATGGCAACACCGCTGGTTCGAGCGCTAAAAAAGTAATAGGCAATTAATGGGTATTCCATCTCAGCCTGCTCTTCCGGATCGGCATTCCAAATGGGCTCCAAATCCTGTTCGATTTCCTCACCCATCACCATCAATTCATCCATGTTGTAACCCGGCGGCGGCGACATGCGGATGAAAACCATATTTCTATTGCCGGAGGGCAGGTATTCGAGTTTCGGCCACAATACAAAGGTGAGCGTTACCACAATCGCCAGCACCCCCACCACAAACAGAACCGCCCGGGCGGTGGAGTGCTGAATCATTTGATTCAGACGCACGACCAACTCAACCACGTGATGACCGAAGTGACCCACCCCCGAAAGCTTCCGTGGAAATTCGACCGAATCCTCTTGGTAATTTCGGTATAAACGAGCCGCTGCCGTCGGCATCAGTGTGGTGGCACAGACGAGAGAAAACACGACTGAAAAACTAATCGCAAGGGCGATGTCCCGGAACAGCTGACCGGAAGTATCTTCCACAAAAACAATCGGCAAAAAGACGGCGACCGTCGTGAGGGTGGAAGCCACAATGGCGCCGGCAACTTCTGTAGTTCCCTTGACTGCGGCCTGAAATGAATTTTCACCCTGTTGGATACGACGATGGATATTTTCAAGGACGACCACGGCGTTATCGACCAGCATACCAACGGCAAACGCCATCCCGGCAAGACTAATCACATTTAACGATCGGCCACCGATACCTAATGCCAGGAAGGTTGCGACGGAGCTCACGGGGATGGCAATTCCAATCACCAAAGCACCTCGTCCAAACCACAGGCCGAATCCAATAATCAGTCCCATCGTTAGCAAAAAGAACCATGCGGAAACATAAACGGCCATCAAGGAAGACAGAACAAGCAAAGGAATGGCAACCATCGTCTTCACGGACCGGTGTAGAAAGATCATGAGCACGATCATCGTAAAAGAAGTCGCAAGAAAAATATTATCCGTTACCAGGGAAATTGCCGAGGAAATATATTCCGTTTCATCGTAATACTGATATAGCTCCAGATTTTTCTGAGCTAGAACTCCGGAATTGAGTTCCGCAACGGCCTCACGAATCCCTTGCATCACCTCGATGACATTGGCTCCGACACGGCGTTGGATTCCCAGGCCGTTATTTCTTTCGCCATATCGCCGGGCAACACTATCTGCTTTTTTATAGCCAATCCGGACGGATGCTACGTCACGCAAATATACGGGCACCTGATTAGGCATGGCAACAATTAATTCTTCGACTTGTTTCGTATCACGAAACTGGCCGAGTGTCCGAATCACCCAACGTCGTTTACCTTCCCATATATCACCGCCTGAC
>JAYZPA010000103.1:0-19536 GCA_036150515.1 Planctomycetota bacterium
CCCGTGAATTCCATCAAAATACTCTTGCCTTCTTTGGCTGCCAGTGTCTTTGCTTCTTCAAAGCTTCGGACCCAGCCTTTGTAATGCTCGTCATCAGCCTGTGTTGTCGAAACTGCGGCAACCAACAATGCTGCCACTGAAAACAACATCACCCATTGTTTATTTTCTTTTTTCATTTTCTCTATCCACATGAACAAGTGTTAAAAATCGTACTGAGTAACCCATACACAAATAATTCAGGTATTAAGTATTCTTATCTTATACCGTACAAACACGCAATTGACGACCAATCTCTACAACAAAGTTCAACATATTCTATAGCGGGTACTTCAACTTCCGCTAATAAATCACATCATTTCGTGCTTGTAGACTATTTTTCGTGACTAAATTCTGAAATACAGATCTTAGCGGAAACAACGGAAACCCTTGTCTACCAGCGTGATTCCCTAACGAATCATTCATTCAGATCTCCGTCGAAAATCATTTTCGAAAGCGAATACGCTGACCAGGAAACTCATCCTGAATCGGGCAACTTCTACCATCCGCCAGAACAGAAACCCCATTAACCAAAACATGCTCAATCCCAGTACACGGCTGTATCGGGTCATCAAAACTCGCCTGATCGGCGACTTGCCGGGCATCCAGCACGACCACGTCCGCCGGCCGATCGACCGCCAGAATCCCGCGATCCTCCAGACCAAAAGTTAATGCCGATTGTGACGTCATTTTTCGGATGGCCTCTTCCAGCGTAAACAGTTTGGCATCACGCACCATGGAACCAAGCCATCGCCCCGCACTCCCATAGGCCCGGGGATGAACCAACCCCTGATGCTGATAAATTGCATCGGTACCCAACATGCATCGTGGATGAGCAACAAACGGTTCCACCAACTTATCTTCTCCTTCATCCATCACACACAACACAGCCAATTGTTCATCGAGCAAATAATCCAACAGTGCCTCAGTCATCTCCTTGCCCGACTCATCCACGATCTGCTGTAGCGTTTTCCCCCAGTCATTAACCCGATCCCGACTGGGTGACCATGCCACCCGGACATGATCTAAATCGAGCCGATAAGCCTCAAACGCCGCCTTGAACACCCTTCGAAACTCAGCCTGACCAATTACCCCCGAAGCAGCCAGCGGTCCTAACTTCCAGGCCTCATAAGGAAGCAGATAATTCAGCATGGTACTGCCGGGTTGATAGGGATAGACATCGAACGACGTGGGAATTCCTTCCTCACAGGCACGTTCAATCAACTCAAATATCTGTTCGGGATCTGCATCAGGTTGACATTTCAAATGTGACAAATGAACCGGCACACCTGCCTGTCTCCCAATTTCGATCGCCTCCTCAATCGCGGGAAGCAGTGTTTTCTTGTAGCGCATATGAGTAACGTAGGGCGTCTGTAATTCGGCCATAGGGCGACAGGCATCCACCAATTCATCCGTGGAAGCAAAGCACTGAGCAACGTAATCCAGACCGGTGGACATTGCCACAGCGCCCGCCTCTAGACACTCTCGAACCAGTTTCTGGATCCGCAGCATTTGCGAATCATCGATCGGCGTTGCTTCAAAACCATTGACCAGCGTTCGTAGATTAGCATAGGGAATTTGAGCAGCCACATTTTGCACGCAGTTTCCATCCAGTAGCTGAAGATAATCATCCAGCGACTCCCATCCCTGGTAGTCCTGCATCCTCAGGCCATTCAGACCCCGCAGATAGTAAAACCATTCACGCCACGTTGATTCATCAACCGGTGCATAGGAAATTCCATCGGACATCAGCACCTCGGTCGTAAAACCCTGGGCCGTTTTATAAGTCTGCTGTTGATCGCGGAACACCCACCCATCACTATGATTGTGCACATCAATAAAACCGGGCGCGACGATTCGATCCGTGGCATCGATAACCATTCCGGCTTCTACATCTGCCAGATTGTCCAACGCGGTCACTCGCCCACGGGTAATGCCCACATCCAATCGTTGTCGCGGTGAACCGGTTCCATCGATCACTTCACCTCCGCAAATCACTAAATCAAAGCCCACGATAAACCTTTCTTAAGATTCTCATCGAGCCAGGCGGCGAACTCGTTTAGACATAGAGCGCCTGCATGACCTTTCCGTTGTTTAAACGGATTGGACGGTCCAGTTGATCATGCATTTCACTGTGCAGATCAACTCCCAGCGTACGGTAGATTGTCGCACCAATATCATTAGGGTGATAGGGAACCGTTTCCGGATGCCCGGCATGAGGGTCGGACCTTCCAATCACCTGACCTCCCCGCACTCCTCCTCCAATAAACAAACCGCTATATCCGGAAGCCCAGTGATCACGCCCCGGGTTTTTATTAATCGTGGGTGTGCGACCAAATTCACCGACGACCACAATCAGCACGTCGTCCAGCATGGATCGGTCCGTAAGATCATCAATCAATGCGGAGACACCTCCGTCAATTCCCGGCAGGAGTTTCTTCTTTAATCTAGGAAAATTGTCGGAATGTGTATCCCATGACTGCACAATCCCCATGTTGCATTGCACATAGGGTACACCGTATTCCACTAACCGTCGCGCCAGCAGAATCGTCTGCCCGTATTCGTTACGGCCATATCGATCTCGCACGTCAGCTGTTTCGGATTCGATATCAAAGGCTTTAGCAATGTTCGGTGAAGTCAGCATGCTGTAGGCTTCCTGTTGCTGACTGGTAAACTGAATCCCCCTGGCAAACCGGTCCAGACTGCGCTGTTGGGAGTTCATGTCCCCCAGAATATCAAAACGATTTGAAAGCCGACTGCTGGTCAATCCATCCAGCAACTGAACACCCTGAACCTTAAAGTCCTTGCTGTTGGGATCTGAATTCACCTGCCAGGGATCATACTTAGGTCCCAGAAATCCTGCATGCTGTCCGGGCCAGGTTAAAGACCCTTCGATCAGCGGACGGGGCACGGTGACCTGACATGGCATTCCATTATCCGTCGGATTGAACATGCGAATTCCGCCGCCATAGCAGGGACGATCCAGTCGCGACAGTTCCTTGTCCTCATTCGCATCTCCACGGAAAATCTGAGGCTCACCTGTTAGCGTATTATGCGTGCCTGACAAATGACGATTATCGCCATGGCGGAGAGAACGCACGACCGCGATTTGGTCGGTCCGTACCGCCAGTTTAGGAAGGTGCTCGGAGAATAACACCCCGGGAATCTTGGTTTGGATCGTTGAAAACTCACCGCGGATGTTCGCCGGCGCATCCGGCTTGGGGTCAAACGTATCTAACTGACTACCGCCCCCGGTCTGAAAAACCAGAATGACGGACTTTCCATTGCGGCGACTCTCGGTCGCCCTAAGCAACTGCGGTAAGGTCATGCCCAGAAAACCGGAACATCCCACCTGAATGAAATCACGTCGATCCAATCGCCCACACCGCATTGCTAAATCCTCTTGCCCTTAAACCTTCCTGTATCCCGATCCTCACCATCCCCATTGTTACATACATCGGCATTCAACGACAACTCAAATCAGTTCGATACGGACATAACCCGCCGGGGAAAGGAGAGAAACCCGTTGCCCATGGTATTCCTTAATTCCGACTACCCTAGTGGAATTACCGTTTTAAGCCGTTTAAAATCAAAACAGCGTTATACTCTTCAGTGCACCCCATCGGAAATCCTCACCATGAACACCGTCTCTAAATGGACCCTTAGCTTCGTCACCCTGCTATCAGTAACACTCACCACATCTGCGGAGATCAAGTTACCGCAGATCATTGGTGAAAACATGGTTTTGCAACGCAACGAGCCCATTGTGTTGTGGGGTTGGGATGATCCCGGTCAGCAGGTCAACGTTGCGGTCGCCGGCAAGCACGGTCAGGCAACCACTGACACCGCGGGTCAATGGATGGTCCGACTGGATCCCTTACCTGCCGGGGGCCCCCATGAGATTCAAATCAAAGGCAGCAATACCGTTTCACTGGCAAACGTGCTCGTTGGGGAAGTCTGGTTGTGTTCGGGACAGTCCAATATGGAATGGATTGTACGTAATTCCAACAATCCAGAGGAGGAAATTGCCAACAGCGAACACCCTTTGATCCGCCATATCAAATTTGCGCACCGTCCCTCCGCCCAACCGGAGGATGATAGTCCTACCGGCGGTTGGCTGGAATCCAACCCGGCAAATGTACCCAACTTCACTGCCGTTGGATATTTCTTTGCACGTCACCTTAAAAACGAATTGAACGTACCGATCGGTCTGATCGGATCGAATTGGGGTGGTACCCGCATCGAACCATGGACTTCTCCAGCAGGGTTCAAATCGGTGCCGGCGCTGAAGTCGATTGGGGACAATCTTGCTGATTTTCCGGTCGTCAATCCCAAAGGACAGGTGAACCATCAGTCCGCACTCGCGTTGTACAACGGCATGATCCACAGCTTTCGACACTTTAATTTTCAGGGCGCTATCTGGTATCAGGGGGAATCCAATCGTGGCGATGCCATGATGTACTACGAAAAGAAGAAAGCACTCATCCAGGGATGGCGGGATGTGTTTGATGACCCGGACATGCCATTTCTGTTTGTTCAACTCGCTCCGTTTACCTATGGGGGCAGCGTGACGGCTTTACCGGAAATCTGGGAAGCACAAACCGCAGCGCTGCAAATCAAAAACACCGGGATGGCCGTGACCGTCGACATCGGCAACGTTAAGGACATCCATCCCCGCAATAAACAGGATGTCGGCAAACGTCTGGCATTATGGGCTTTGGCGAATACCTATGGCCAAAAGGATCTGGTCTACTCCGGCCCGCTGTACAAAAAGCACAAGACCTCTAGAAACAAAATCGTCATCTCATTCGACCATACCGGTGACGGATTGGTCGCACGTGACGGAAAAGCACTTACACATTTTCAAATCGCGGGTGCCGACAAAGCATTTGTCGATGCGACGGCAACCGTGAAAGGTGACACCATCGTCGTCCAGGCTGACGCCGTGGATCGACCCCAAGCCGTGCGTTTCGCGTGGCACCAACTTGCAGAACCAAATTTATCCAACGCGAACGGACTGCCCGCTTCACCATTTCGTACGGACGACTGGAAAAGCGAATAACCACATCAGTGCTTTTCCAGTAAGTATAAAACCTGCCATCGCCGAGTAGCCCAGCTATACCAGCGGCGGACGGCCACAGTATCCCAGCCCTCGCGGGGTCGGTGTGCCAGCGACTTGACAGCAAACCCGCGCCAACTGCGGGTTGAATCACCGTCGCGCTGCATGCTGTTATAGTCCTCTTCGGTACGAAGCCACCCATTGATGTCGGCGCCCAGATCAACATCCCGGGCGACCACGCCATCGACGGCCAGCCACTGCTGCATCTGTTCGCCGCGGTGGTGATTCCATACAAGCAAATCGTGGGTAAACGTCGTACTAAGATAGGCCAGAGTGAATATCGATAACCACATCAGTGTGGCACCGGTGCGTCCGGGAGGAATGCTCAGTTTGAAACCATCACTGGTGACAATCCACAACAGCGCCGGCACAAACAAAACCAGCCAATATCGATCGACAATGTTCGTGACCATCGTGACCATAAATAAAATCTCAACCACCATAAATACGAATAACCCCAGACGCCATGGACGCATTTCATTGGGTACCCCAAACTGTTCCACGACGCGCTGCCGCGATGTGGAAATCGCAACCACCATGGCAACCGCCACTATGCTGACGACCGTCAGCGTCTGCCAAACAATGGGCATCCACTTGACATCTGCCAGATAACTCCAGCTGCCATCCGGATGGGGCAGGTCAGCAAACAGCACGGGACCGAAATGGGCGTTTTGCAGGAAATACCCCACCGACTGTGTGATGTAGGTACGCGCATCGGTCGTAATAAATACGCCCAACAACCCGGCTAAAACAACCGTGCCTGAGACCCAATTCACACGAATGGCGATATCACGGCGATCCCAGAATCTGCGAACTCCCCAGGCACTCAGCGGTAATACAAGCATGCCCATTAACAGAGCCAGCCCATACAAGTAGATCCCGGTCTGTCTGGCCCTCTCTGAGTCCCATTGCTTCACCGAGATAATCGAAGCTCGCTGTTGATCTCCCGGAACCAGCCATCCAAATTCAAAGACGGCCCAGGCCAGGACGGGAATCACTGTAATGGCAAGCGTGCGACTAACAACTTGTAGCAGCGAGAAATCGTCGCGTTTGAAACCGAGGACCACCAGAGGAACCAGAATGATTAATACATGCGTTTGACGACTCCATAACGCCATTGCAGAAAGGACGCTACCGGCCAGAATCATCGTGATACTCTGTAAATTCCGGCTGAGGACAAAACATAACAGAGCACCAGACATATACATCAACGCGGTAATGTCCGTCATGAAAGTGAACGTATGACCCCAAAACAACGGGTGGATCAACAGGGAGACGGTCGCCAGCAACGCTGGTGCTTTAGCCACACCCAGTCGCAGCGATGCCGCAAACAGGCAGCAGCAGACCAGCCACCCCGCAACCGCTTGTGAAAGATGGAGATCCTCATATTCAAATTCATCACCTATAAACAATCGTCCCCAGCCCACATGACTGACAACGCTTGCTGCCAGCTGTCCGTGTTGCGTAACATGCTGATACCGTCCCTGGTCACTTAATACCTGTACACTGCGGGCGTAGAGCCAATCGTCATTATGCGGAGCAGCAGTTAAATCGCTTTTCATCAAATGCGCTGCCAACCAGGGCGTTGCCAGCAGGCCCATCCATAGCAACATGCCTGCCCCTTGCTGCCACCGCGGGCGGGAAACGAGCGTTGCTGTTGGATTTGATTCTGAATTAGCGGTCACAACGTCCTCGGTTTATCCAATATCCGGCCATCCTTGACTTCAAACCATAACAGATAAGAGTACTCACAACCGCTGATTTTCTCAACTGCCACACTCACTCCCCATAACGCAGCGTGGTCTCCATGGCCTTTAGTTTCTGATCCTCAACACGAAATCCCTGCAACATCCAGGCATGACGCTCTCGCTTCATCTCCAATACACCGTCAAACGTATCGGTCCGCGTGTGGAGGTGTCCCCAGTGTTCAACGGTACCCGTAATTTCCCAGCGGCATTTCAAAATCACATTTTCCCCACCCTGAGACTCTACCCGCGCAGACAAAACCCTCACATCTCGCACACGTAATGAAGCAGATCCCTGTTCCGCCACAATCAACGCACGCTTTATCTTCAAATAAATCTCCCGAATTAGTTCCCCACTAACCGACACCGACAATGTATCAAACACTCCGCCGTCATCATCGGCATTCATCGCGCCAAAGACATTCCGTAGAATACCGCCGGCAACTTCCCTGGCCGTCTCCTGCGTTACCTCAGACTCTTTCAAGCCAACTTTCACACTCTGTGGTCGTATGCGTTTCTCTTTATTTAAAACCCATTGAAACCCTGGTGCATTTTTCACGAAAAACTGAGTGAAAGGAGTCTCATCATTTACAAATACCATCGATTTGAGCATGGGCGCATATTGATTGTACGTTTCCCATTCCAGTTTAAGCTGTCGGACGGGTGCAGCAGAGCGATAACCAAAGATCAGGCCAACTCGCGCTTGGTAGACATTGACCTTTCTGGCCGGTGCGTTGAGCGCAAAATCGCGAATATCTAAACCGAAAAAACTAACGCGATCCAGATGCGGTTGAACGACATCTCCGTTGATGGTGACCGGATTTCCTTTGCTGAAGAAATCCTCGAGTGATGCCTCGGCCCTTTTTTGCTCATCCACTTCAAGAAAATCAGGATCCTTACGCTGCAGGGGAACCCACTTTTCCAGAGTTAACATGGGGATCAGAATTTCATGTCGTACTTCACGGGGGGTGATATACAGGAAGGAATAAAGCGTACTGTAACTGGCAATTCCCAGCCGCTTGCGTAGTTGCTCTTCCTGATTCGCTCGAAACGTCTTGTAATCAGGTCGCTGTGTCGGTGGATTGTCCCAATCCAATTCGATCGTATAGGTCTGTCCGGATGCCAGTTGTCTCGCCTTTTCCAGTAAAAACCCGTTATGCAGTAGAAGGCAGTCCATGGAAGCCGGCTGAAGTTCACCAAACAACTGACGAATGGTCAGAAATCGATGCTTCCGAGTCACTGGATATTTCAGTTGATAACTCACCCGACGTGACTTAATCTCCGTCTGAAGCACCCCCTCATCGGGAATCTGAGTGGTATCAAGCCCCTGTAATTGTCCGGCCAGCAACTTCCCGTCAGCTCCCCGAATCTGCAAGCGATCCAAAATGAACTGCTGGTGTTTTTTGGCCCTCTCTCTCAATACATCCGCTGTATATTTGAATTCCTTGTTTGCCTGCAGGTCGTAGTAAAGCACATAATCTTCAATGGCGACACCAAGTTTTATCCGGACATGATCTGTACGCACATCAACGACGGCATCCGTCAGGGAAATGGGATGGGCCTTGGCAGTCGATCCCAACAACGTCAAACAGAGAAGATTCAAAAAACCAATACGCAACCAAACACGGTGCTTTGAATGGTTTGCCTTGATGACCCGGGGGAACTTCATTCGACAACAACCAGTGCTTCGATCCAATCACGGACATCGATCCCGTCGGAGGCAATGTCAGCGCGAATCAAATAGGTACCTGCGGCTTCCGGCATTTTCACTTCAAACCGCATGCTTCCCCGAACACCTGCCCCAACCACCGGCGAATCTTCCTGAGAGATAATCTCCGCTCCCTTAGGCAGTCGCAGTCGGACTTCGTATTTTCGGCGTTTGGAGGAATGATTGGTAAATACAACCTGAAATTCACGAACCTCGCCCGCTGCAGCGGTACTTCCATACGGGTAGAGCATCGCCCATTGTTCGTCAACTCCGTAGTTAGGATCATCCCAGGGAATCAGTCTGGAGATGGTCTCAATGCGTTTCCTAAAACCACTTTCCAAATGATTTAACTCAGCGTTCGTAAACCTAAAGATATGGGGGATATGTTCATTAATTAACCAATATTGATCCCCCAATTCCCGCACACGCGACAGGCACAGCAGGTATCCATCGTTCTCATGCAGCAAATTACGGTTAAGGACACAATAATCGTCCATCCCGGAAGGAGAGAATGCATCCCCAATAAAGAAGACGGGGAGATGATTTGGTTTTTCAACTAACATTGCACCGTGGTAAAAGGTCTGTCCCGGAAACGTCCGAAATGTCAGCTTAAATTCAAAAAACTGAAACGAGTCTCCATCTTCCTTACGTACGACATTTTTGATCGGAAGGTGGTGCAAACAGGGCATATGGTAATGGCCGGGATTCTCAAGGATATCGGCATAAAATTTCAGTGCATATACAGGGCACTTGAATGTTTCCGCGGCTTTTTGAACCGAGTTCGTATGGTCATCATGATAGTGTGTCACGAAAATTCCATCGACTCGTTCAATCAGGCCACGGTCAATCAGATCCTGCACTCCCTCAATCACACCATCATTACCGCAATCAACCAGCAGCGTATGACCATTTTCAGCAATCACCAACCGACTCGTACCTCGAACCCAAATCCATTCGGGTGTATCTTCATGTAAGCTGTAGGGCATCAGCGAGAAGTCGATGTCATCGCCAAGAATACCCTGAGCGGTAAGGCCCATGCGGTCCTGTTTGAAATACCAATTCAAAGCCGTTGTGGACAGGTAATCCCGATACAGGGTTTGGATTTGTGATTTGAGTTTATTTAGAGCGGGCACCGGGCGTTTCATCACCGTTCCTCTAATGGGGATCAGCACATCCGGTTTGAGAGCAAGAATCTTATCAATACTCCGGATCAATGAGGATAATCGACCACCGTACCCATGGTACCCACGGATATTGGCTTCCGGGATCGCATCCTGAAAGCTGTAAAGATCAAGGATCTTTCCCGGTGCGTAAATCAGGTCTCCGGAAAAGACAATGCGCAATCCCTCGACTTCGGTGACATAGGAAATACTGCCCCGCGTGAATCCAGGCGTATCCATGACTTCGAGTTTTACATTTCCCAGTTGAATTACATCACCCTCGGCAACCCAGCGTTGCACTGTCAAAGCGCGATCCAAAATTTTTGTGGACTGTTGATCGTAGTCATGAAATCGTTTCGTTCGGAAGGTTTCCCAGAATTGTTCGGGAGATTCAATCAACGCGCGTTCGGCTTCAGGTGCAATCGCCTTCGCTCCATTTTCAACCAAAGGCCGTGCAGCCCAAAGCACATCCCTGCGGTGATGCGCCAAAAGTACGTAGTCGACGTTTGGCAGCGCCGCGTCCGCGACCCCATAAACCACCGCGTTGGATTCGCTCCCCTGGATCAAAACGGAATTGACCGCCCCGTAGGTAAGCGTAATGCCATCCGCTATTTTTTCCGCAGCTGTCAGTGTGCCACCGGACATCAGTCCCAAAACCATCCCGCAAATTGCAATCCGCATCGTACTCCCTCCTTCAAGAACCTCATTTGTTCCTTATCATACCATCCTGGTACATCGACCGGGCAGTTCCAGACCGTTTCCATTTAACCTAATCTGGACACCTATGCGGTCCGGGTAAATCCATGGCTTTACAGTAGGGTGACAATCGACGGCAAAACTTCAATCATGACCGCGGAGGTCACCACCGCCAGCAAAATGGCTCCGCAAACCAGAATTAACAGTTCCCATGCAATCAAAAATGACACACGACGTCGGGAACACCCAACCAGACACATCGTTTCCAAATCCCGACGTCTTACACTAAGGGACTGCAGTACAATCACAACGACCAACAAGGCGGTAATCCCCGCCAGGGCAATAAAAACCCGATGCAGTAGATTTCTTACCTGAAACACATATTCCAGCAACCTTTGAACCTCTCTGTCTGGTTGCAGGATTTGCAACGATGCGTGATCCACGTATTGCCCTTCCAGAATGACCCCGTCACGCAAATGTGTCGGCCATATCAAAACCGCCGACACGGGAAACTGATCGCGATTTCCATGAAAATGGATTTTATGTCGATTGGTTTGGTCGATTCTGGTGATCGGTGACGTTGGCCGATGACCCGAACCGTCTCCGTCCATTGCGGATCCGGAGGACGGAGCCGTGCCCTGATCTTCCTGCTCATGGCCATGGCCATAACCATCAAGTATCCACGCTGTTTCCATAGAAACAAAAATGGCATCGTCATCAGGAGTCCCCGTCGGGGCCAGTCGCCCAACCACCATCAACTCCAGTGGCGGGGGAGCACTCAGGTCAAACGGATTGGAAATGTCCGTGCGGACCACTCCACGGTTGGTCGACACCGATGCCCCCACAACACACTCGCCAGGATGAGCAAACACCCCTCCTGTGATAAATGAAATCTTCCGGACCCTAAAGTAATCCGCCACGGTTCCCACAACCTGATTCGTTTCATCCTGTGCGGTATGCCGTAAGTGTACGGGGACACTACGGACCCCTTTCGCTGCGACCACAGCCTGATAAACACTCCATTGCATGGGAGTCTGGCTCTGGCCAATAAAATACTGTGCCTTGAGGATCAAATCATAGCGACTGCCTCGCGGCCCCAGCAGCAGTGGAGGGTTGCCGCTACGCGTGAGCAGTTGCCGTTCATATTGGTTCACCATCTGCACCGTTGCCAAAGGCAGACTCAACGAGAGACTGACAGCAACGACCATGGCTATTGACTGACCGCGGTGTGCCGAAATATAGGACCATGCCAGACGGATCATGCTTTTCATGACACCGCCTCTTTCACCAGCGAATCAAGGTTGAGGGTTGTGGCAAACCGATCGATCGCCGCTTCATCGTGCGTCACTGCAATGAGCGTTGCATTCGTCTGCCGAGCATGCTCCAACAGAAGATCCCAGATAATATCGCCGTTGGTTCGGTCCAGATTAGCCGTTGGCTCGTCTGCGAAAATCACCGAAGGCTGTCGGATCAATGCTCGGCAAACCGCCACACGCTGCATTTCCCCCCGTGACAACTTCGCTACCGGCTGATTTAAAAATCCACCGATCCCTACAATATCCATTAGTCTGGAGAGATCTTCTTCGACACAGGAAATATCAGCAGTGTCGGACAACAGAACCGGCAACAGTATATTATCCCGAATTGAGAGGTACTCAATCAGCCGAAAATCCTGAAATACAATTCCAAATTCACGATTGCGCAGAGCCCGCATTGCCTTTTCCGACAATTCACCCAATGCCCGGTCGTTGACGGTAATCCGGCCTGATTGCGGGCGTTCGATGCCGGCTAACAAACGCAATAACGTTGTTTTTCCGCAACCACTGGGTCCGGCAATGGCCCACTGCGATCCTGTTGCAAACTCAAGTTTAGGTAACTGCAATTCAAAATCGGAGTCGGGATATCGAAAAACAAGTTTATCAGCGATAATCATGGACTGATTTTAGCATGAAGCGACGGTTGTGTTTTTCTTTGGCACTACTTAATCGATCAAATGCCATGATCTGCCGACATCTATTTCGTTGTAAGCTGAACACAGATCAGTCGTTCTTCCCTACCACCGGAACTCTCGTCAATCGTTCGCAGAAAAATCTGATTTCTACTAAAAGCGGGCGTGGCTATATGTCCGGTTCCCAGTTGGTTTTTAGCAACCACCGTAACCTCTGTCTCCTCAGGTTTTAAGACCCATGTCAGCCCTGACTCACTGGAAACAAAAATATGGCCTCCTGCCAGAATGGGACTGGCGCTAAATCCACCCCCCAGTCGTTGTTTCCATACTTCCGCACCCGTCACCTTATTCCACAAATAAGCGATTCCATCATCCGTTACGGTAAAAAGATGTTTGGGCAATACAAGCATCGACGGGACATAGGTTCGAACACTATTTTTCCATACCAATTTGCCACTTCCATCGGCAAGCCAGCACCATGTTTCACGTTTGGGATAACCGCCGCTGGCAAACAGATACTTACCATCGGTGGCCACGTTACCCACAACTTCTTCGGTAGTCCCGGCGTACTGCCAGTTGGGTTTTCCGGTATCCGGGTTATAGCTGGCAATCAATTCACAACCAGCCATCAACAGTTCATCACGCCCATTCAGCTGATAGATTGTTGGTGATACGTAATTGGGGCATTTGGGACGCGGTGTCTGCCACACAATTTTTCCGGTCTGACGGTTCAGTGCAACCAGAATGCCTCCTCCTTCTGCTTTATTATCGGCCGCAATAATTACCATATCTTTGTAGAGCAGGGGAGATGTGCCAAACCCCTGATGGGATGCAAAGCCCGGATAGACATGTTCCCATACTTTGTCACCATCCAGTGTCAAAGCGACCGTCAGGACTTTTTTGTCCCGAAAAAAACTGGTGTACAGCTGTTTGCCCTCACAACTTACACTACTCGAAGCAAAGGAATTTTTCTTGTTGTTATGGTCAAAATTCCCCTGGTAAATCTGCTCGTTCCACAGCAATTCACCGTTATCACGGCCATAGCATAGAACATGTTGCGTCTGTTTCGTTTCATCTGCGGTCGTGAGATAAATCCGCGAACCGACCACCGTTGGCGAAGAGTGTCCCCGTCCTGGAATGTCGGCTTCCCAGAGAATATTCGTCCGGCTATCCCACTGCAGTGGAGGACGGGCGGTGGATCCCGCCACACCATTGTGGCTCGGACCACGCCACCATCCCCAATCCGTGTCGGCAAGTTTAGGAAACCGGTCAGCCGCCGTCAGCACAGTGGTGGCAAAAAGCAGGGATAACAGCAGTGCATGGGAAATGGTTTTCATAGCTTGGATCCAAATACAAAAAGGTTAAATATGAATTTATGATTGCGGGGGTACAGGCCAGTGACTGCCTCGCTGCAGTGAAAGGTTTCGGTCGGGTGGAGTATGGGGTGGCATGGGAAGTCCCTGTAACACACCGTCGACAAGCAACGGTTCATCTGCATCATAGAGTTCGCTGATCAAAAGTGCTGTCAGTTTTTCAAGCACCGGTTTGTGAGGCAACGAATCGCTCAAATCAGTCATTTCATGTGGGTCCTCATCCAGATCAAATAACTGGCTACGATTACCTGCTGCAAAGTATATCAGTTTGAACCGACCATTGTGCAGCATCCGTGTCGTTTCGAATCCTTCTCCGTACTCGCCATACAGATATTCCCGTGTCGTAGAATTTGCCATCGATAATCCATCAACAGAATCGGGCACGGGTAATTCACACATCTCCAGTAATGTCGGCATACAATCCTGCAGTCCCACCAGCCGATGATCCGTGCGGCCACCGTCAGTCGGGCCACGTCCGGCAACGTCGACAAGCAACATCGGGATCCCGGCCGAATCCTCATAGAAAAGTCGCTTTGCAAACAACCCGTGTTCGCCAAGCATATCACCATGGTCTGACAGGAACATCAGAATCGTGTTATCCAGTATTCCTTCTTCCCGCAGAGTCCCCAGAACAATCCGCATCTGATGATCAATGTGCGTGCACAGTGCGTAGAACGCCTGTCGGGCAAATCGAATCGTGGTGTCATTAAGATGATCCGTCGGAATCAGTCGGTTGTTCATCCAGCAGGGCATGGTATCCGCTGACGTAGGCCATGTACCCTGCCGGGGCACGGGGATTTCCGTATCCTTATATAAATCCAGATACCAGCGGGGTGGTACCAGCGGTGGATGAGGATGTGTATAGGAGCAGTACCAGAATGCGGGACGGGTGGGATCACGACGCTGGATGAAGCGACACATTTCCCGGGTGATCCAATTCGTGCTGTGGTGTTTTTCATCGAGATGCCATGGCCGTGCATGATAGTCGTTATTACTCATTCCATGCATGAACTGTTGTCCCACCAGTCCCTGTTCACCTAAATAGATCTCATAATCGTCGGTTGGTCCCATTTGAGGCCGACCTTCTTCGCAAAGCTGAACATCATCGAAACCAGCCCGAGCCCGGGGTGGATAAACATGTAGCTTTCCAGAGGCATACGCCTGATATCCATGTTGGCTAAACACATCGGCGATCGTGGGGATCCCGGGTAGTGGTTTGTCAACTTCAAAAGTACGGTCTCCATGCGTCCGCGGCGACGTACCTGTGAGCAGGGTACGTCGTGCCGGAATGCAAACAGGGCATTCGGTGTAGGCATTCGTATATCGAGTTCCGATCCGTGCCAGCGAATCCAGCGTCGGAGTTTGAATCACGGGATGCCCGGCGACACCCAGCAAAGAAGCGGGCCAGTGATCGACCGAGAACAACAGGACGTTGGGTTGCTTCGCACGCGGCGTGTTAATGGAACCAGCTCCTGTTAAACCAAAATCGGTTTGACAATTTTACCATGAACATCGGTTAGCCGGAAATCACGACCCTGAAATCGGTAAGTAAGCCGTTCGTGGTCAAGTCCAAGGCGATTCAGGATGGTGGCTTGCAGGTCATGGACGTGCACGCCGTTCTCAGCAACGTTGTAGCAAAATTCATCTGAGTTCCCGTAGGTCATCCCTCCCTGAATTCCACCGCCGGCCATCCACAGGCTGAAACAGTACGGGTGGTGATCACGTCCGTGTTGTTTCTTATTATTGATATCGCCCTGACAAAACGGCGTGCGACCGAATTCGCCACCCCAGATTACCAGCGTATCTTCCAGTAGCCCCCGTTGTTTGAGATCACGGACCAGGGCTGCTGAAGGTTGATCTGTGTCTTTTGCCTGAACCTGCAATTGTGTTGGCAGATTGTTGTGTTGATCCCAGCCAGCATGCATCAGCTGGATAAAGCGCACTCCTTTTTCAGCAAGTCGCCGGGCTAACAGACAATTTTGTGCAAAGGATCCGCGACGAAGTACATCCGGTCCATACATGTCCAGAATGTGCTGAGGTTCGGATTCAACATCGGTAATTTCCGGAACCGACGCCTGCATTCGATAAGCCATTTCATACTGCGAAATCCGCGTAAGGATTTCAGGATCTCCCACCTCCTGCTGTCGAAGATGGTTCAACGCTGCCAGATCATCCAGCAGCGATTTCCGGAATTTCCGGTCGATCCCGTCCGGGTTCGACAGATACAGTACGGGATCCCCGTTTCCTCTGAATTTCACACCCTGATGGTGGCTCGGAAGAAAGCCAGAACCCCAATACCACTCGTAGAAGATCTGACCGCATGTGGCACCCTGATCCCGACTGGTCATCGCACAAAATGTCGGCAACTCATCGTTCGCACTACCTAAACCGTAAGAGAGCCATGATCCGAAGCTCGGACGTCCCGGCATTTCCGAACCCGTCAGGAAATAAGTAATTGCCGGTGCATGGTTAACCGCTTCGGTATGCATCGAACGAATCAGACACAGATCATCAGCAATCCCGCCCATGTAAGGAACGAGTTCACTCATGTAGGTACCCGATTCCCCGTAGGGGCGAAACTTCCACGCACTGGACAGCACTTTACGCGATTTCCCTTGTGTCATCGTCGACAGGCGTTGCCCTTTTTGCACGGAATCCGGCAAATCCGTATTCCGGTATTTTTCGAGCTGAGGTTTATGGTCAAATAAATCAACATGGGTAGGCGCTCCGTTTTGAAACAGATAGATAACACGCTTTGCCTTTGCCGGAAACTGAGGAAGCCCGGTCAATCCCTCAGCCGCCCCTGTTTTTTTTGACCCGTTTAACAGGGATGCCAGCGCAGCAACCCCGAGTCCTGTTCCGGCTTGTCCGAAAAATCGACGTCGCGTGATCTGTCGTTGGTGTTCCAGAATTGGTTCCATGCAATCGTTCACTTATTCTCTGGTTAAATACTCATCGGTGTTGAAAACCACATTGGCCACATTGGTAAATGCGGCAAGTTCGGTCATATCGATTTTATCATCCACCGGTGCTTCCCCTACTTTTAACAGCGCTGTACGGTGCTCGGGGTGCTTCTCATAATAGGTGCGTGCCTTCTCCAGTATTTGAGCCAGTAACACGCGTTCCTCTTCATTGGGCGACCTGTGTAAGGCTTCCCGAAACAGGGCGGACAATCGTTCCGTTGGATCCGTATACTCCTGCAGAATCCGTTGTGCGTAGACACGGGCTGCCTCTACAAACGTAATGTCATTTAATAATATCAATGCGTGTAGGGGCGTATTGGTTCGAGTCATCCGCACCGTACAGGTCTGTCGACTTGCTTCATCAAACATATTTGGGGGTCCAAGAGACCGCCGCCAGAAGGTATACAGGCTGCGTCGATACAGGGCCGATCCGCTATCACGCTGGTATTTGATTTTTCCAAAACTAAAATCAGCCCACAATCCATCCGGTTGATAGGGTTTGACCGACGGGCCTCCCAGTTTTGTAACCAACAGGCCGGAGGTCGCAAGCACACTGTCGCGAATCGTGTGCGAAGGCAAACGAAAACGGGAGGCATGGGAAAGCATTCGATTGTAGGGATCCATTTCCAGTACCAGCGGCGTCACCTTAGACGACTGGCGATAGGTGGCGCTCATCACCATCATTTTTACCATGCGTTTCACATCCCATCGGTTCTCCCGGAAATCCGAAGCTAACCAGTCCAGCAGGTACGGGTGACTGGGTGGTTCACCCTGCGTACCAAAATCCTCGGTTGTTTTTACGATTCCGATACCAAAGAACTGTTGCCAAAATCGATTTACAACAACACGCGCTGTAAGCGGGTTGCGCGGAGATGTAATCCATTGAGCCAAGGCAAGTCGATTTCGCGGGGCGTCTTCCGCTAGTCGACCTAGACTGGCGGGGGTTCCGACTTGCAGCAGTTCGTCATTCAAGGGTGAATCATATTGCCCCACCGTAAGCATTTTAGTTTCGCGCACATCATTACGGTCACGCATGACCATCGTTTGTGAGAAGTTTGCCCCCATTCGCTGCTGCTCGGTTTCTAACAGGACTCGTTGTTTGCGAGCGGTAATGTATGCATCCGTGTGTTCTCGGTGATATTGTGCAATCAATTCAGTCTCCGCCGCATTCCAGTTGTCGGTGGGCTTAGCAAGAACGGAAGCGACCTGTAATGGTGGAGCATCGCGTGTTTTCAGGGTTGGTTTGGCATCCGTCGTGGTGGCAAGCTTAAAATATCCCAGTGTATGTTTTGCATGTTTGGATTGATGACGCAGAGTAACGGTTAATTGTTCGCCTTGTGCCAGTGTCAGTGGTTCCGCTAGGTAGAAAATGGCCTCTCGGTCGATCGATGTCTTCAGTTCACCGTCCCAGACGGCCCAGCCAGAATCAGCACTGGGCGAGCTATAATTAAAATAAAAACCACACTCCCCACGTTCTTGAGATATTTTGATCAACAATTGATTCTCACCCTGTTCTAAATCTACGGTGACCTGCTCTTGGTTAGCCCGGACTCCGCGAGCAATCTTCTTGTTTAGTTTTTCGCTTCCGTTGACCCACACTCGAATTCCATCGTCACTACCAAACTGTAAAACCAGCTTCATGTCCTGTGACACGGTTAATGTGCGAAATAAATAATGAGCCATATTCTCCTGCGCGGGTAGCGCATGTATTTTCCCATCAATGAATTCATCACGCTGTTTCCAAGCAACATCTGCAACGGGCATTGCCAAATCAACTGCAGCGGTTTCATCAAAAAATGACTTGTCGTGGGCAACGTCAAAGTTCTCGGCAGATAGTGATCCCAAATATTGCCAGGGGGTTAAACGGATATTTGATTGTGCTGCGTCGATGGAAGGATTGAGCGTGTGTTTGACGTCAAATGAGCTTTGAGTGAAATCAGCAACGGCGTCGAGTATCTTAATGGGGCGTGGTTTTTTATCAGAGTGAGTTGCCGTTAACTCAAAACTGGTCAGCACGAAATTAGAGGCTCGTCCCGGGCCATTGAATTCAAGTTGTTCATGTGTCGTGGGTTGCAGTCGAATCGCCGTGATGTTTTTCTGCGGCTGGTCAATCACGATGGTGTAATCGTCTTTGTCAGGAAGCTTGCCGGTAATAAGCACCCCGCCCTCGGAATCAATACTCGTGGTTGCACCTGCAGAACTGGCTGCACTAATGGGATGGAGAGCGTTCCACCCTAAAAAACGCCCATGGTGTTTATGTTCTGCTTGTAACGCTTGGATCCACTCGTTGCGAGCTTGTTCTTCTTTTCCAGCAGGCAGCCGCGCCATGTCTGTGGCCTTTGCCAATTCTCGTTGGATGGAATCAAATCGTTGCCGTTGTTCGTCTGTGGGCACGGAAAGCACCGGCTTAGCATCGCCACCGGCATCCACGCTTCCGGATTCATCAATGCTGTTAAAGAAAGCGTACATTTCATAGTATTCACGCTGCGTAATAGGATCATATTTGTGGTCGTGACACCGTGCACAGGTCATCGTTAGTCCCAGCCAAACCGTCGCTGTCGTTTCCACGCGATCGGCCGCATATTCGACAAGGAACTCTTCAAAAACGATGCCTCCCTCCGAGTTGGCTCGGTGATTACGGTGGAAGCCCGTGGCAATGCGCTGGCGGAGCGTGGGCTGGGGCAACAAATCGCCAGCCAACTGCTCAATCGTAAACTGATCAAATGGCATCCCCTGGTTGTAAGCTGCGATGACCCAGTCACGCCAGCGCCACATAAACCGTTCACCG
>JAYZPA010000104.1:0-19514 GCA_036150515.1 Planctomycetota bacterium
GGGGATGCAGGGGATGCGATTCAGCCCGATTTACTATCGCGATGGACAGAACGGGGGTGACGGATGGATTACAAACCGCGCTCATCACAAAATGTGGCGTATCGCCGAACGACAACAGGCAGTCTTCAACTTTTTTATCCACAGCTCACAATTAAAACAGCTTGCCACGATGGTGCAACGCCATCCCGGCGTCCGGGTCATTGTCGATCATGTAAGTCAAATTGATCTGGCCGAATCGGATGCTCAACAGCAACTGGATGAGCTATTAAGCTTAAGCCGGTTTGATAATGTCTATGTGAAGATCACCGATTTGACGTCCGTATCAATTTCCAAAGAGTATCCTTTTCAGGAATCTTACTCATACTTACGTCAGGTGGTGGACGCATTTGGAAGCCGGCGGATTTTATGGGGTACGGGCTATCCGGGACGATGCCGACTGGACTATAACCGCCCTACCTGCCGGAAAGAACTGGAGCTGGTGCGTCAACATTTCGATTTTCTTACAGAATCCCAAAAAAACGCATATCTGGGTGAAAATGCCATTCGAATATGGGGTTTTTGATTTCCACGGGGCTCGGTAACGGTTTTATTTTTGCCGGCGTTGGCTGCTGCGGTTGTTGAATTGTTCTTTCACCCACGGCAGGGATTCGCGTTGCCACGCGTCCCATGACGGGCCTTGATATCCGTGGAAGCCATGGTCGCCGCTTTCCAGTTCCAGATAACGACTGGGAACGCCAGCCTGGATACAGGCCCGATGAAACATTTCGCTGTTGATGCTGGGAACCACCCGATCATCAACTGCGTGTGCAAGAAACGTGGGAGGCGTTCGTTGACTGACCTGCAGCTCATTTGAGAATGTGGTTATCAACCGTTCTGACGGTTGGTCCCCGAGTAAGTTACGTCGGGACCCGGCGTGCCCCTTGTCGCCCATCGTAATGACCGGATAAATCAAAATAGCGAACGCAGGGCGGTCACGTCGATTTCGGGTATGGGTAGCCAGCGTGGACGCCAGATGCCCTCCGGCAGAAAATCCGATGACTCCGATTTGCTGTCGGTTCAGCTGCCAGGCACGTGCGTTGGATCGGATCGTCTGGAGTGCCTGCCGCGCATCTGACAGAGGGATTTGGCAGCGTCCCTTGGGCATGCGGTATTGCAGTACGATACCGGTAATATCATGTTGATTAAGCCAACGCGCGATGCCATGCCCCTCCGGTTCAATGGCCAGTCCGCCATAACCGCCACCAGGGCAGATCAATACGCTGATACCACTGGGTGTTTTAGGATGGTAGACGGTGACGGTTGCTTGTTCTGTTGCCGGGACATCCGGATATAATTCAATGACGACGGGTTGGTCCGCGGACAGGCGGGCATAGCTGAAGATGAGAACCACGACGGCAGAACAACAGAATTTCATAGGTATGGAACCCACGTTTAGCAATGTTTCTGTGACGGTTAGATCAATTCCGGTAGTGCGGTATGATCCAGATCGACAAGATACTGGGGGCGTCCATGCAGGTCGTTGATCGTTGCGGATTCTACATTGATCCCTAAATGCTGATAAAGTGTGGCAAAAACTTCCTGGAAAGAAACCGGTCGCGCAATGGGTTCCCCGGCGATTCGATCGGTTGCCCCGATTACCTGTCCGTGACGCATTCCGCCCCCGGCCATTAATGCGCAGGCGACATTGGGCCAGTGATCCCGGCCAACCTTAGCGCTGATTTTAGGGGTACGGCCAAATTCGCCCCAAACCAACACTGCGGTGTCTTCGTCTAAACCTCGGTCATGAAGGTCATCAATCAGGGCTGTAATTGCCTTATCGAATATCGGGAAATCCTCTTTTTCACGCAGGAAGATGGAATTGTTAGCACGGCCTTCGGCGTTGCGTCCCCCGTGCCAGTCCCATTTGCTGTAATTTACCGTAACCACGCGTGCTCCCGCCTCAATCAGCCTTCGGGCGGCAAGAAAGCTTTGCGGAACTCGAGGAGCCCCGTTGCTGTCAATGAATACTTTCGGATTGCCTGTACCATAACGTTCACGTGTAGCTTCACTTTCGTTTGACAGATCCAGTGCCTCGGCCAAACGGGATGCGGTTAGAATGCCCATCGCCTGCTGCGTAAAGGTGTCCAGTCCTTTCATCATTCCACTGGAGTCGGTTTCGCGGCGAAAGTGATCAAAACTGGATAACAGTGCTTTGCGATTATTAAGGCGGTCCGTCGTGATACCATTGAGTACCATATCTTTGCGGGTAGGTCCCAGTGGCCGAAAACCTGATTGGGATACTCCCAGGAACCCCGGGCCTGGTTCATTGTAGGGGCCATGGGTACAGGGGTAACACAAACTGATGAATCCAGGTGTCGTCGGTACATGCTGTCCCTGGATTTTGTTAACGATCGATCCGAACTGAGGCCAACCACCGGTGGGCTGTAGTCCCGCATGAGTTCTGCCGGTGTAACATTGAATGGCATCATGTCCCGCCTGGGCATCATGGAGGGATCGGATGACCGTGAATTTATCCATGCGTTGGGCCATCATCGGTAACGCTTCACAGATTTCAATTCCGTTCACGTTGGTCGCGGTCGGTTTCCAGGGACCTGCAATTTCACGAGGTGCTTCGGGTTTTAAATCAAACATATCCTGATGTGGCGGTCCGCCCACCAGGTAAATCAGTATGACCGATTTTGGATTATTGCGTTTACCCTGATTGGCCTCCAGTGAAAGCAGTCCGGGCAGGGTCAAACCGCTGGTTCCCAATGCACCGACCTGAAGGAAGTTGCGACGTGAAATGCCGTCACAATAGGAATCAGAGCGGTCGATGGGGTCATATATTTTAAGCATCGGCGGACTACCGGTGTGGATATGGGGCAGGCTATCTGTAAGCAATTATATACGAAATTGAATTATTATCAAAAGACAGATTTAACGGCTTAGTATATTTTTAAATTGATTGTGATTGATCCGTGGACAATCCCGCTGTTGATTCATTCGGTCAACACTGGAAGGATCTTTAAATCCACTGCCGGTAATGGGGCAAATAACGACCTCATCCGCCTTAACGTGTCCCATTTCAAATGCGTTCATGGCACCCACTACGGATACGGCTGCCGCGGGTTCGCAGAACACGCCTTCTTTCTCTGCCAGCGTCTTCTGGCATTCCCAGACGGCGGCATCGGTGACAAGGAAGCCATTTCCCCGTGTCGCCCTGCAGTCGCGGACAGCTTCCGTTCCGTCGGTGATGCTGGCAACCTGTAATCCACTGATCTTTGTCCGGCTGTCGACAGGTGTGGTTTCTGTTTTCCCGTCGCGGAGTGCCGATGCCATTGTGTCATTTCCTTCCGGCTGTACGATGTGCACCTGCGGTGGTTTGAGAATTGTTCCACGCTGTTGCAGATCAAGGAATCCCTGGGCAGCCCCCATTGCCAGTCCGCCTCCGCCGGCCTGACAAAACACATGTTCAATTTGCTGAGGCACCTGTCCATTTAATTCATGGCTGATCGATTTGATGCCGCTCATCCCCAGAGGACTATAGCAAAAGGCACTTACCTGTAAGGCAGCATCGTCTTGCTCGGCAGCCTGATTGAGTGTTTCAAAGACGGCCTGAGTGATCTCCGGATCCGCACCAAATCCCTGAATGCGATAGATGGTTGCTCCGTAGCCAAGCATTTGCTGAAGTTTTCCCTGTGGTGCAGTTTCCACAACGGCGATTTCACATTGAATGTCAGCCATGGCACAGTAAGCAGCCAGCGAGGCGCCGGTATTCCCGCTGGATGTGGCGAGACATTTTGTCTGACCCTTTGCCAACATGTGGGATATTGCAACAGCGGCGTATCGATCCTTGAAACTGCCGGTCGGATTGCACATCTCCAACTTGAAGTAGAGTTGATTTAAGCCGAGATTGGGTCCGATAAATCGTGAGGGAATTAACGGTGTGTCCGCTTCACCGAGGGAAAGTTGAAAACCGGGGGGGACCGATTCAAAGGCGTGTTGCCAATTCCAAATGCTCATGGGCAGTCTCTGTCAGGCATCATCTGACTAGAAAAAAACGATTCAAAGAGCACCTAACGGGAAGAATATGCATTCACCGAATATTGAGGTGATCCAGAAGTGAGGGAAAAGTAAGTGGTTGAGTTTGTTATATTAAATTAACCGGTTAAGATGCCTAATTCCAGCGTGTAACGATTTATTGCATCTTGCCCTACCGTGGTAGTGTGCTGACATTTGATCCATCATGAGGTAATTCGATGCGTTACTTGACCTCTCTTGTTCTTCTTCTCAGTAGTGTGGCGCTCTTTGCAGAGGATTGGCCTCAGCACCTTGGTCCGCAGCGTAACGGTATCTCAAAGGAAACGGGTTTGGTATCCGTCTGGCCTGAATCCGGCCTTCAAGTGAAGTGGAAGTCGCCTGGGGGCGTCGGTATGTCAGGTTTGGCGATTCAGAATTCGCTGGTTGTAACACTCATCCAAAAAGAGGGTCGACAACTTGTCATTGCTCTGGACCGTGATTCGGGGATGACGAAGTGGGAGACAGTAGTGGCTCCGGCATTTCGCAATGCGATGGGCAACGGTCCCCGGGCTTATCCGCTGTGTGCGGGTGGAAGGGCGTTTGTCTTCACTGGGGAAGGCATTCTGGCCGCTGTGAACCTTTCCGATGGTAAATTAATTTGGAAAGTCGACACGGTCAGTCAACTTCAGGGACGGGTTGCGGATTACGGCATGGCCTGTTCACCGCTATTGGTCAACAATCAAGTCGTTGTAACCACCGGACATGCAAGCGGGGCAGCTTTAGCAGCCTATAAGGTTAGCGATGGTAGTTCATCATGGGTTCGTCCCTGGTCTGACACGATTGGATATTCCTCACCGGCGTTGATTGAAATAGCCGGCCAGTCACAAATTGTGGCCTATACAGGGAGCCATTTGAGAGGGGTGAGTGTGTCCGGTGAGGATTTGTGGTCGCATTCGTACGTGACACCCTATGACTGCAACATTGTAACGCCCTTGAAAGTAGGGAAAAACCTTTTCATATCCTCCGGTGAAAACCATGGTGCGGCACTGCTGGGTGTGGGTAAAACGGCTGGCGGCTTTCTGATTGAAAAGCGATGGACATCGCAGGGAGCCGACAGTGTGTTGCGAAATGAATGGCAAACTTCGATTCTTGTAGATGGTTATTTATATGGTTTTGACAATGTCGGGGGTGCTGGCCCAATCACCCATTTGACATGCATTGAAGCATCCACAGGAAAGGTGGCCTGGCAACAGGCTCGTTTTGGAAAGGGCAATGCGATGGCTGCCGACGGTAAGTTGTTTGTAAGTATGATGTCGGGGGATTTGGTCGTGATTAAGATCAGTCCGGAAAAATATATCGAGCTTGGTCGACAAAAAGTAACACGGGGAACGCGTCAGTCCCCGGCGCTATCGGATGGAATTTTGATTTTGCGTGATGACGAGTCCATTGTGGCGGTCGATGTAAAACGGAAACCATAAATTCCGCCCTCTGATGGACCTGGGGCCACGATGGTAATCGGTTAGTTGAGCCCGTGGGAAGACGGTGCGTTGAGAAAGGATGTATCCGGATCGAGCGGATAGATGGGTCGTGGAAGCTGTTGCCACCGAAATTCAGAGAGATTGGACATGGTCATGCCCGGCGTGTTGACTCGAATGATTTCTGACGCCAGATCGGCAAAATACTGAAAGTTACTAGCCGTTTTTAGGACGATCATTTTTGCAGTTTGCGGTTCAATTCCAAAGTGGCGATAGACGGCCGGGTGATTACCTCCAATGCCCTCCGTCTCACTTACGACAATTTGGATGCTGCCGATACGTAACCACACGGCCCGACCTGCATTAAATGTTTCCATGCCGATACAGTCTGCCTTAATTTCACCACCTCCGATGGCAACGACGTCGGCAGTCACCCTGACGGGCGAACTGTAAAGGTTATCTTGTTTGCCTCCCAGGTGTACATCGATCGAGGCGCCCACCCCGGCATCCATTGCCAGAACAACCACTTCAGGGTCAACCATTGTTAACAGAGCCACCTGAGTTATTTGTTGTTGTAGCATTTCCTTGAGCAGAATCGTGCTGTCGCCCGGTGCACCTCCAAACACGCTGTCCCCGGTGTCGGACAGGACTACCAGGCCACGCCGGGCAGCGATGGCCCGGCGAATTGCCTGAGGGGGAGGCACGCTTTCTAATTTGAGAAATCGCTTGCGCTGATCCCATGCAAATTGCGCCAACTCGCCTGCACAGCGATCCGCCAGTTCAGGATCTCGATGGGTGACGACCGCAACGGCCCATCCTCCATGCGGTACATCCAGCCAGGGTTGCATGGGAAATGTCGACGCGGAGACAACACCGGGCAACGTTTCCATTTGACGGGCCATTTCAAACCATTCCCGCATGGGTCCGGGCGGATCTGTAAGAAACTGTTCCTGATGGGTAAGCATCGGTATCTTACGCCAAGCCAGATTGGGTGTGAGGCGGCCTGCAAGAATATCAAATAACAATTTTCCCGCCTGATAACCGGTGTCGGCGGGGTGGTGGGGTTGCGTACGATGGGCGACGAGCGCATCGCAGGCGTCCACCATGGCCTGCGTAAGATTGGCGTGATGGTCCAGAGCCAATACAAGTGGCACGTCAGGACCGATGAGTTTGCGACACTGTTGTAATAGAAATCCCTCGGAATCAGGGTAAGAGTCAGCCTGACCCGCGCCGTGTAAATCAAGAAATACGCCATCCAGTACTTCCGCATCCGCCAGAGCGTCGGTGATGTGTTGCACAAAGAAATGGAACGCTTCATCGGTCATCGGCCCGCTGGCGCCAGCCCATCCCCGAATGATCGGTATCGGTTTCCAGGCGATGCCGGATTCGGTTGCTGCGTGAATGAAACCACCGATCGAACCGGCCTGGAATCCTTCTTCGCGAAAGGCGTCGCCCTGGAGTAAGCCAAATTTCTGAAATGTTTTGAGCGTTGTCCTGGTGCGGCTGAAACTGCTGGTTTCCTGTCCGAATTTAGCAATCGCTATATTCATGGGTAGCGATCAAAGTAACTCTTCGATGGGATCGGGATGTTCCAGCACGGGCGTTGGTCGCCCTGCATGATCCATGATCTGAAGTCTGGGGTCGATGCCCATGCAGTGGTATACCGTGGCATGGATATGATCGGGGGTGACGGGTCGATCTTTAGGGCTTTCGCCTTTGCTGTTGGTGGAACCGACTATCTGGCCACCTCGTACTCCGCCACCGCCCATCAGGCAAAACATGGAATTCCCCCAGTGATCCCGACCAGGTGTTCCTTTACTTAGTGGTGGTCCACCGTTGCCCCCGTCATTCATTCGTGGCGTTCGGCTAAATTCACCACACAACATAACCAGCGTTGTATCCAGCATTCCTCGTTGGTCCAAATCTTCAAACAAAGCGGATAGGGCGGTGTCCACTCGCGGCAAATAATTTTCGTACCCTGACTGCAGATTCCAATGGTGATCCCAACCACCAAAATGGACGGTCACAAAAGAGGCACCCGCAGCAACCAGTCGTCGCGCCAGTAATGTACTCTGACCCCAGGTGTGACGGCCATAACGATCACGCACCTGATCGTCCTCCAGACTCATGTCAAATGCAACACGTGCTTTTTCACCGGTCACGAATGAATATGCCTGCTGGTCGAAACGATCCAGAGCATGAAATACGCCATCGGTCTCTACCGACCGGGAGATTTTATCCAGTGCACCTCTTAATTCCGTACGGTTATCGAGACGGTCGACCGTCAGACCGGACGGCAGCACCATGTTTTGTACTTTGAACTTATCACTGTTGGGATCGCCTTTGGTTTGAAAGGGATCGTACTGGACACCCAGATACTTTCCACCAAAGTACCCCGGGACGCGTCCGACACTGGACGCGACAGGAACCGATAAATAATGGGGGACGTCGTTTTCCTGTGATTCCCGTTGTTGGGCAACAATGGCACCAAGGCCCGGGAATTTTCCATTCGAATTCGCTCCGCTAACCCCCATGGCTTTGGTGGTTAGCATCCGGTGTGCACCAGCAAAGTGATCACCCGTTCCGTGGGATAGTGAGCGGACAATGGAAAACTTGTCCGTGTGTTGTGCCTGCTGGGGGTAAAGTTCTGTAATGTCAAAACCGGGTACGCGAGTTGCCGTCGGTCTCCAGATGCCCCGGTATTCCGCAGGTGCATCCGGTTTCATGTCATACATGTCCATGTGGCCCGGTCCCCCATCCAGCCAGATCAGGATGGTGGAAACATCCGAACGGCGACGGGCGGCTGTCGGCGTCATATCTCGGGCGCGCAGAATATCTCCCATACCTAAACTGGCCATGCCCGCAACGCCCAACTGCACAAAACTACGACGACTTAAGCCGTCACAATATTGCATTGACCGACTTGAATGGTTTGCAAAAACACGCAACATGGTCTCGTTCTCTTTTTCTGTATGGCGACTGGAAATCAGGTAGGATCGCCGCAGGTAGGGATAGACAACGCGATTATATCAAACGTCAATTCGACAACGCAAGATATATCATGTGGCTGGATCCCCCCAGTTTGGTTACGGGGGAGAGGGAACGTGTTACAATAGCCCGCTTATTGGTGATCGACCGGGCGCGGTTATCGATATTTGCGTTCGCTTATTTCCGTGCGGAGAAGTTTCTTTTATGGGCATCAGACAACAGGAGATCAACGTGCAGCTAACCGACAACCTCCGTGGCGGATATCGATTTCTCGAAGGGATTTCTCCCTATTGTTCAGGCGTGATCGCCAATTCGGGCTATGAAATTGTTCATGTTACCCTGCAGCAGCAACTACCGTGGAAACAAGGGATGCTGGCAGCACGTCAATATATCGGAGAACGGAATTTACCATCGTTTGCATTGTGTGGATTTGAACTTCGTTGTTCCAGGCCTTACAGCATGGATGGTTTTATAGATTTCAATACGGGTTATTGCAGCGTTCTAAAAGAATGGGATATGTATGTAGACGGTGTGAATCCCGTCGCCCGAACCTGTGTCGCCCCCGTTGTGGACGCACCACGTGAAACCATGCTGTTTGGTTTCTCCTATTGCACGGGATCCACCACAGCATGGGAAACATTTGTCGTGGCCGGAGGTGGAGAGTTGACCGGATCGTTACGTGAGGGGGATATTGTGCGAGAAGGTGAAACGGATGATGATGCCATGGCTGACAAAGCTCAGGCCGTGGTCAATCTCATGAATGACCGGCTTACCGCCCTGGGAGCGGATCCGGAAAAGTTAACGACGGTTGATATTTACACGGCGCACCCGCTGGCCGAGATCTACCGTACGGTCGTCATTCCGGGAATTCCCGGGGTTGCAGGATTAGGGGCACAATGGTTTTTGAGCAGACCCCCGATTGAGGATATCGAATTTGAGATGGATATGCGTGGTGTTCGAACCGAGCATGTATTGAAGCTGTGACGATTCATCATCTGTTATGAATCGGTTGTCAGGAAGACTTCATGCACGTCCAGTACGGCCGGGCCGCGAAACATCTCCTTAGGAGCGCGGTTGGCATGGGCCTCGGCAAAGGCGTCGCTTCGAGTCCATCGGGTAAAATCATCGATGCTCTCCCACCATGTCTTCACTTCGTAGTAACCTTCTGCCTGAAGATCTTCCACAAAACGTCCGCATTCGTGATCAAATTTCACAGGGCGTGGACGATGGACCTCATTGCGAATGAATCCGGGAGCCTGGTCAACTAAATGCACACGGTTGCGGAACCGATCTTCAAAGTCGATCTCATGTCCGCTGGCAACGGGAATACGATTGGTGACAACAATCATCAGTTAGGGATTCTCCTGAGTTGGAATGTATTGATTCATTAGTTCGGCATAATCTTCGCGGACCGGGCTAAATACATCCATCACGACGGCCGGGCCGTCCACGGCGACGGCGCGGTGCGGGGTGTTCGGTGGTATCAGGAACATGGATCCGGACTCGCAAATGCGGGTCTCGTCACCAATGGTTAGCTGCATTCGACCCTCCAGTAAAATTCCTCCCTGTTCATGTGGATGATGATGCATGGGGATTTCGGCTCCCGCGTCCATCTCCAGATACGAGAGCATCATATTTGTCCCGTAGGGAGTGCGTAACCGACACCCTGGGACGACTTCCTGGGCTTCATAATCATCAAGGTTAATAAAGGGCATGAGGGCTCCAGTGGGTTTACCGGGATAGGTTCGAGGGGGTGCAATCTGGCGCTGCGGTACGCTAAACTTATTTTAGTGTTTCCCTCTCTAGCTGGAAGGTGTTGATAATGAAAAACGCGGTTTCCACCATCATGCTTAGCGGTTGGTTCATGTTGACATTCGTGGTGACATTGAGCGCGCAGGATAATTGGACTCGGTTTCGGGGTGAAAATGGTAACGGGGTGGTTTCCGATGACCCTCGGCTTCCTGTGCATTGGAGCGCCAAAGAAAACGTACAGTGGAAAACAAAAATTCTAGGTTGGGGTTGGGGCAGTCCTGTGGTTTGGGGTGATCGTGTGTTTGTGACCGCGGTGCACAGTGATCAGGATTATGAAAAGCCCAAGGGGGGGCTCTATCTGGGACAGGGGCGTGCGGCACCACCGGATACGGTCCATCATTGGATGATCTACTGTCTGAGTCTGGATGACGGAAAAATCATTTGGCAGCATGAAGCGTATCAGGGTAAACCGGAAGTGCCCCGTCATCCCAAGAGCACCTACGCGGCAGAAACACCGACGATCGACGGAGATCGTCTCTATGTGTTATTCGGCGACCTGGGTTTGTATTGTCTGGATCTGGACGGACAGCCATTGTGGAAGCAAATGCTGACACCTCGTAAAACCTTGTCTGGGTATGGGGCAGCCGCTTCGCCGGTCGTTTACGAGAATCAGGTTATCATCGTTTATGACAATGAACAGGAATCTTTTATATCCGCCTATGATACGGTCACCGGTAAGATTCGCTGGAAAGTGCCTCGTAATGAAACAAGTACGTGGGCTACGCCTTTTGTGTGGAAACATGCAGATGGAATAGAAATTGTGGTTTGTGGTCGCAAGCAGAATCGGGCCTACTCACCCACGGGCGAACTGCTTTGGCATTTTGACGGAAAGATGTCGGTCCTGACGATTCCTTCGCCCTTTGTCGTTAATGATTTACTGTACATTACTTCCGGTTATTTTCAGGATAATAAGCGCCCGGTTTATGCGATTAAGCCTGGTGCCCGTGGCGACATTTCCCTGAAGGCCGAAGAGACGTCCAATGAATTCATATCATGGTCGCTGCAACGGATGGGACCCTACAATACTTCCCCGATCGTCTATAAAGGAAATTACTATACGCTTCTGGATCGTGGAATGTTGACTTGTCACAACGCCCGGACGGGCGAATTGATATTTAACCGGACGCGATTTCCCCAGGGAGCCAGCTTTACGGCTTCGCCCTGGGCCTACAACGGTAAGTTGTTTTTTCTTGACGAAAATGGTACCACGCATGTGATGCCGGCCGGAGGTGAGTTTAAGATAGAATCGACCAATGAATTAGACGAGTTATGCATTGCTACGCCGGCAATCAGTCAGGGAAAGCTGTTATTGCGTACCGCATCAAGTGTGTACTGTATTAGTCGGGATAACCCATAGAACCACCGGTCGTTAAGTCGACCATGAACAACCCCCCGAATTCTTTTGGGAATGGAACTGAATCGATGAAATGGATAACCCGTGGTTGGATTGTGATATTATGCCTTGCGTCTATTTCTGTGGAAGCACAGCGATCCGGTCGTCGAGTGACCTCCTACGAGGTTACCCCGGTTCCCAAAAAACTGGGCCTGGATCCGTTCTATAAAAAACATGTTAGTGCCAGTGGATTCCCGGTTGTGAGTTCAGAGAAGGTAAATGATTTTGCACTTCTTGAAGCGGCTTATCTAATCGATATGATGTTGCGGCACCGACCGGATGTCCGTGACGCGATGATTCAAAGTGGATCGCGAATGGTGATTATGGCTTACAACGAATTTACCACGGATATCCCGGAACATTCCAGGATGACTCCGGCGGATTGGTGGGATGCACGAGCCCGGGGCCTCGGCGGATCGCAGACGGATCCGGTATGTTCATGCGGTGAGGAAAATTTGCTTTGCATGCCTGGGGATCCTTATTTTGAGGAGAATATTCTCATTCACGAACTTGCACATAATATCCACCTTCGCGGTGTAATACGGGTGGATGCTACGTTTGATGATCGACTGCAGCGAGCCTATGACAGAGCGATGAAGACGGGCTTGTGGAAAACAAAATACGCCTCCGTCAACAAGAACGAGTATTTTGCTGAAGGGGTTCAGTCATGGTTCAATAATAATCGCGAAGATGATCATGATCACAATCATGTGAACACCCGCGTGGAGTTAAAAGAATATGATCCAGGACTGGCCGATTTGTGCGAAGAAGTTTTCGGACGAACCAAACTCGAATACACTCGACCAGCAACTCGGATTAAAGGCCACCTGCAGGGATTTGATCCGGAAGGGTTGCCGAAATTCCAGTGGCCTGCGCGACTGGATAAAGTACGATTAGAGATTCGGGAAGACGCGGTCAATCGGGGAAAATAAACACGATTATGAGAAGGGAAGTTTCCATGTCAAAAATGATCTGTCTGACACTGGTAAGTGGCATATTACTGGGATCTGGTTGGAATTGTTGTGCCGCTGAAAAATTACCAAATATTATCTTCATTATGGCCGACGATCTGGGTTACAACGAACTGGGAAGTTACGGTCAGCAGCGAATTCGTACTCCCCACCTGGACCGACTGGCTAAGCAGGGCATGCGATTCACTCGGAACTATGCGGGGAATGCGGTTTGTGCACCCTCACGTTGTGTTTTGCTGACCGGTCGCCATCCTGGGCATGCCTGGGTGCGGAATAACGGGGAAGTCAAACCGGAAGGTCAACGACCCATACCTGATGGCGAAATAACGATTGCGGAAATGCTTGGAACCAGTGGGTATGCCAGCGGGGCTTTTGGAAAATGGGGATTGGGATTCCCGGGTTCCGAAGGTGATCCGGTTCATCAGGGCTTTGATCGGTTTTTTGGCTATAACTGCCAGCGACATGCACATTCCTATTACCCATCCTATTTGTGGAGTAACCGCGAGCGCATTGCATTGGACAATGACCCGCCGGTTCCCGGTCATGCAGGGTTTAAGGCAGATGATGACCGAACCGATCCGCAAAGTTACGAGCAGTTTAAAGGACAGGATTATGCTCCGGATCGCATCAACGAACAGGCTTTGAAGTTCGTCCGCGATCATCAGGATCGTCCGTTCTTTTTGTATTACCCCACGGTAATTCCGCATGTTGCATTGCATGTGCCCGATGAGGAATTGAAGCCTTATCTGGATCTGAACTGGAAGGATCCACCATTTACCAAGGAGAACAATTACGGCTATACCCCTCACTTTACTCCACGTGCCGCATATGCCGCGATGATTACTCGGATGGATCGTTACATTGGCAAGTTGCTGAATCTGGTTGAGGAACTGGGTTTGGAGGACAATACAATCGTCGTCTTTACATCGGATAATGGTACGACTCATTTAAAGCAGGAAGTGGACTACGATTTCTTTAACAGCGTGGGCAAGTTGCGAGGCCTGAAAGGTTCGCTTTATGAAGGGGGAATCCGCGTGCCTCTGATTGTCAAATGGCCCGGGAAGATCGAAGCGGGTTCGAGCAGTTCTCTGGTGACAGGACTGGAAGACTGGTTGCCTACGCTTGCCGAATTGATTGGAAAAAAGAACACCGTCCCGAAGGGTTTGGACGGAATGAGCATTGCCCCCACACTCCTTGGAAAATCTCAATCTGAGCGAGCCTTCCTGTATCGGGAGTTTTCGGGTTATGGAGGCCAACAAGCCGTGTGGATGGGACCCTGGAAGGGCGTTCGCCAGAATATGTTGCGCAAGAATGCCACGCCTTTGAAAATCCAGTTATACAATCTGGATTCGGATCCCAACGAAAAGACGGATTTGGCCTCGCGCCATCCGGACGTGGTCGAGCAACTGCGTTCCATTATGACGGCGGAACATACGCCAAGTAAAATCTATCCCATTCCGGTAATCGACAACTAAACCTCATGCAATCCGCAACAATACGTATTGGTTTGATCGGTTCGGGGTTCATGGGTCGGACACATGCGGCGGCCATTGAAGCGGCGCCGGGGGCAACGTTGATCGCGGTCAGTGGTGGATCACGTGCGACCGGACTGGCTGCGGATTACTCGGTGGATTATGAGGCTGAGATTCCGGAATTGATACAACGTTCCGATCTGGATGCGGTTGTCATCAGCACGCCCCATCATCTTCATTTCGAGGCGGCGAAGCAGGCGGCTTATGATGGAAAACACTGTCTTGTCGAAAAACCGCTGGCAACAACGGTTGAGCATTGTGATGAATTAATTGCTGCCTACGAAAACCGGAAATTGGTTTTAGCGGTTGGATATCATCAGCGATTTCGCGAATCCAACGCGGTGGTTCACCGTTTGGTACAGCAAGGGGCAATTGGAAAAATCCGATGCATTCAAATGTCCGCGCTGTTTGATATTACCGCGCTTCGTAGCCAGGATGGATTTGGTGGTAAGTGGGATTGGTGGACGGATCCACAAAGCAAAGCGCATATTATGAACAGCGCGCCGCATAATATTGATCTCTGTCGCTGGTGGTTAGGTAGCGATGTTGTCACCGTGACCGCACACTGCGGAACATTCCGTGAGGACAATCCCAACGAAAATACAACCATGGCATTGTGGACATTTGCAGATGGTACGATGGCAAGTTTCTGGTCTTCCAGTGTGTTACCTGCTCCGGGATTCGACGATCAGGACTTTAAATTTCGATTGATGGGGGACACGGGAATTATCGATGCCTCACCGTTTGGAAAAATCCGCCTTGCCCGAGATGGAAAATGGGAAAGTGTTTACGAGCAACCTCCGGTTCCTTTGGAGGATCCGGATCAGGCCTTCGTCTCGCCGGCCCGTATTCAGGCCTACAGCGACCAGATTCAGGCCTTTGTTGACCGAATCCATGGAAGGGACAGTCTTTGTGGGACAGCGGCAGACGGTCGGCACGCAGTCGCTGCCATTGTGGGAATGCTCGATTCCGCTACTCGTGGGCAGGTAGTGAGTGTTTCAGGATAAACTCGACAATCGGAGTTGAATCCTGCAGACCGTGGGGGTGATGGCCGACGCCGGGTTTTCCAATTAACTGGATGTTGCCCCCAAGTTGTCTATAGCGCGTGGCAAGAATGCCCGTATTCTCTTTCCAGGGTACCACCATGTCGGCTTCCCCGTAGACATGCAGCAACGGTACGTTAGCTTTGGCCAGCGGTGCCAACTGGTCGATGGGGTTTTTCCGGTAATCCATCGCCGCCCGCTCGTCTTTAAAACCGTAAAGGGACAACGCCCGCTTCCATTCGGCAAGCGATCCCTTGCCGGTACCCTTCCCGCCGGGCCAGCTTTTGAGGTCACAAACCGGTGCATCGCCATAAATGCAAGCAACGTGATCAGGGTTTTGAGCCGCCCAGTTATAGCAATACAGACCTCCCCGACTCAATCCAACCAGAGCGGGTTTTTTTGAAAATCCGTATTTCGTCGTTAACTCACGATAAAAGACATTCCAGTGTTTTACTGCCGCGGGATTGCCAAGCATATTGGGGACCCGCATGTAGACGATGTGGAACCCCTTATTCAGCAGTGCGATATCGGGGGCTGGTTTGTGACCGAAAAATTCACCATGCCAAACCCACGGAATTCCAGGCGCGGGTTCTTTGGGTGTCACCACCAGAACCGGCTTGGTGTCCACCTGGAAATCGTAGCGGGAAAACCCCTGCCACTGGGATGGTTGACCGGGAAATTCAATGGCCACACCGGGCACGGGTAGTACCGTAACCATCGTCAAACCCATTAACCAGACAAGGGACTTCAATTTTGAACAGCAGATCCGCATGAAAGGTTATTCACCCAGTAGTTTTGCGAGTGGTTTTTCAATGGACTCGGCCCAAATCGTATATCCTTTGGGACTGAGATGCAGCAAATCCGGCATGATTTCTCGGGTTAAGGTACCATCGTCCTGCAGGAAATGCGGGCCAATGTCTAGATAGTGCACGTGTTTGCCATCGTCCAGTTTCTTAAAGATGTTATTGGCACCCTGATTCACTTTACGACGACCATCCTCGTTGTTCGTTCCTCTGGGAAAAACCGCGAGCAATAGAATCTGCGTATCAGGCGATTTCTCGCGAATCTGGTTCACAATGACCTTTACTCCGTCAGCAATTTCAGCAGGTGTGTTGGAACCGGAGTTATTCGTACCGATCATGATGACGGCCGCTTTGGGCGTGATGTTCTTTAGGTTTCCATTGTTAAGCCGCCAGATCACATGTTGGGTGCGATCTCCGCCGATTCCGAGATTGACGGCATTGCGGTTTGCGTAATATTTAGCCCATATGCTCTTGCCGCTGCCTTCCCATCCCTGGGTGATCGAATCGCCAATAAAAACCAGTTCGACGTCGCCCTGAGACACTCGTTTATTGAAACTCTCGTGGCGTGTCATCCATCCGCCCGCTCGGGGAACCGGCTTGACGGCGGAATGTTCGGGTTCTGCTGAGATAAGTGGTAAGCAGTGAACGCTTAACAATGCGAAATACACAACGGCGGATAATCGGATGGCTTGCATGGATTGATTCTCACAAATACGACATGGAAATAACGTGTATGTATCTATTGTCGTTGATGGAACCACGTGGTCGCAAGTACTCTACAGAGGATTCCGGAAATAGATTTCCAGGTGCGGCAACCCGACCAGGGTGTAATTTTATTTGGAGAGCAGATTGACAGCCAGATCGACGTGGTCGGTGGTTCGGGCACCGACCAGAACGGACGTGATACCTGACTGTTGCAACGTCCACTGCATGGCCAGCTCGGCATGTGTGTGCCCCGTTTCCATAACACGATGATCCAGCTGTTCTAGTACGTCGTAACCGTGGTTGGTAAAGTAGATCGGTTGATGTCCGGGAATGACGTCAAACCGGCTCCCCTTAGGTGGAGACTTCCCCGGACGATATTTTCCGGTCAGAAAACCGGCTGCCAGGGGGCTGTAGCTGATCACACCGATTCCTTCTTCCTGACAATAGGGAAGTAAATCAATTTCAATTTCACGTTGAACAAGGTTGTAGGGTGGTTGGACGGTTTTCATTTTTGTCAGCCCACCTTCGTCAGATAATTTGCGAGCCGTCTCCAGCTGATCTTTTGTATAGTTACTGCAACCGATCTCGAGCACTTTGCCATCGCGTACCAGCGCGTCCAGCGCGGCCAGCATCTCCGTCAGGGGAGTTTCATCGTCCCACACATGCAGCTGAAACAAATCAATGCGGTCTGTCTTTAATCTTCGCAGGCTTTCTTCGGCTGACGAGATGATGCGGTTTCTTGTCAGGATTCCGGAAACTTTGGATGCCAGTACAATTTCATCCCGGCATCCCCGCGATTCCATCCAGGAACCGACAAGTTCCTCGGAAGCACCCCCGCCATAGGATTCTGCCGTATCGAACAGCGTCATCCCCTGGTCCAACGCATGGTTGAGAATTTCAACCGAGGCAGCCTCATCGATTTCCCGGCCAAAGGTTACACATCCCATGCCGAGGACACTGACGTCGAAGGGGGTATTCCCTAATTTGCGGTATTGCATGTTGCCATTCTTAGTGAAAATCCCTAATGAGGATCTGAGTTGGAGATGGTCTTCCCCGTCGTCGCTGAACGATAGATATTATATACACATTGGATGACATGAAGACTGTCGGCCGTATCGATCGGTGGCTGCGTATCCCGCGCGATCGCGGTAATGACGGCGTCGACAAAAGGCGAGTAACCACGCGGTTCGACAGCACCCTGAAACGATTGTATTTCTCCTGCCCGGCTGCCGGATGATAAATACCAGGTTAATTTTGATGAACCCACAGAATCGATATTGAGCCAGCCCTTTTCACCCCAGATTCGAATTTGTGTATGGTACCCTTTGTCCAAATAATAGCCCGACGTTAGGGTGCCGAGCATGCGGTTGCTGAAGCGCAGGGTGGCGGTCGCAGAATCCTCGACCTGAATGGGTTGGCCTCCGATGTTGGTTGTGAAACCTGCCACGGATTCAATACGCGTTCCGGTAATCATCATCGCCAAATCAAGCCAATGGATACCGAGCCATGCCAGGTGCCCGCCACCTGCCCGATCCTTATCGGCATACCATTGAGATTGGTAAGATTTGGATCTTAAACGAGTCTGGTCCGCAATGACATGCATGTCCAACCCGTAAAGCTGCCCTAATTGTCCCTGCCGTATCATCCGGGCGGCAGCAACGGTTTCCGGATTGGTGCGATTGGCAAGCGCCAACATGAGATGTAAATGCTTGCTGTCAGCAAGGTTAGCCAGACGTCTGAACTGAGCCGGTTTAGTGCAGGCCGGCTTTTCCGCAAAGACATGAGAACCGTGATCCAGAGCTGCTTCAATGACGGTCGGAGCATGTCGTGCTTCCATACTGACCATACATAATTTGGGACGTTCTTGCTCTAATAACTTAGTGATGTTCGTGTAGCTGCGTGTCAGTTTGTCGCCTAATACCGGTTTGGCGATGGGGAACCAGTGGGCATCCGGGTCGCCCAGAATGACTTCGGTACAAGTCGGTGAAGCGGCCAGCGCAGTAAAATAGGCGCTCATATGAGCACCTTGAGTATGGGTTAGTAAAGCAACTTTCATAGCGGCTTTCAGTTGGTAAGCTAGGCGGATTTACGGGTGAACGTCCAGTGATCGTCGGTCGATAGATGCTTGTTGTATCGATATCCATCCGTATTAAATTCCTTGATTTGTTCCGGGCACGTAAGGCGATTCTTGATGATGTAGGACGTCATTTGACCACGCGCCACTTTGGCAAAGAATGAAATCATCTTATATCCGCCATCTCGTTCTTCTTTGAACGACGGAGTGACAATACGGGCATGAATATCTTTGTGCTGTACCGCTTTGAAGTATTCGTTGGAAGCAAGATTTACCAGTGTCTCGGATCCCGTTTCTTTAAGGTCCGCATTTAATTGTGTGGTGAGGCGGGATCCCCAGAAAGCGTATAAGTTTTTATCGGCACCAATGGCCATTCGCGTTCCCATTTCCAACCGATAGGCCTGCATTAAATCCAGTGGACGTAGTATTCCATATAATCCTGACAGGATCCGCAGATAATCCTGCGATGCGGTAAAGTCCGATGCGGACCAGTTTTCGGCATCCAGACCATCATAGGCCTGCCCCTGGAACGCCAGGATTGCTTGTTTCGCTGTTTGCGGGGTAAACGGCGTTTTCCACACCTTGAATCGTTGATGATTGAGTTTTGCCAGTTCATCACTGACGCCCATCAAGGCACCAATTTCATCGGCCGTGTATTGTTTTATTTCCTTGATAATCACGCGCGACTGTTTGAGCAGTCGCGGAGTACTGTGCTCACA
>JAYZPA010000105.1:0-15649 GCA_036150515.1 Planctomycetota bacterium
GAACAGGATGAACGGGTTGATTTTGACGGGATGTTTTCCAGTCACGACCAATTTGTCTTAGAGGTTCGTGGGGATTCCATGATTGAGGCACACATTGCGGATGGGGACTATGTCGTGATCAAACGCCAGCCGCATGCAAATTCCGGGGAAATGGTGGTGGCTCAGACGGACGAGGGTGAAGCGACATTGAAATATTGGTATCCGGAAAAGAACCGAGTGCGTTTGCAGCCGGCTAATGCTGCCATGGATCCGATTTATTTGAGTAACGTCCGTGTTTTGGGTGTGGTCGTTGGTGTTGTACGACAGGTCTAACCTGTTTGGTTGAGTCGGTGATTGAGCTTGTTGTAGAGCGTTTTGAGAGACACGCCCAGTTCTTTTGCTGCTTCCGATTTACTATTGTGATGACGAGCGAGAGCCGCCTGGATGGCTAAATACTCTAATTCCTTTAAGGTCATGGCAGGCCATTCTCCCGGACTTGCTCCCGATGCCAACGATTCTGTATTCTGCTGAAACCGTTGGGGCAGATGCTCGATGTGAATCGGCAGTTGATCGCACAGAATCAATGCATGTTCGACGACGTTTGCGAGTTCGCGTACATTTCCGATCCACGGCGATTGAATCAGTGCCGTCAGGGTTTTTTTGTCGAAAATTTGTTCCGGTTCCAGCGCGGTGATGCCCTGACATCGGCAATACAGGTAAGCGGCCAACAGAGGGATATCTTCGGTACGTTGCCGTAGTGGCGGCAGTGGTATTTCGAATGGGTTGATTCGAAACAGTAGATCCTGTCGAAATTGACCATCGGTAACCATCTCTTCGAGGTTGCAATGGGTTGCACAAATTACGCGTACATCCACGTTAAATGACTGGTTATCACCAACTCGCCGAATTTCACCACTCTCCAGAATACGCAATAGAATAGCCTGAGTATTTTTGGGCAGTTCACCAATTTCATCGAGCAGGATGGTTCCATGGTTGGCAACTTCGAACAGGCCCTGACGTTGTTGATCCGCGCCGGTGAAGGCGCCTTTGCAGTGTCCAAACAACTCACTTTCAATCAGGTTTTCAGGCAGGGCACCACAGTTAACGGCGACAAACGGGTGTTCCGACCGGTCACTGCGTTGGTGCACCGCCCGCGCGACAAGTTCTTTACCGGTTCCGGTTTCACCGCGAACCAAAACGGTGGAGTTGGTTTGAGCAACGCGATCGATTAGCACCTGAACTTTTTCCATCTCGGCACTTTTACTGATGATTTGAGAATCACCTCGGGTGCGATTCAGTTCATATCGAGCTGCCTGATAATGTCGTGCCAGGTGATTTTTTTCATTGATTCGCTGTAGTAATGATTTTAGTTCGATCAGCTTGCATGGTTTTGTGAGATAGTCAAATGCGCCGTAACGTAAAGCAGCGACAGCCGTTTCGACCGACGATTTTCCAGTTAGCACGACAGCATCGATATTTTCGGAAACTTCGCGCGCGTGAGCCAGGAGTTCAATCCCTGACATGCCGGGCATATCCAGATCGGTTATCAGACAGTCATAACGATCCTGATCCAGAGCAGCGACCGCGGTTTCACCGTCAGGACAAACGGTAACGGTATGTCCCATACGAGGCAATTCGATGCTGAATAATTCCTGTAAGAATTCCTCATCGTCGACAAATAATATGTGTAAGCCCTTAGGCGACCTGTCCTCGTGTACCATTTTCGTAGTTTCTTTCATGGGTCAAAGAGTGGGCGGATACGGGCAGCCGGACTGTAAAAGTGGATCCTTGTCCGGCCCCAGGGCTCGATGCGGTGATGACCCCTTTGTGTTCACTGACGATACGGTAGGTGATGGACAAACCGAGTCCTGTACCTTGTCCGTCGGGCCGTCGAGTAAAGAAAGGCTCAAAAACTTTTCCAAGTACCTCGGACGTCATACCGCATCCATCATCGGTGACCGTGATGACAGCTGCCTGAGTATTTCCATCGAGCGTAATGATAACATTTCCCTGGTCCCCGACGCTATCCAAAGCATTGGTAACCAGGTTTAAAACGACTTGTTTGATTTCGTGGCTATGAACGATTGCTGAGGCAGGTGTTTTTATCTGTAGTTTCAGATGTTTCTGTTTATATTTACCCAGATGCTGAATCAACTCCACCGTGTCTTCAATAATGGGTGCAAGTAAGGTAGATTGACGCTGGACATCCCCACCGCGCGAGAAATCCAGCAGCTTTTCTGTAATGCCTTTACATCGAAATGCCTCGCACTGAATCTGTTTCAAATACTTGAGGATTACTTTAATCTGGGGATCATCATCGGGTTGATCGGCGCGGTGGATTAGATCGTTCACACGAGATTCGAGCGATTCTGCACACATGGCGATTGTAGCAAGTGGGTTATTGATTTCATGAGAGACGCCGGCGGCTAGAAATCCGACGCTTGCGAGCTGTTCGCTGCGAATAGCTTCCTGAGTACGTACCTTAACCTGTTGGTCCAGATCATCGCGAATAAGCTTAAAATTACGGGTCATATTATTCATCGCTCTTGCCAATTCAGAGACTTCATCATTGGTATCGGTTTCGATTACGTATTCAAGATCGCCTCGGGCTACCCGTCGTGAACCGGAGATGAGTTTACCAAATGGTCGAATGATCCATGAATGCACCATTCGGACGATTTGGACCAACAGGATGGCAGCGGTAATGGAGGTAATCCAGGTGATTACAATCCATATTCGATATTGCAGGCGAACTTCATTCACCAGAGAGTCCATACGGTTTTGCAGGATTTTAGGCAGCTTGGCCGTACGGGCTTTCACATTTGCCAGAGTTTCAGCGATCGTTTCATAAGATGGGTCTTGTTTGGCTGGTTGGGGCTTGTTGATTTGCGTTCGAATCAAATCAAGTTGATTATTTATATATCGAATCAGTTCACGTTCCTGTTGGATATCCCCAATCACATCCCCTTCCTGTTGAGATGTAATCAGCTGCAAATTGTACTGATGCGTTGATTGCTTGATATGATCTAAATATTGATTGAATTGTCTGAGTGTGTGAGGAGCACTTTCTCCATTGGCTGCCTGATAGGTTGTCAGTGTACTCTGTAATTTGGCCGTGTTATCTGTGATGGCTTCGGCTAACGGAAGTTCCTTTGCACGTGTGCTGATGCTGCGTGCCAGCCGGCGATAGGAATAGACTCCCTGAAACCCACTGAATGACAATGCTGCAACAATGGTAATCAGCATTGCCAGACAGAGGGTTAATTTGTACCGAATGGTCCAGCGGGAAAACACAGATTTGCTCCAGAGATTAGTTTTTCATCATATGGCGTACGGATAGGATCCCCACCATCAGGAATACAACGTTGCCCAACCAAACTCCATAAGGTGGGAATTCGCCAGACTTGGTTTGATCAACGCCAAATTGAAATACGGGGTAATAGACAATTAAAATGGGTAGGAAACAAACTGCAAAACAAGTCCAGAAGTCACTAATACGTTTACGGATCGCTGTTGCGGCACCAATAATCATGAATATCAAACAACTGAAACCATTGGCCCAACGTCGAAATGGTTCAGTCTCATAACGATTGAGGCTGTAACGGGCAGCCTGTAAACCCAGCATGTTTTTTTTCCAGTTTTCACTATGGAGATTTGGAAAGTCACCTGTCAGTAATTGGTAGCCGGCTTTGGTGGCGAGTAGTTGGCGCTGGGTTGCAATCTCCAGCGTTTTTTCATCGATACGGGTGCCAATATCCCGCAGTGCTGTATCCGATGGCATGGGCTGGCCGGTTGGGTTTCTTGCAAAGGTTGACAACGGTAATTCATATTCAAAGATGGCAGGCCATTGCCCGTACATATTGGATCCAATATCGAATTGTGTATCCTGCAGGACGACTTTGAGCTGATTGCTGTTTGGATTGAATTTGAGTTCGGCCTGACGAGCGACTAAGGTGACCGGCGGTGCATTGTCCCGACTGTGAAACGAAATCGTGGGGCGAATTAACGTGCGGTCCCGGACGTCTTTGACATGAATTGAAAACCTTGAATTGGAATAAGCACGCTGCGTGCGCAACATGCCGTAGGCAATGTCCTCGACACTACGCATGACTATTCGATCGACACCGGTGCGACCCCAGGACACGGCAACGTCGTTTAACCAGACGGCAAAAAGTGAAATGATGAACGCCAGAATGATTGCCGGCCAGACGACGATCATGGGCGATCCCCCATTGGCTTTAATCGCAATGACTTCGTTGGCGCCCGACATTTTTCCATAGACAACGCACGTTGCTAACAGCATGGTCCCCGGGATTGCTAAACGTAATACATCCGGTAGTAAATAAGGGGTTAATCGGATCACCAGCAGCGGCCCGAGTCCTTCTTGCATTGCACGTTGGGCTAACAAAATGAATAGCAAGAGCATCGTAATCACGGTCAAAATGACAGCGAACGTTTTGAAAAGTTCAAAGACAACGTACCGAGTAATGATTCGCAAACAAGTGGTTCCCAGAAGGTGCCCATGGCCATAACCCCGCTGGGAAATGTACCATTATTTCGGGATTGGGGACAAGAACGATTGAGTGGGCAGAGAGCCCAGTGAGGTGGCCGGTTTAATAGGAACGAAACTGGTTCATGATAAAACTAATCGCTTTTGACAAAGCCTGATATGCTTTTACATATTCCTGATGGTGAAAATACTCCGTGCCCTCTAAAAAGTGTTCGTCAAATGAGCTCCAATCATATCGGTTTTCAGATGTTTTGGAGATATCCCGAATTTGGCTGGTGGTCGTCAATAACTTTTTAAGGATTGCTTTGTCTGGTATACAACTTTCTTTACTGTGAGGTCCTGTTCCGAGAGGTTCGTCCAATGCAACCGTCTCGACCGTGGCATCTTTCGACTGCATGCGGAAAAGACCCAATAGTGCGCATAGCGATCCTATGCCGATGCCGATCAGGCCTATTGGAAAAGCACCGGCAATGACCAAAAACAGGCCAGCCAGTGCGAACGCAATGGCACTGATCCAGAAGGCCGGATTCTTCCTTTTCGCGATCACTTTCTTTTTTCCGGTTTGAAATGGTTGACAGCTTTGAACGTCCGTACAGACTCGTTCGCCGGTCACCTGAACGATGATGATGGTGATATTATCCGGCCCCCCTCTTAGATTGGCTAAATCAACAAGAAATTGAGAGGCTTCCAGTGGAGGCAGGACCGCCATGGCAGATCCAATTTCTGCATCCGAGACCTCACCGTTCAGCCCGTCGCTGCAAATCAAAAACGTATCGCCTTTTTGAATAGGGAAGGGCCCTTCACAATCGACATTTACCTCCGGATTGGGGCCCAACGAGCGCGTAATTACATTGGAAGGGATGTCGTCCCGTTGATGACCTTTGGCACGCATTTCCCAAACCAGACTGTGATCAAAGGTCAGTTGTTCGATGGCCGAATCCCGACGACGATAGATGCGACTGTCGCCCACATGACCAATCACGGCTCCCTGGGGTAATAATAACAGGGAACTACATGTTGTTCCCATGTTGTGGAATTCCGGATTCACCTGGCCCTTTTGGTGGATTTCCCGGTTCGTTTCTTCGATGGCCCGCCGCAGTGCGGCCGGTGGCGTCAGATCCTGAAAGACAAGATAGTGATGGGGAATGAAAACAACCGCATCTCCACTGGCCAACTCACCGGCAGCATGGGCACCCATTCCGTCACAAACGACAAACAAATGCCCTCGTGCTTCCCAACCCTCCTGATCCTCTTGCATGACGACGATCGAGCTATCCTGATTGGTTGCTCTTCGCATCCCCTTATCGGTGATTTCGATGACAGACAGACAATCCGTCCAATTGTGTTGATGTTCGGTCATCGTGGTGGTTATGGGGTTCTGGTACAGATCATCATTAGAGTTTGTGTTTTATTATATAAAGTGATAGTCGGCTAGTTTTGGTCAGATTCGCCGCAAAAAAACAGTATCCATTGGATTGGTAATGACATTTGCTGCTATTTTTTCTACACTCGCACAGCATTTTGTTACCTTTTAAGTGGAAAAGTGAGTTTAGTGATGGTGCGAACCAGTCCTTCCTTTTGGTTAATGGCCGTGATCCTGGTCTTTGTTTCATCTTCGGCAGACGCGGCAGTTCGCCGGCGTGTTACGATTCGCAGCACACCTCCAGGAGCGCTGGTCTATATCGATGATCAGGAAATTGGAGTAACGCCGGTTTCCACATCGTTTACTTATTATGGCACACGAAAGGTCCAATTAGTAAAGGATGGCTACGAAACGGTGACCGTTTTGCGCACTTTTAAGCCACCCTGGTATCAACTTCCGATCATTGATTTTGTCACCGAAAATCTCTTTCGTTCCGAGTATCGAGATGAACGATTGTTGGAATTCAAGCTAATCCCTTTACGGTTGAAAACCAATCAGGAGTTGTTACAGCGCGGGGATCAGCTACGGCAGCGTGCGCGACAGGGTGTGGTAACTTCAGCCCCAGCACAACCACGGTCCTTGCGTTCGAGTTCTCCCGTGGCACCGACGGCTCAATCAGCGACAGCACTGCGTCGGCGTCGTGATCCTTATCCGGACAATCGTTGAGGGTTACCACAGCGGTGATTTGATACCGGCTCCACTGGGTCGCCGATTTAATGCGCCGCTGACACCAAGTTGACGCGGATCCGTTGCGATTTTATCAGCAAAGACACGGAGGTCATTCATAATGGGCCTCAGGCGTTTCGTCGCATCTTCAACGTTCATGGAAGTGCGCCGCAGATTATCATAGAGTTCGTCGTCATGAATGAGTTGATGAAGGCTGCCATTGGAGTCGTTCAGCGTGGTAACCATCTGATTCATCTGAGTAACAAGACTGTCAAAATCCTCAACCGATGATGTAATCGATTCGACCAACTGTTCGCCGCGTTCTCCCAGAGGTTTGGTAAATCGCTGTAAATGATCAAGGTTCATGGAAGCTTTCTCCCCGACGGCGTCAAACCGTTCCATCGTCGACTGAATGTCCTGCATGGTCAGAGTGGCTTGTTGCAGAACATCGGGAAATTCGTTGACGGCTTGCTTAAGCTTTGCTGTGATTTGAGGATCCGCCACGATGTTGTCAATGGCAGTCATGGCAGATTCAAATCGTGTCATCGCCTGCTCGGTTTTACGAACCGCCTTTTTCAAGTCGCTTTCATTATCTGAAAAGGAGGTATTGAGATTTTTCATCAGCGAGGTGAATTCATTGGCTGCCTGATCAATCCCGCCTCCAGCACGTTGAATCGATTCAAATGTGTTGGTCATGTTTTGCTGCATCGCAATCAATGCTGACAGAGGATCTGTGACGACCGTCCCCGGACTGATCACCGAACCGGGCATTACCCGTTTGCGACTGGCTGCTAACTCAGGTTCGTCGAGCTGTCCATCCTGATTGTGATCAAAATTGTCCAGCAGTTCGGCAGACGTGGGGGGCGTAAACTCTAAAATTGATTCACCCGTTAGTAACGATCCCATTTTGATTCGACAGATGTCCTGATATCGCAGGACAACGTTTTCATCGATAGCCAACGTAAGCAACACGCCACCATCATCCTTGAGAGTAACATTTAAAACACGCCCGATTTGCACTCCGCTTTTCTGTACCGGAGTGCTGCGATGAACCCCAGGCGTCGTCGGAAACTGCACCTGCACTTCGTATTGATCGTTACCAAAGCTGGGGAACGCACCAAAAATGAAAACCAAGGCAACGGTTGTCATGCCCGCCAGCATGATGACCATTCCGACCATGATTTTGATTCGTTTTTCATTCATTATTCAATTTCCAATTTACTGACGCACAGCCTTTCCCCAGCCGAGATTGCTTGCTTTAACCCCCACTCATTTCCAGTACGCGATTCCCCGCTTCTCCGTGGATAAACTGCTGAATACGCTGATCTGATTGGTGGTTCAGATCACTCGGAGGGCCATCATAAATAACTTGATTCTCGTCGGTTTGTAAACGACTACGTGGTTGAAACATGATGACGCGATCCGCTACTTTGCGAGCGGTTTTCATGTCATGAGTGACCACAATACTCGTCACCGGATGCTGTAGCCGTGAACTTAGAATTAACTCATTGATGATGTCACTGGCAATCGGATCCAGCCCTGTTGTCGGTTCGTCATATAGTATCAGATCCGGCTTGAGAATCGTTGCTCTGGCAAGTCCCACCCGTTTTTGCATGCCACCCGATAGTTCATTGGGATACCGCTGAAAGACATGACTGGGTAATCCGACGTCTCTCAGGCTTTGAACGACCAGTGCGTGCAAGTCATGGTCGCTTATCAGAGATTCTCCCGGACCGGCGGAAATGGCCTGCCGCAGTGGGAAGGCAATGTTTTCAGCTACGGTTAAACTGTCAAACAACGCTGAGCTCTGAAAAACAAATCCAATACGTGTCCGTAGTTGTGCTAATTCGCTTAATCGAAGAGTCTGCAAATCCTGACTATCAAAATGAACCGTTCCGGAAGATGGCGGGATTAATCCAATCAGGGTCTTTAAGAAAACTGTTTTACCACATCCACTTTCGCCAATCACGGCGACGGTTTCGCCACGGCGAATCCGCAGATTTAGGTTTTCCAGTACAGATTGTTTCTCAAAACGAATGCATAAGTTGCTTACCTCGACGATTGCCGAGTGGGTCTCTTCTGAGGTTGCCGTTGGCTGGAAGGTGGAATGGTTCAAAACAAAAAATTCCCATGGGGTTCGAACTGATAGTAAAGACGATCCATGCAGATTCCAATCATCAGATCGATGATGAGAATCAGTACAAAGCTAATCACAAAAGCGGCTGTCGCCGCACGACCCACCCCCTGAGCACCTACCTGACAGTGGAAACCGTGATAACAACTCACCATGGCAATCGTAAGACCAAAGAACAGACTCTTGATGACCCCCGTCAATAGATCAAATCCCGTAACGAATTCCTGAGAATACTGAAAATACAAATGGGGATCGACCTCCAATGCGAAATAACTATACGTAAATCCACCAAGCACACCCATAAAGTCGGCCATGATCGTGAGCGTGGGGATTAACAGAATGGCAGCGAGAACCCGAGGTACCACTAAATGGTGTATAGGATTGACGCCCATACTATCTAAAGCGTCGATTTGCTCTGTGACGCGCATCGTACCTAACTCAGCTGCCATTGCACTGCCTACGCGACCCGCAAGCATCGTGGCGGCTAATACCGGTCCCAATTCACGAACCAATGTCATGTTGATTACGGCACCCATCCGATTTGCCAGACCAACCTGATGAAATTGGTAATGACTTTGGACCGCTAAAACCATTCCAATAAAGATGCCGGTTAAAGCAATCACCGGTAAACTAAGGACGCCAATTTGATAACAGGCATGGATGAGCGTTCCCGGTCGCAACTTGTGTTTGAAAAACCAACCCGCTGTCTGCATTGAGAACAGGGTTAATTCACCGATGTGGGTTAACCCCTGGATTATCGAATTCCACAAAAGTATTAACCAACCGCGTGGGCGTGGTGGTGAAATCCACAAAGCAGTATCGGTTGTCGTGCTATCCGAAGTCATGAAACGCCCGCAGATAAACAAGGGAGTTAAATCTATCAGGCTGTGCAGCGCAACATGGCGCACAACCATACCTATTCAGAACTTCGGTTTGGTAAGATAGCGAACTTAAGGTGTTCTTATCGAAAATACCGATTTTATCGATTAGCTACCATTCGCGAGCAAAACGCTTAAGCTGGTTTGGATTTTGGTTTTGCCTTGGGTTTCGCTTTCGCTTTTGCTTTTGCCCGGGGTTTCTTTTCGGGTTCGGCAGCCACTTTTTCGCGATTGTCATCGTCTGCGGTTTCCAGTTCCTCACAGAACTCGCCTTGGAAGTCGAGTCGAGTGATGGTTTCGTGATCGTCATCCCAGACGGCATCAATAACGATCTTATTCTTACCTTGGAACTCACCTTTGAGTAGTTCTTCGGATAAGGGGTCTTCAATTCGGCTTTCGATAGCTCGGCGCAGCGGTCTGGCGCCGTAGTCGGTATTCGATCCGGCTTTAACAAGATATTCTTTCGCATCATCCGTTAATTCGAGAGCGATATCCATTTCAGCCAGTCGGCCTCGTACTTTTGCCAATTCAAGATCCACGACCAGTTTCAGATCCTGCGCATCGAGGTGTCGGAAGATAATTGTATCGTCAAGGCGGTTGAGAAATTCAGGTCGGAATACCCGTTCGATTTGTTCAAGGACGCGCACTTTCATGTCTTCATAGGAGGCATCCCCATCGGGCGCCTGAAAACCAAAGGAGGCTTCATTTTTGATCGCGTCGGCTCCAGCGTTGGTGGTCATAATGAGAATGACATTGCGAAAATCAACATTTCTTCCAAAGCTATCGGTCAGGCGGCCTTCCTCCATGACCTGTAAAAGCATATTGAAAACGTCCGGATGCGCTTTTTCAATTTCATCAAGCAATACGACAGCGTAAGGACGCCGACGGATTTTTTCGGTCAGTTGTCCTCCTTCTTCATATCCGACATATCCGGGAGGGGCACCAATCAGCCGGCTGACATTATGCTTTTCCATATATTCGCTCATATCAATATGGATCAGCGCATCTGCATCGCCGAACATATATTCAGCAAGTGCTTTGGCGAGCAGTGTTTTTCCCACGCCGGTGGGACCGGCAAAAACGAAACAGCCCGTGGGTCGGCGCGGATCTTTCAGCCCACTACGACTACGGCGAACGGCTTTGGAGATTGCGGTCACAGCCGCTTCCTGGCTGATGACCCGTTTATGCAATTCCTCTTCCATCATCATCAACCGCTTACTATCCTCGGTTGACAGTCGGGTCAGGGGAACACCGGTCATTTTAGATACGACTTCCGCAATGACTTCTTCATCAACAATTCCGTCGGTTTCCTCGGTTTTTTCCCGCCACTGTTGGGTGATGGTATCTTTTTTCTTACGCAGCTTATCAGCGCTGTCACGGAGGGCAGCGGCTTTCTCAAAATCCTGATTTGCGACGGCTTCTTCTTTCTCGTTATTGAGTTGTTCGACTTCTTTATCAAGTTCTTTCAGATCGGGAGGACGGGTCATTGTTTTTAAGCGAATTCGAGCGCCCGCTTCGTCGATCACATCAATGGCTTTATCCGGCAGGCAACGTGCAGTGATATAACGCTCGGAGAATTCAACGGCGGACGCTAAGGCATCATCGGTGAACTTGACGCGATGGTGTTCTTCATACCGTTCCCGCAGACCTTTGAGGATGGCCACCGTTTCTTCTTTACCGGTTGGATTGACAATAATCTCCTGGAATCGTCGAGCCAGGGCGTTATCTTTTTCAATGTACTTGCGGTATTCGTCGAGCGTGGTCGCACCAATACACTGTAATTCACCACGGGCCAGTGCGGGTTTCAGAACATTCGCCGCATCAATAGCGCCTTCGGCTCCACCGGCACCGACGAGCGTGTGAAGTTCGTCGATAAACAAAATGGTATTTTTCGCCCGGCGTACTTCATTCATGACCGCTTTAATACGCTCTTCAAACTGACCACGGTATTTGGTACCGGCAACCATCATGGCAAGGTCCAGTACGACGATTCGTTTATCGGCCAATAGATCGGGAACCTCGCCATCGACGACGCGTTGTGCAAAGCCTTCGATAATGGCTGTTTTCCCAACACCCGCTTCTCCAAGTAATACGGGATTGTTCTTAGTTCTGCGGCAGAGTACTTGAATGGAACGTTCGATTTCCTGCTCGCGTCCAATGACGGGATCCAGTTTGTTCTTCTTGGCAAGATCGGTAAGGTCGCGACCAAAACTATCCAGTGCCGGGGTTTTGGACTTTCCACTTTTGCCGCCGGATTCTGATGAACCGGAATCCCGTTGACCACGTTCTTCCTGTTCACCACCTTCCAGGCCATGGCCGAGCAGATTCAACACTTCTTCCCGGACTTCTTCCAATTTCAGGCCCAAATTCATGAGGACCTGAGCAGCCACCCCCTCCTGTTCACGTAGCAGTCCTAACAGAATGTGCTCGGTTCCAACATAGTTGTGATTCAGGTTGCGAGCCTCTTCCATTGAATACTCAATGACTTTTTTTGCCCGTGGGGTCTGAGGCAACTTACCCATCGTCACCATCTCGGGCCCGCTCTGTACCAGTTTCTCGACTTCCAGTCTGATTTTACGCAGATCAACATCGAGATTTTTCAAGACATTGGCAGCAACGCCACTGCCCTCTTTGACTAATCCCAGCAGTACATGTTCCGTTCCAATGTATTCGTGATTGAACCGCTGTGCTTCTTGGTTGGCCAGCTGCATCACCTTGCGAGCTCGATCAGTAAATCGTTCGTACATGATGATCCCCCCCGTGGTTGTGTTGATGGTTACTGAGTCGCAAAAAAACCGGTTGTCACCGAGTTGATGTTTCGCTCAGTTCCTTTCAATGTGATTGTTCTAATGGTCAACATAACCCAAAAACCCAATTTCGGGGATACCACACCACCGATATATGGTCAGATCGTGGAGTGATTTCAATGTCTTTTCAGGTTATGCCGCCTGCGGTCTGTCGTGTGCTGTGTCGGAAGCGGAAAGAATACGTTCGAGTCGGTTTAACTCGTCTGCAATCTCAAATTCCCATTTTTCCGAATCATCCCACTTTTGTATTTCTGTAATCGCAATTAATGCTTCTTCAAGTCGCCCTTGATGTCGAAGCAGGGAAATGGATAATAATTTTGCTTCAAGATCCGTTGGAAATTTGTCCATGATTTGTTGGATCAAGGACTCGGTTTCATACCAATTCCCTTTTAAATACTGATTTCGGGCCTTAATGAACAAGGCATCCGTCGGCCTCGCCGGCAGCACATCTTCATGCTCCTTTGCCGCGACGTCCCGGGGGGTTCGTTTTGCCTGCGAATCCACGTCCGGTTCACACTGTCCATCGGAGTCGCTGTTTGTTTGAGTTGGGGATCGATCTGTGTAATCCCGATCGTGCATCCTGCGTTGGTTGTGCTGTTGCAGGTGCCCTTTGGTCGTATAGAAGCCGTCCAACATACCGATCACTAAAATCATGCTAGTACATGACCACAGAATTTCGATCCCATAGGAAGGCAACGATGTGACCCAAACAAACTGGATGGTTAATACAAGATTGAACCACACTCCAAATCCTGCTGCCCAACCCAATCCTATCCACTGGCCACGTAGCCAAAGCCGGGATAATCCAGGCCAGAGACAGGTGATCCAGGTGAAATGTGACATGTGCAGTTTGTTGAGAATGATGGGTTTAATGAAAGGCTGAGAGTTGATCCATTAATTTGTTTACCGGACATCAGAATTTTACCGCTTCGATTCCGTCCGGAGCAAGATGGGTTCTACGCACTTCACCATTTCTTCGGAACAAAAGTTGATGGAATAAAGTCAGATCGGAGGCCATCGCTGGTATCAATCATTCTTTTAAATTGGCAGTGAACTTGCTTTCATCCAATCCTTTTGACTGTCAGAATAAAAAGAATCGACGCCTGACTACTAGTAAAAAGGTAAGCGCCGTTTCAAACTTTAGGTATGGCAGGCTCCCGCAATGAAATTCAACTCATTTGGATATGATTGGCTGTGACAGACAACGAAACCACGCTTAATATTTTGCGTATTGTTGATGCGAACGCAAATCGTGCCAGTGAAGCGTTACGAACGATAGAAGAGCATGCCCGATTTGTATTAAATGACAAGTATTTATCGCAGTCTGCCAAAGAGATGCGTCATCGTTTAACGACGGCGGTTGCCGCAGCTGCCATGATCGATCGAGTACGAGCGAGAGATCGTCTTACGGATGTGGGTCGCGAATTGACGACTCATCAGGAATCCCAGCGCGACAATATCGAGAGTGTGGTTGCGGCGGCATTTGGCCGTCTCCAACAGGCTTTGCGGTGTTTGGAGGAATACAGCAAGCCGATTTTGCCTACCACGGCACCTCTGTTGGAACAGCTTCGATATGACGGATACGACCTTCAAAAAGGGTTTCTAACCGTTGAGGACTCGGTAAAGAGGCTACAAACGGCCAGACTCTATGCCATAATTGATGGACAGGGAACTGAGCTGGAATTTACGAACCGTGTCACAAAACTAGATCAGGCTGGTGTGGATGCCATCCAGCTTCGGGATAAAGAACTGGACGATGGACCGTTACTACAGCGGGCAAAGTTGTTACGAAAGGTTTTGCATAAAGAGACGGGTCGGGCGCTGCTGATCATCAACGATCGTCCGGATATTGCCGTTCTTAGTGGTGCTGATGGAGTGCATTTGGGACAACAGGAGATGTCGGTACAGCAGGCCCGCCAGATTGTAGGGACGGAGGCTTTGATTGGTGTATCAACCCATTCACTTGAACAGGTTCAACAAGCCGTCATGGATGGTGCAAACTATATTGGCTGCGGCCCGGTTTTTAAATCTCAAACAAAACCATTTGATTCTTTTCCTGGGCTCGATTTCCTGCAACAGGTTGCAACGGAATCTGCATTACCGGCATTTGCCATTGGGGGAATTGACCCGGACAACGTGCCGCAGATTGTTGCGGCAGGGTTTACCCGGATTGCCGTCAAGGGATGCCTGTCGCCAATCGATGCGATTGATCAGGTGGTCAGGTTATTACGTAATGCACTTGCCATCTAAGAAACGGGAGTCCGTTGAGACGTGAGTTATGAAGTGGAACAGAAATATGCTGTCCGAAACCTTGCGGAACTCGAGTCAGGTTTGACGCAATTGAACATCACATGGGGTGATACGCTGACTCAACGCGATGCGTACTTTAATCATCCCGGACGGGACTTTGCCCAAACCGATGAGGCCTTGCGAATACGGTCATCCGCAGGCACAACGTGGATTACCTACAAGGGTCCGCGTATCGATTTAACCACCAAAACCCGCCGTGAAATTGATCTTCCATTAGCAGAATCCGCCACGATGCAGCAAGCGGAGCAGTTATTAGAGTCGTTAGGATTTGAGTTTGTGGCTATCGTTGAAAAACAACGTCGGTGTGGTTCTCTGAACTGGCAGGGTCAGCAAATCGAAATTGCTTTAGACGAAGTGGAAGGACTGGGTCAATTTATCGAAATTGAAATCCTGGCCGAGGAAACCGAACTGCAATGGGCTCAACAAAGGGTGCAACAGGTTGCGACGGCGCTGAATCTCTCTGACGGCATTACAGCGGGTTATTTGGATTTGTTGTTAAAAAACTAAATGTTCCCATTCCGGGGTTCAGGCAATCGAAAGCTCAATAGCCAGGCTGTGGCCAATAACAGCGTTACGCCTGTGAAAAGGGGATAGGGTGAGTTGAAGAGATCCATGGAATAACTTGCTACGGGTGAAAAGATAATCGGGATTGCCGAACAGATACTGAGTGTGGCTAGATAGCGTGGCTGCTGTTCCGGTAACGTTAATTCCAGAGCGTAGTTTTGTAATATGCCAATCGTTACGGGAGTTAGTCCAACCAGTACAAAGACCATCCAATAGTAGCGGGCTCCCCAGGGGCCCATTGTCAGCACCATCGTTAGAACGGGGGTCAGGGTGATTCCCAGCAACAAGATTTGTAACACCGCACGGTTCCCCCTGAAATCGGCCATCGGCCCTAAGATCAAACTGAAGATGGCCAGTCCGATATTCTGGGCGATGACC
>JAYZPA010000106.1:0-27648 GCA_036150515.1 Planctomycetota bacterium
CCACGCACGGGAATTTGAACGGACGGCATTTCCATGCGTGGAATGATCCTTGCAGGATTGTTCACCCATCGGGAAAACCAGATTTTTCGGATCCGCGTATCCAGCAATGACAAATCCGGACCTTTCGCATTCAAAGGGGCTTTGGGGGGAATCACCGATCCCACCTGATGACAACTCGTACATCCGAATCCATCACTGGTGACCAGTCGGGCTCCGGCCGTCGCGAGGGTTTCCGAACCAATCTCAGCAAAACCGCTTTCTTGGGGAACCATCCACTCCAACCAGTCATTAGGAATTCGATCCTGTTCAATAAACCAGCCTGCCAGTTGATCCAATTGATGAGCACGAAATCCAAATTGGGGCATCCGTACTTTTAACCACGGCCGCCGAGATGCTGTTTTACGTTCGATGGCTTCACGTAAAGCGTGATCGGTAAGTTTATCACCAACGCTATTAAGAGAAGGGGGCGTCAAAGCAGCAAATGCATCCGCCAAAGCAGGAACCTGTTTGCCAATATCCGGTAAATGAGCAGCCAATCCAGGTGAATCCATTCGCCCATGGCACTGCAAACAATTATTTTGAGCGACCAATAATGACTGGGTTGAGTCGGCAGTTGGCGATTTCATTTGCTTTAAAAACAATGTTATCAATTGCTGATTTTCCTCTGAAAGAGAATATCCCGGTTGACCTTTCTTAACATCCGGGCCTTGAAAACAGCCTTGGTTTTCCATCCCATTGAAAGCCATGGTTTTAGTCGCAGGTTTATCTTCGTGACAATTTGCACAGCCGTGCGATTTGTAGAGTTGTTGACCCTTGCTTGCTTTGTCTTCATCAAACACGTAGGGCGGTAACAACAATCCTGAATCCCCGGTTCCCAGACTTTTCAGATAAGCAATCACATCGCGCTGCTCTACGTCACTCAGTTCGACTTTGGGCATCCGATGGTGCGCGTTCACCTGTTGTGGTGTCTGAAACCACCGTTGCCAAAAATCGTCGGTTCGCTTGGAACCGATCAAATCAAGCCTGCCACCATCAAATAAGGTGGATTTCCCTAAGTCACCTGCCTGATGACAGGCTACACAACCCACAGAGGCAAACACGCTCAAACCTGACTCCACATCACCCTGCTCCACAAGAACCCCTTCGGGATCCGGATTTGTCGACGCCTGAAATAAATATGCTGTTATCGATTCCGCTTGTTCTCTGGAAAATCCAAATGCTGGCATGCGACTTCCCTGTTCGACCACGGGGCGATTTGGATCAATCGTTCGCTGCAGCCTTTTGCTGATCCAGGTTGGCTTTAGATAGTCACGGGCATGTTTCAAATCCGGTGCTACACCCAGGGTATCGGCAGTTTCGACATCCTGATGGCAGCGCGCACACCGCAATGCATGAACCAAATGCTCTCCCTGACGGTAGTCATCTTTCACCGATTCTTCAGAAGCATGGTACAGAAACTGATAGCCGACCGGTTCAAGTTGAAAAGCGGGGCCTTGCCAATATAATTTCAATGCACCTCCGACATGGGTGGATTGATAACGAACCGTAATCGGATGCCAGCCAAAGGGTATATTCAACGGGCCGCTGGATATCAGACCTGTTGTTTCATCACGTTCGGTGATCGTCCGTTGTTGGAATTCGATTTCCACTTGACCCTGACAGTCCGCAAAAAGGGTATGAGTTCCCTTGGACTGGACAAACAGAAAGCCGGACCAGACGGCCTTAAACTGAGGTGATGACAAACGCGTATCCGGCGATTGATTGCTCCACTGAAATGCAACAACCGCATCAATGCGTTCCGCCCTGTTTCCCAGAGAGTCCTGATAAATCGCTTTCAACCCAGGCCGGTATTCATCCGATAGCTGTTCCAGTACCTCCTGACGATTCCCCTGAGCCGGAAGACTTTGGCCGGGCATGTTCCAACTTAAAACCAGCAGAAGCATTCCACTCACAATAGTACGAACTGCCATGAAACACTTTCCTATTACGGGACTTCGCTTAGACCGGACGCTGAACGCCTGATTTTTTGAATGCCTGGGACATGTTTTGATAGCATGTACGGAGGGCAACTCGGGGATCATAATTCGCTTGCCGCCATAACATACTACTCACCTCACAGGAAATATCACCGCGGTAGCCCTTTTGGTACATCGTTTTGATGAGTGTGGCAAAATCAATGACACCGGTTGAACCCGGCAGCTTAAATTGAAAGCCACCCGAAGGATTTCTGATCGTATCCTTCACTGCGATATGGGCCGTCTTGGAAGCTGCCTGATGAATTGTCGGTACAAGTTCCAGTCCGGTATAAATATAGTGGCTAAAATCATAGACCATTCGCAATCGCTGTGGGTCACCTAACTGCTTCATAATCCACAGAGCCTGCTCAGGAGTCGCCATTCCACCGCCACGATGGGGCTTGATACAAAAGACTACCTCGTGCTCATTGGCAATCTCGACCCAGCTACCCACCTGATCCACAAATAAATTTTTCTTGGCTTCCCAATCGCCTCCACCTAATACCGTTTGAATCACACCGCTTGAATTCTCAGTCAAATCCCTCATCATTTCAGCAGCCCTTGTGATGCGGGCCGCATTTTCCTTGTTTACCTTAACCTCCATCGAGGGAACGGTGTGTTCCATCAGTGAAGTAAGGACTAATTCTGTGTCATACAGAATACGACGAATCTGGCGTCGTCTGGCAGCCGACATATTTTCCGGTGCCGCGTCAAAACCCTGCGTGGCTGTCAATTCAACAGCATCGTAGCCAGTAACCGATAGCACCGGCAAAATATGCTCCGTCGGGATCCCGCGTGCACCATACGTGCTGAATCCTAACGTCATGGTATCCCGGGGTTCTGGTGCTGCCTGAACGGCTGTACAAGCCAGTAGAGAAGCTGCTGAAGTTTTAAGAAAACACCGACGATCTTCCTGGCTGATATAGGATCGGTTAATCATCAATCAGAGAACCTACTGCAAAACGTGGAAACCACAAACCTCCATTATAGCGGCATTTGTGTTTCCGCGTCGACTTGCAGATGCCACGGCGTCTGCAGGCTTATCACCGCGGTAAGCGTCATTGTCGGCGGCGTGCTAATTGAATCACAATTACCAAAAATCCAATGCCTGCCAGAATGCTGCGAATCTGTTTCAACAGTGTATCCCCGGCTAGCTCTTTCCAGCCAAGAATCTGATTAGGATCCTCTTGATTCTCACTCAGGGAAACCTCCGTCTGATCCACTGTATCCGGTTGAACCGTCGATTCCGCCATCGTTTCATTCAACGGCAATACCCCGGACTGAGGTGCATCCTGTGCTGCCGATAAGAGTGGTTCGTCAACCGGTTCTGACGGAATTGGATTTGCAGTCGTCGTTGGTTGACCAGCCTGCTGCGCGATGGAAACGGAAACATTTTGTGAGAGCAATGAATCATCCAGTAAACCAACATCATTCGTTTTTTCGGGATCCCGCGGTACCGATTCATCGTGTACAACCGTAACCTCTTTCGAAGAAGGTCCCGTTCGATCTTCTTTTTCAGGGGTCGATGGCGTGGCGGCTTCCGTCGGAGGTAGTTCAAGTTCGTTCGGTTGTGGTGATTTCTGTAATTCACTCAACAACTCATTCGAAGGAAGTGTATATTCGGGTTCAGCTGGTTCTGTATACACATCCACCGGTTCGATATCCTGTTGCCCGGCGGCGTCCTCAAGATTCAAACCGGTAATTTTTGCAGCAGGGGCTGTAACGGTTGCGCTTTTCTTGGCCTGAGAGGTCTGAGTTGACTGCATGCGTTGAATGACGGGATTCAAAAACTTCTGGACCCGCCCACTGTAACTGCCGGACGTTGACCGCCAGCCAGCTCCAAATAAGACCCCTGCCAATTCACCCTTTTGATTAAAGATCGGGCCACCCGAATCACCATTGCGGGCGACAGCTCGCAATTCAACCATTTCATGCGGCAGATTTGCACCAGGGGAAACATATTGGGAACAAATTCCTGAGACGGATCGATATCGACCGGAACCGTATCCGGCAATGGTCAATCGATCCCCCGGCTTGGCGGGCTGACCGGTAATTACCACAGGATCAATTTCCGGGCTCCAGATCAGCAGGGCAGCTAAATCCCAGCGTGGATCCCTGATAATCACTTTGGCCGAAGATCGAAATCCATTTGGAAAGGTAACCAGTATATCATCCTGAGCATCCCGGATAACATGGTCGTTGGTAACCAGGATTCCCTGATTGCCCTGACGATAAATCAACGTTCCCGTTCCAAAAGAAGTTGCATTGGATTCCAGAGAACGAATGCGTGCCACTGCCGGGTGGGGTTGATCTGCATCCGCCAACGCGGGAGACGACGGCGATACCGACGGAGGTTGTCCAAGCACACGACGCGCATGGGATAATGCCAGAATGAAGGCAACGATGATGGCCAGATAGGCGAATTTCTTTTTCATGATGGGAGTCCCAATCCGTTAGATTCCTAAACGGGACTCGACGCATCCGTTCGCCGATCGACAAAAAACTATTTAGCTTTTCTCGATATCGACGCAACGATCCTAAGTTCCTTCATCTTTTTTCGGGTAGCATTACAAGCGTCAAAGTAAGTACAACCGGACGCTGATCAACCTTGAGATGACGCTGTTTTCCGGACGGAAACAACTCTCCGCTCAAAACAACTCTTTAATCGGCTCGCCATCAATAATGGAGGCGATGGGCCGTCCACTGTCATCTTCAAACGTCACATCCTGAGATACGCCCATATGGCGGTAGATGGTGGCTCCAATATCACCCGGGGTAACCGGCCGCGTACGAATGTCGCTGCCGTCATGAGCCGACGATCCAATCACCTGGCCATGTCGCATACCTCCGCCGGCAAGACACATGCTCATGACCACCGGCCAGTGGTTCCGGCCGTCCGAACTACCCTGCGTTCCAATGTTCGGTGTTCGACCAAACTCACCCATCGAAATCACCAGTACATCATCCAGCATGCCACGTTCGTCAAGATCTTCAATCAGAGTTGTATAAAAGTGATCATAGAGGTCCAGTAGTGGTTTGAGACCTTTGGAAATGCCCCCGTAAACGCCACCGGGAATACCATGATTGTCCCATGTACCCGAGGCGGTATGATAGCTAAGGTCCAGTGTTACAAAACTGACACCTGCTTCGACAAGGCGTCGGGCAAGTAAAACCTGTTGACTCCAAAGATGCTTCCCATAGCGATCGCGTATGCGTTGGGGTTCCAGATTAATATCAAATGCCTGCTGTGCGCGTCGTCCCATCACCATATCGGCTGCCTGTTGGTTGTAGACGTCCAGCGCTTCCATGGATCCATTGAGATCCAGTCCTGCACGAAGCTTGTCGAAGTGACGGGTCAGCCGACGGCGATCATGAACACGTTCCATACTCAATCCCGTCGGCATCGAAAACAGATTTGCCCCGGAAATCTGCCCCGTATCGACACCAACATTGGAATAGACCGGAAGTCGGCAAGCCTGATTGGCCAGAAAGGGATCGAATTGTCTCCCAAGGTAGCCGGCTTTACCCACATGGGATGCATGCTTCTCAAAAGCGACATAGGCTGGCATCCCAGATGTATTCGCACCCTTTTCACGGGCAATCATCGAAGCAAAACAGGGGTACCGATGCCCCCGGAGATTCGTGCGGGGAGCTGCATTTCGGTTACCGGTTTGCATAACCTTATTCGGCTGATGATTGCTGCCACGACAATCGACACTGCGGATGATAGAAACTTTGTCCAACAAAGCCGCCTGACGGGGCAAGTGCTCACATATCTGCACGCCGGGTAACCTGGTACTGGTCACGCCAAAGGGTCCCCGGTTTTCCCATGGTCGATCCGGTTTCGGATCCCATGTATCGATGTGGCTGGGTCCGCCGGCCATCCAAAGCAAAATAACGCTTTTCCCATTAGCAATGGGCTGTCCGGCGGCGGTCGCGGCGGCTCGCGCCTTGAGGTATCCGGGAAGTGTCAGACCAGCCAGCCCCGCGATACCTGCCTTAAGCATGCCCCGTCGGTCATGGACAACCATACCTTCACGCTGGCGTGCGTTGAGCGCTGTAAAAGCATGATCGCGATGCGGAACTTTTATTTGGCTTGACATTCCAATGCCTGACAATCGCTTGCGTGTCTAAAGAAAAATGCTACCCTTTCAGGGTATCGGTTTATTAGGATTCTATCAATGAAAGAATCCTCTTTTCCCCTCCGGAAGGGTGGTTTGAGAGTACACTAATCACATGGCTGAGTCTACTTCTATAGCCCGCCGAAAATGGCGGTTCCGTGCCGCGGCGATCATCGTGGGGATGCTGCCCCTGTTACTCATGGAAATCACGTTACGGCTAACCGGACTGGCAACAGTCAATGAGGTCGACGACCCCTATATTTCCGTTTCCAACCCTGTGCCATTATTCCAACGTTCCTCAGACGGCAGCGCATACCGCACCTCGGATGCTCGTCTTGGATACTTTCGGCCCGTTTCTTTTAGCGCATCAAAATCACCCGACACATTCCGTATCTTTTGTCTTGGTGGATCCACCGTACAGGGACGTCCGTTTGCAGTTGAAACTGCCTTTTCAAGCTGGTTACAACTACAACTTGAAATTGCGGATCCGACACGAAACTGGGAAGTCGTTAATTGTGGCGGTATTTCCTATGCCAGTTATCGCCTGCTGCCGATTGTCGAGGAAGTGATGCACTATGCACCTGACCTGATCATCCTGTATACCGGACACAATGAGTTTCTGGAACAACGCAGTTATCCTCATTTAACGCAACCAACCGCCTGGCAATCCCTAAGCCAAACCGCTTTACGTAACATTCGCACCGTGCATCTGGCAAACGACCTTTGGAATGACTGGACAGGACAATCGATCAATCGAAAACCAGTTCAATTTGCTCAGGAAGTGGAAGCCATTCTGGACAAACAATCCGGGCTGACCGAATACCAACGTGATCCTGAATGGCAGGCCGGAGTCATTGAGCATTTCAAATTTAATATCACCAGAATTATCGAGATCTGCACCAACCATCAAGTACCCCTGTATCTTGCTAATCCAGCATCGAATCTGGGGAGTTGTACCCCTTTTAAATCATCCCCAACACCTGATTTAACGCTGGCCGATCAGCAGAAAATACGTCTCATCCAGCGACAATTCCAAGAATCACTACAGAACATTTCCAATCACAACACACGTAATGCAGCCCTCCAACTTGCTCAACTCGATCCTCAAAATGCGGCGATTCTGTACCGCTGTGGCCTGGCATTAATGGATCAGGGTGACCATTCAGATGCGGCCCAATTGCTTCTTCAGGCCAAAGAACAGGATATTTGTCCTCTCCGTATTCTGGAGTCGATGAATCAATTCCTCAAAAGTACTGCGGGGCGTGAACTTGTCACACTCATTGATATACAGGAAGAATTCGCAAGCCTCTCCCCTGCCCGAATTCCCGCAGACAATTTGTTTCTGGATCATGTACATCCTTCGATTCATGGGCATCAGGTGATCGCTGCCACTTTTTTTGACCAGATGATTAACGACGGTATTATCAAAGTTCCAACCACATTTGAATCTCAACGCCAATCGCAATATTCAAATCACTTAGCCCGTCTCAGCGAAACATATTTTCAACAGGGTGAAATCCGCCTCAAAGGTTTACAAATGTGGACACGGGGGCAGTCAGGCAGGGTTGATTTATTAATTGAAGAAAACGTTCGCAACAACCAATCTCCGGATTCGCACACGCCATGAACAACCTAATTGAAGTTCGTAAAGACATTCCCAGTGGAACCATTCTGATTCGTAATCCTGACAGGCGTAACGCTTTGTCCACGTTTGGATTAATTCAATTGCGTCAGGCATTGGAGGACCTGCATCAAGAGAAAGGAGTGCGTGCGGTCATCATTACAGGTGACCAAAATATTTTTTGTAGTGGCACAGATATGAAACAATTGTGCGACGAACTGGATCCCGAGGGAGTAAATGATATCCAGCAGGATGTGGAATTATTGGCCGAATTATTGATGGTGATGCTGAGATTTCCCAAGCCCATCATTGCAGCCCTGAACGGTCCCGCCGCGGGATCCGGGCTCGCCGTAGCACTCGCCAGTGATTTTATTATCGGAGCTGAATCTGCATCCGTTTCAAGTCCCGAAGTGCTGCGGGGACTGGTTGCCGGAATGACCCTTGGATTGCTGGAATTTCGAGCAGGAGCTACCGTCGCTGCGCGAATGGGACTGACTGGTCAGACCCTGTCAGCAGCGGAGGCTCAGCGACTGGGTTTCATTCAGGAAGTCGTGGCCGACGATCTGGTATGGGCTCGATCCCAGCAGTTGGCAACAGAATTAGCAAACGGTTCGCCACGTTGTCAGCAAATGACAAAAAAGCTACTCAATGAAACCATTGCGGATCAACTGGAGAAAACACTCACTCTGGGAGTGGCCATGACGGCAACGGCCCGTACCACATCGCATGCAACCGAGGGCATTCAGGCATTTCTGGAGAAACGAAAACCCGATTGGAAATAGGAGATGCGCGGGCTACAGCGAACCTAACATCTCCGGTGTAATTCGGCCGTCATGCAGGGCACTCGCAACCAGAGCATGATGGCAGCCTGCCCGTGATAAAGCATGCAGGTCGTCCACACCGCAAACACCGCCGCCGGACGTCAATTCCAGCGTTTCGCTTAATTCAGCCAGTTGGGAACACAACGCGAGTGTCTCGACACCACGATCCATTCCGACGGCAGCGAGATCTAAAACGATCATTTTGTTAAAGCCCATTTCAACCGCCCTTCCGGCTATCTCTAAAGGTGCCGTGGTATTCCAGCTTTTTTCGTCCGGCGCAGAACCGGGAATTAAAGGGACACCCGCAGATAAATCCAAACTAAATACAGCTCGATCAGGACCCAGCCATTCAAATACCTCTTGTAGATGAATGGGACTCGGACAACATTCCAACCCAACAATCACGCGATCGACGCGGTCCAAAGATATTTGTCGAGCAATCGATTTCACGCCGCTTAATGTGGCCGTCCCTGCATCAAGCCAAACATGTGTGGATGAATCGATCAGCAATTCCACAGCTTTCCTGTTGGCAGCCTGTCCGGCAATCGCGTCTAAATCGGCAACATAGAGATCGTTAAAACCAAAATGTTCCTTAAAAGCGGCGTTTATACAATGGGGCTCGGCACTCGGCGTCAGGATGCTGGATATCGCCTGATAGGAATCACGCCGACCCGCTATCCCATGAACCACTTGTCCACCCAGAAGATCGATCACCGGAATCACATTCATGGTTTAGCAAAACCATCGGGCATTAAAGAGGAAACTCGTCATCGGCTGCCTGCTGAGCATAGATCGGCATATGCCGGTAATACACTTCCAGAATCATCGTTGCCAGCGTAGTCGTATACAATCGACCACCCGCCCGGGCACCATGATCCGTACCCATCGACCAACTGCCGTTATTATGGCCATTGCCTTTTTCCTGAGCTCCAACCAGAAAATCACGTAATTCCTTATTCCATGCATCCCATTTAGATCCACCGGTATGTCGCATCACCTGCGTTGCATAGTAGTTGTAGTACATATTCCCCTTGGAAGGGCCCCATTTAGCTAATTGATCCACACCTCGTTGCAATGCGGGTTCTTCCTTCTTCCAACCCATGTACATACGACATAACAGGCCCACAGCCGTGGTAGCCTGACCGGCACCCGGTGACGTATAACCATACGTAGCTCCGCTATTGGCTGCCACAGAATCCAGAAACTTGTAACACCCCTGGATGGTGGCGGGCGGTACCTGCAGATAAGCCATATGACCACTCTTCAGCGCCATTAACTGCCATCCAACCACCGATGTATCACCAGCCTGACGAGCTTTGTAACGCCATCCACCACCCACGGGATCCTGAGCATAGACAATAAAATTCAACGACATTTGCGCAGGTGCCATCAACTGACGGTCCTTGGTCATGGCAAACGCTTCACACAACGTAATCGCTGCTAATCCGTGCGAGTAAAGACGTCCACCGGAATCCGTTAAGTCGCCCGTGGCGCCATTCACCTTGATGCTACGCGTGAGGTAGTACAATCCCGCTTCAACCTGCTTCTTGTATTCACCCTTTTTGTGTGTATTCCCGGCTCCCAGAAAAGGGAGTAACGCCATTGCGGTAGCACCATTAAATGATGATTCCATGCTCCCCGGTTTTGAACAATTACATCGACGACCATCCAATGCATGATCGAAACTCCAGCTACCATTTTGGTTTTGATGATTAGCTATCCACTTCAGCGCCATCGCGACCGCGGCTTCACTCATCTTGGTACCACCATACTCGCGCACCATTTGTGCACGGGCTTCCGCCCCGCGACCGGATAAGCCCGATCCAACAACCGACTCCGTCGTCGAAAGCAAATCTGTGGTAGGTGCAACCTGATCTGCAATTTTCTCGAATTCGACGGCTGCTACCGGTGCTTCAACATCATCGGATATTTCCACTTCTTCAACATCTGTCACTTCTTCAATCGTATCGACCTGCACTTCAACCTCAAGATCTTCGGTCGGTTCAATGTCAACCGGCTCATCCAGCGGATCGGTTAAATCATCGACAATTTCTTCAATCAAATCGTTCTTCGTCATTACGGACGTTAATGAAGGAATCTCGTCCGCTTCAAACGGAATCATGATCAATCCAAGTACGACCAGGATGACGGTATGAACCACCAGACTAAACATCCAACTTGGAACCGCCTGAAATACCAAAAACCGACTACCGCCCTCAACGGCATCATCTGCAGTAGGATCCTCTGCAGGAGCAGCCGCTGCCGCTGGTGCAGTGGTCTCTGACGCCACAGCAACAGCAGTGGCTGGCGGAGGACCTTCCGATTCTGGCACAGCACTGCCAACAGGAATTTCCGGGGGTTGTTCTTTCATCTCTGACATATTCTATGGTTTCCTACAAGAACGAATGCAACGAAGGGGATCTGTCGTCTAGGGTTATTCTATACCGCCGCGACGCATTTAACATGAGATCTCATTACGATCCTCTATTAAAACTATCGGATTTTACATGTAAATCAAGCGTTTAAAAACGGATATGTTTATTGAAAAAACGCATCCAACCGTGAATAAGTACTCAGGGAATACTGAAAACCTAAGGATCCGAGGAGTCTATACTCATCGGGCATTTCCATACCGACCGTTGGCCTGCCGAATAAATTCTCCGTGCGATAATGAATTCGACACTTTAGCCCCTGTCCCACGCGGTCTTTCACGTCTAAAATGAACGCCTTAATGAATGCAAGTGAGACGAGTACCGATGCAACGGTGCTCAACCTAATGTAGAGAGTGCACGCAGATGTGAGGGACGTGAATCATGGCAAAAAAGAAATCCATAACAATTTTCCTGGTCTGTGAAGAAACCGGCGACTATAACTACGCCGTAAAACGCAAGCCTGGAGCGGAACGACTATCGGTCAAGAAGTACAGTCCTCGATTACGTCGTCACACGTTACACGTGGAAAAGAAAAAATAGCCTCCCGATCAAGGGTGCTGTATCTGCTTTGCGATTGAAAAATCCCTCGCCGCTGGGCACGACAAGTTGACAAACAACCCTCTCGCAAGCCAGCCGGTACCCACGGGTTTGCGGGGTCATTGCTGATGGGTCTGCGCGGATTGCAGAAACAACCAGGGCACACGGAAGGGACACGAAATGGTTAAACACTGGAAGTTTCATTCGTTTGACCCCGACACCGTTGCGGCTTTGGAATCCGCTGCCAAGATACCCAATGTCGTCGCTCAGCTTCTCATTTCTCGCGGCATGAGTGATCCGCAAGCAGTTCACGCATTTCTTCACATGAAGCTCTCCGACCTGCGTAAACCTGGCGAGTTGCCGGGTGCTGAAAATGCGGCCAAACTCATCTTTCAAGCCGTTCAGGACAAGAAACGAATTCAGATCTATGGTGACTATGATGCGGATGGCATGACGGCGACGGCAATCCTTGTTCGTTGTTTAAAACTACTCGGAGCGGACGTTGGCTATTTTGCACCAAACCGCATGGATGACGGATATGGCCTGAATAGTGATGTTCTCAGGCGATTACATCAAGAGGGCACTCAAATGGTTATCTCGGTTGATTGTGGGATTGCCAATGCCGAGCAAGCGGATGTTGCTGCCGATTTAGGTTTACAGTTGGTCATCACGGATCATCATGAATTTGGTGACCGGTTGCCCGCGGCAGACGCAATCGTACACCCACGTCTACCGGGAACCGATTATCCGTTTGGAGGTCTTTGTGGCGCTGGAGTGGCCTTTAAACTTGCCTGGATTCTATGTCAACTGGACAGCGATGCAGATCGCGTCACCGCAGCACATCGTGACTTCCTAATGATGGCAATCGGCATTGCCGCCATTGGAACGGTCACGGATGTCGTTCCCTTATTGGATGAGAACAGGATTATTGTGACCCATGGCTTGCATAGCCTAAAAGATCGCGCATGTACCGGAGTGCAGGCTCTGAAACAAATCACGAAAATCAACAACAAACCCAAACTTCAAAGTGATGATATCGGATTTAACCTTGGGCCTCGATTAAATGCAGCGGGACGTTTGGGGCAAGCGGCGTTGGGTGTGGAACTTCTCGCCACGGATGATCCTCAGCGAGCTCAGGAATTAGCCACCTATCTGGATCAACTCAATGAAAATCGTAAGACCATTGAGCGAAGTATCCATTTGGCTGCTGTGAAGCAAATCAAAGAAAACTATGACGCGGAGAACGACCCTGCTTTTGTTCTGGCCGGTCATGGCTGGCATGCCGGCGTGATTGGAGTGGTCAGTGGACGTTTAGCCGAAAAATACGCACGTCCGGTCATTTTGATTGCACTGGATCAACTCGCTATCAAACCAGGAATTGGATCGGCCCGTAGTGGAGGGTTGGTGAACCTGCATACCACACTGCAACAATGCACTGAGCATCTGGAAAAACATGGCGGACACGCTGCGGCGGCCGGATTGACGATTGCTGAAGGAAATGTCGACGCCTTTCGGGCGGCCTTTTGCGAACAGGTCGCGGAAACTCTGCGGGAAGAGAATCAGGTGGCTGAGTTACTGATCGATGCCGAGGCTCCTTTTGCACAGCTAACAACGCAGATTGTCGAGCAAATCCACCAATTGGCACCTTTTGGAAAAGACAACCCACGCCCCATTCTGTGTGCCAGTCGCGTCGAGATCATCCCTAATTCAGCACGGCGGATGGGTGGTGGCGAACGTCATTTAACAGTAACCTTATCCCAGTCCAGTGTTAAAATAAGATGTGTTGCCTTTGGACAGGGTGACTGGGCGGAAGAACTGGATCAAACGGACGGACCAATCGATATCGCCTATAAACCCGTCATCAATGATTTTCGCGGCCAGCGGAAAGTGGAGCTCCACCTTCAGGACTGGCGTCCCAGTAGCTGAGTTCAGAACCGGACACAAGTCAAGACGCACTGATTGCTATCCCGCTGCCACAATTTATCTATTTTACAGGCTGAATCTTCCTGGCACCCGGTCGAACCGGATACGCGGGCGGGGTCGGAACCGCACGGGGATCTTTCTTGATTTCCTCCAGCAGGTACTTGATGGCAAATTCCAACTGAGCATCCTGACCGGAAAAAGTCGCATGGGGGAGATTATCAACGACAATATCCGGATCAACGCCATGCCCTTCAATCAGCCATTTTCCCTCCGGCCCATATACACCGGTTTGAGCCGCAGACGCATAACCTCGGTCCACCAGTCGATTATTAATACTCAGCCATATTTCTCCTCCCCACGTACGGGTGCCAATGACCTTCCCCAATCCCAATCGCCGAAACCCTTCCGCAAAGGCTTCGCCGTCAGAGGCCGTTCGTTCATTGCACAGCACAACCATGTGTCCGCGGAATGCATACTGCATATTCCAATAGGGACGGCCCACTCGGGGCTTCCAGTAAAACCACGCCTGTCTTAATAGTTTTTCCAGTATCCAGCTATCAATATTTCCACCACGGTTGTTTCTCACATCAATAATTAACGCCTGACGATCGTGTACAGGATAAAATTCTCGCGCCCATTCGGCAATATTCGCCTGTCCCATCGCACGCAAATGCACATATCCGATACGCTGATTGCCCGAATCTTCCACCACCTGCCGCCGTGTATACTCCCATTGGTCGTAACGCATATCCGCTTCCTGAGCCATGGAAACTCCACGGACCACGACGTCCCGTAACGGTTTCTGTTGTGCATCCTGCACCTGTAGACGAATTTGTTTTCCGGATTGATTGTTCAACAGACGATTGATATGCGGCACACTCAATACATCCACTCCATTCACCTGACGAATGATCGCTCCGGCTGCAACGGCAACCTCGGGTCGAGCCAGCGGCGCAATACGATCCGGGTAATCCGGATCCGTCTGGTAAACATGCTCTACCAAATAACCTTGTTGCTCATCACTACGGGTTAATATGGCACCCAACGATGCGGGACTCGCGCCGGGATCCGCGTCCCGATGCTCACCTCCCCGAACATAAATATGCAACGCTTCAAGCTCTCCGACCATCTGCTCTAATAAATCATTCAACTCCGCGCGATCGGTCACACGGTCCACCAACGGAAGATGCCGGGCCAGCACTTCTTTCCAATCCACGCCATGTAGATTTTTGTCGTAAAAATAATCTCGCTCCAATCGCCATGCATCCACAAACATTTGACGCCATTCTTCAACCTGATCAATTTCAAATTCCCATCCGGCCAGAGAAACGCGAGCGTCGCTGAGGCTATCCGGTCCTTTACCATTGACCGGAAATACATAGAATTCGTCCTGCCGCCGGGTCGCAAGGTACTTACCATTGTGGGTCATCCTATAGGAATTGATATCGGACATTACGGTAACCGGATCTGCGTCATGCTTACGCTTGATCGCACGTAAATGATCTGTCGTGCTGCGGTCACGCACGGTGGATGTCCAATACAAGTAGCCATCCGTAGCCTCCAAATCTGAATAATTTCCCGGTTCTACCGGGACTACAGAAATCCGACGTTGAATGTCCTGTAACTCAATTGCAGGTAATTCTTCGGAACCCGTATTCGTTTCCTTCTCTACGGCACCTTTCTCCGTTGGCTTCATCGTTAGTTCTGTTGGTTCAGCAAAAGGTGATTGTGTTGCTTGTTGTAGCGCCAATTGATAGATTTTTGTCGTTCGATCAAAGTAAGGTTCAGGCTGACGAGGCCCCCAGGGACTCCTGACGCTCGAACGCAGATGACGATCGGAAAGAAAATAAAGGAATTTTCCATCCGGACTCCAGGCCGGAGAATAACTGTCTGCCCGGTCGGTGGTCACCGTAGTGGACTCTCGGGTACCCGAGTCCCAGATCCAAATTTGATCTGTCAAATTTTCTGCCGGCTGAACATAGGCCAACCAGCGGCTATCAGCTGACCATGCCAGGTCATAAAAATTCCCTGTATTGGAAATGCCAATCCGGCGACGTTTTTGGTTATCCACGTCCACCACCCATAAATGATGGTTCTTATCACTAAAGGCGAAATGCTTACCATCGGGCGAAGGGGTCGGACGGTACCGAAAAACATCCCCGTTTTTTGTCAGTTGCTGTCGTTCACCGATGCCCTGTACCGGTAAACGCCAAAACTCATACTCACCGGATTCATCCGAGAGCGAAATAATCGAATCCTGTTCCGGTTGAAAAAACGATGATCGGTAACGCACACCAACGGCTCGGGTGATGAGGGTACTTCGACCCTGATCCACAGGTAAAACAACAATCTGCCCGCGACTGGTCAGGGCTAACTGAGTTCCATCCTCGCTCAGGGAATACGAATCCAGAAAGGAAACGGGCTGGCGAATCCATTTATTCGCTGCCTGTTGAAAATCGGATGCCAACCGAATGGAAATGCGACGGCTACTGCCCAATTGCAAATCAAGCAGCATCAGGTCTGCTCCCAGTTGATAAACAATCCGCCCATCGTGCAATGCAGGTCGTAACACATCAAAACCCTGATGGTGGGTATGTTGCTTCCAATCCCCGCCGGAAAAATCCATCGACCAGATATTCATCGTGCCATCCCGATCACTGTTAAAAAAAATCCGCTGGCCTGACACCATCGGGCTTCGACAGGTGCCTGTGAATTCATCGATCAGATCAACGGCTTCCGGTTCTCCATCGAGGTACTTCCACAACGATTCGACGGAGCCTCCGTGGTACCGTTTTGTGCTGGAACCCTGTTTAGATAGTCTGGTAAAAACGACCCCGATTTGATTTGGCAACCAGGCCACTTGCGATGCTTGTTGTAATTCCAATCGCTGCGAAACCAATGTTTCAGGGTCAATCAGAACCAATTGCGTATTTGGTAAAGTGGAATAGTGCCGCGTGGCGTATGCGATTCGGCCGTCCGGTGTCCAACCTGTGACTCGAGCAGATTCTCCATCATAAGTGATACGCTGCGGCCGTCCGCCGCCGATCGCTACAAGGTAGACTTCCTGAGGCCCGTCATAAGAAGCTGAAAAGGCAATTTGTTTTCCGTCAGGGGAAATGGCGGCATGAAGTTCCGGTTCCGGATGAGTCGTAATACGAATCGCCGATTCATCGCCGAGCGTTATTTTCCATAGGTCACCTTCAGCAGTAAAAACCAGAGTCTCCCCATGGATTGCTGGATACCGATAGTACCCCTTCTCCCCCTGGACCAACGGCAGCGCAGCACAATACAAACAACACGTAATGATGATTCTTTTTACGAACATGATCCTCGTCTCTTTGATAGCGACTCTGGAAAAAGAGGGCTTAGGTTCCTTCCGGACATTCAGCCATGATTTGAATGTAGCGTTGGATACTACGCTGATAAGCTTCTTGAGCGGCTTCTTTTTCATCCGCACTGATGTATCGATTACGGCGATTCCATAGTTCACGTGTGGATTCCAAACACCACAGTGCACTATTGCGGGATGCACGAATCGGCCGATTGCTTACAAGGACATTTACCGGATTGGTGTGGAGTTGAGGAAATTGCCGCAGCGCAATCCAACTACTTTGCGATACTTGAATATCAAATTGTAATTGGTGGATCTGGCCATCGGCCGGAACCTGCTTTTCAGCAATCACCTTGCCATTGACAATCAGTTCGATTCGCCGTTCACCTCCCTTTACATATTCCAGACTACGGGGAGCATGCAGCAGTACAGTATCTCCCGCCAATCGATTTGATTGTGGTGCGATCGTTCCATAGGCAACGCCCACAGGGGTTGCGGGAGCGAAAGCAACATCGGCTGTCACCAAGACATGTCCGGGGGAAGCAAGTTCGACATCCTGCCTGCCTGCAGATTGACCGTTGACTTTAAACGACAATGCATGCGCATAGCCATCGGAAACATAGGATTGCCCCTTTCCCAAACCAGCACACCAACGGGCATAATCCAGCTTTTCAACGTCACCTAACTGTACATACACCCGCCCCTGACCTACACGACGACTCGACATGCAGGGAAAGTCCGTTTCCCCGCTGAGTTTCAAAGGAAAACCACAGTTCATCAGGTGATACCACGTATTCCACTCCGATACTCGGGGGGTATCCATTGCACTAATAAAATCACAAACACCTTCCGGCGTACTTACCAACACTTCCATTGCTCCACGACCACTCATCGCAGCAATCGCCAGATTCGGAAGCTGATTGGCAGCTGCTTTTAGTGACAGCTCCACCTCGGTCGTGTCTAAATAGTCATCGCGATTCATGTCCATGGTGGAAAATGCCGCGGGAAACAAACCTCCCTTGTATTCCGCAGGGGAAACCTTTTCATCCTGATTCACGTCATATTTGCTCATCGTCCAACGTGTGCCACTGACTTCATCCACCCCCAATGCGGAATGCGGGTAACCGGTCACCCCCCCCTGTTCTTTACACCATTTTAAAACCGGCACCGTCCAGGTAGGCCAATTTTCAGTTTTGGTTCCATTGGAACCCGGGTAGGTTTGGTCACGTAAATTTAATAAACAGACATGACCCATCGCCGCTGATCCAAATCCACTGATTTCCAAATCGTATTTCAATAGCGTTCGTGATTCACTGATATCCAGTGCAAGCGGAGAAAAATAACGCCGTTGAAAATCAAAACAGGGACCCCAGGTCAATACACACCCCACGTTTAAACCCTCACCCTTAACCTGACGAAACATGTCCGACGGCGTCACCCCTTCGGTGGGAACGGTATAGTGCGAACAACCCGCGCCGTGGATGTGATGGTCTCCACCAAAATAGCCATAATCGTTCGGATGAATCCACCGTTGCAACTGGAAATCAAACTGAATCATCCTGCGCCGCTTCTGAGGTGTTGGAACTTCGAGTTGTCGCTGCAAAACTTTATATTCAGGCCCGCGACTACTCGTCACCGTGTACTTTCCCGGAGGCAGCAGGACCGTCTCACCATCCGCCCGATAAATCTGAGGCTGGAAAAATAGATCGGGTGCCAAACGCTTAATTTGAGAAGGATACACTCGTCCGATATCATCCGTAATGATAAATCTTCCAATCGATGGTTTACCCGTTTCATCACGGACGTTAAATCGAACCGGTACTGCCGGAAGGACATGAAACAAAATCGGCAATTCACCACGGAATCCAAGATCCTGGGTACCCGATCCCACATCAAACTGCAGTTGTGCCTCACGAATTCCCGATTCCGTACTTGAAATCAAAACAACCACATATTCCACTTTTAAGCCGCTAAGTTGTTGTGTCATCGGAGGATCCCGATAGACCTCGACCTCCAGAAACCGTGATTGGACACCACGGCGATTCTCATTGCGATTCAGTTCGGTCTGTTCCTGACGTTTCAGGATTCCCAGTGAACTGCCGGCATAAACAGCACCGCCCTGCGGGCTATCAATCTGCAGGGCAGCTTCCACCGTGCTAAGGTTGTGCACTTTGATCAACAGCGGACGAAAGCCGTGCTGTTGAATCTCCGCCTTGCTCACACCCCGCTGCACTTTGACCCGCACTTCCGGATTAATCTCTACGGTCGCCAACACCAGTGGTTGTAACAATTTTTGCAGTTGTTCCGCATCTCGTTTTTGAGCAGCCGCTAGAATTTGCTGCTTTCGTTCAGGATCGAGTGGATGGCCCAATAATTGAAATGTCTCTACAACACGCAGGACATTGGCTGCCAACGGTTGCCCCTCAACATCCATCCCATCCGGTAACTCTGCTTTCAGTTCTGTCGAAAAAAACAACATGAACAAAAACAGATGCGCCCTAAGTATCAACGATTTAGAATTCATTTTCATCCACAGGATCCACAGGATAAAATAACAAACACCTTATGGCGGTTTACCACCACTTCCATCAGTCTAACATCTGGGCCAACGCTGTTGGGAAACACCGGTCAAGTCCAGCCGCAGAATAGGTTACCTTGAAATGACAGACCATTGCTGCTGACCGTTGGAAGAATTGTATCTGAAAAATTGTGTATAAAAAAAAACGGCTTTGAACCGTACCGGATCAAAGCCGTTGTGTTGGAACATTCCGAATTGGAAATTATTCAACGGTGCCTGTACCGCTGCTGGAAAGTGTTATTTTCAGTGCGGCAGCCGTTTCGACAGGACCAATGGCACACTTGTTCTGCCATGCCTGGCTGATTTGATACGGCAAACCAAAGACTTCATTAATCAGTGATTCGGCTGTATTAATCATGGGGTTCCCGTTTTCGTCCATGCCGCCCATCATCGCCATCATTTCAGCTGAAGGATCCTGATCTTCTGATGGAGGTCCTCCATCTCCTTCAGGCATTTCTGATTCAACAAGCTTGGTAACCCGAACGGTATAATTACCTTCAACCGCTCCATCCACAATTTCGCCATCTGGAAAAACCGTTGTAAGCGTGAAATTACCATCACCATCTGTAATTCCGTTTGCGGGCCTTTGTGTTCCATCTCCACCATCCGGGGTCAGCGAAACGGTTGCTCCGTCCAGAGGCTTGCCATCATAAGATACCGTTCCTGAGACGGTTGTCAGCGGTGGCTTCGATGCTCCACAACCAACAATGGTCACCATGAGGGCAACGCAAAATAATCCGATGAGCTTCTTGTGCATTGTCTTCTCGCTTTTCTATAAAAAAATATCAAAAGGTAGATGCATGAGTTTGCTATATATGAATAGATGTCATCAAGGCCCAAATAATTCCACAAAAACCAAGCCTTCCAACATATTAATAAATATAACAGTCAAAAACATCCAGTAAAAGTCTCGACAGAGAATTCTTCCCAGGATTTAAACGGCAAATCAACAGCCCATTCACTAAATCCACTACAAGTAGTAGGTCTTATCATCTGGATTTATGATCCATCATTACGTGGATCTTTTGTGATTTTTAACTCACCAGCGGCATCTCCGGTAACCCAGTGCTTTTTAACCGGATGTTTCACAATCACTTCAATTCCGACCGTACTAATCGCTGTTGAAAGCTGAATATGGGCAGTTCGAAAGTCGATGACAAGCAGTCGTCCATCACTGGTACCAACATAGACTTCCTGATCCCCCTGTGGGTTTGGTGCATGGGTAAGACACAATGGATAACCGGATTTCATTTGACAAAAACGAATCATACGACCAATCATGGGTTGCCAGAAGCGAATCGTCTTGTCCTGACTGACCGTGCAACAGATTTCCTGTGACCCATCGGGATCTGCCGGATTCGGTTGTTGCCAGGAAACCAGTGCATGAACCGCTGCACGATGGTTATTCAGATTTCGTAATTCCCGGATTTGCTGTGGATCCCAAATGCGAATCGATTGGTCGACTCCCGTTGAAACAGCCAGTTTACCCAAAAACCGTATGCCGGTAACGGGTCGGGAATGGCCCTCAAAGGAATTTTGTATATCGGCATCACTCCGACGCACCACTTTACAGCTCTGATCGTGCGATGCCGTAATCAGATAATCCAATCCAAGATCAAAATCATGAACAACATCATCGTGCAATTGTTTAAACCACACGGACCGACCTGTGCTCATTTCCAGTTTTTCGACCGTACCGGATTCACCAGGAATCCCTCCAGCAATAAACAGAATCTTTCCACCCGCTGAAAACCGTAGTTTTAAAATGCGATTCACTCGTGTCGTCAAGATCTCTGTTTGATCCGGATGATCCCATGGGCATTGCAACAGTTGATGGCTGCGTGCAAACACAATTTGCTTCCCGTCCGGAGAGACCGCAATCGCGGTAACGGGAGCCTGGGGCTTTTGAGCTAATCCAATAGCAGCAACCGAAATCCAAAGCAGCGGCAGGAGCATTTTCCAAACAACGTTGTTCCACATCAAAATACCCACCACTCCTATTTCATTCAGGCAAGTTCCGGGATGATTCGACTACCCGTCGGGGTTAATCTTACCGGCCTGCCATCGGAGGTTTGCAGCATTGTGGCAGGATCTATTCCTAACCGCTGATAGATCGTCGCTGCCAGATCCGCAGGTGTGACTGGATGATCCTGAGGGCTTTCTCCGGTTCGATCACTTTGACCCACAATTTGACCTCCCTGAATCCCGCCACCTGCCAATAATGCACTGAAAACACGCGGCCAGTGATCGCGACCGGCATTGGTATTTAATTTGGGGGTCCGGCCAAACTCACCCATCACCACCACTAACGTGTCTGAAAATAAACCCTGCTCTTTTAAATCCTGAATTAAAGCGGATAGTGCTAGATCAAGGGAAGGAATCAGTCCCACAGGCGCTACCGCCCCTGCATACCCGTCTTTCAGCCGCGTCACGAGATCGTTATGAGTATCCCAGCCCTTGTAATTGACCGTTACAAACGGGACACCGTGTTGAACCAGTCGTCGCGCCAGTAAACAACTTTGCCCTATCGTACGGCGACCATATCGCTGTCGCAGCGCGGCGGGTTCCTTTTCCAACTCAAATGCTTCCTGAGACTCGCGTGAACCAATCAATTGAAATGCTTCGTCAAATCCATCGGCGGATGCGGTACCGGAATCATCATAAAATGCATTTAACTGTTTCAAAAACTGTTTGCGGCGCGCCAAATTCAAACCGGTTAAGCCATTGGGGATCCTCATATGTTTAACCTGAAAACCTGGTTTCGCCGGATCACTTTCCACGGAAAAAGGCCTTACAGCACCCGGCAAGAATCCATTTCCTGAAAAATCTGACCCGCCCACTCGAAAATTAGGGACAGCGATGTGAGGAGGCAAAACCTGTTGTGCGGAACGCTCAAGGGAATCATGTGCCAATACACTACCAAAACATGGATACTCCAGCACAGGCGTCGGTTTGTAGCCACTGAGCATATAGTGCGTGCCAAAGTTATGTTCGCCCAACGGGGATGTCAACGAACGAATGATCGCTACATCCTTCATCATGCCAGCCGTCTTCTTCAGGCATTCACTTAAATAGACTGAAGGAACTGATGTCGCAATCGACTGAAGTGGCCCACGCACCTCTGCCGGTGCGTCCGGTTTAGGATCAAACATATCCAGATGGCTGGGTCCTCCGTCCAACCAAATCAGAATACATGCTTTAGCATGCCTGCCCAAAGCCGAAGCGGCATCCGCACCAGGCAACAACATAGACGTGCCGGATCCCTGTCCACCAATACCAAGTGGGTTAAGTCCCCAACCCAACGCACCCAGAGTACCTATCTCCAGGACCGTCCGCCGCGATACAAACCGATGGTGAGATGAATATTGCATCTTAATGTTGACTCCCAAATTCATGGCTTGCCATTAGACTCCACAAAATATCACGAAACAACTCGCGACGCTGTTGTTCGGTGTCATCGGCTGAAAACTGTGCACTCCAATAGTCTGTCTCCTCGTTGGTAGGCATACGACTATAGGCTCGCAGATATAATTGCTGAATCACGCGATTCGGAGAATCGGATTGTGCTGTAATTTGCTGGATAATTGTATTGGCTTGAACCAATTTATTATTGATGAGTTTTCCATTGATCCACTGCAGACGCTGTGCAATGGTGATATCCGGGGACGCCGCGGACCCACACTGATCCAACACACAACGACCCACTGCATCCAGCGCTGTGGATGGCAGGTCCTGATAGGGTATCTGAATCGCCCGGGTCGATAACTCAAATCCTTTAAACTCGGTCGCAACGTTGGTCGTATCAGAAATGGCATCAAGTAATACCTCCGGCGATAAAGGTCGAGACAGATATCCGCTGTAAAACGCTCTTTGGCTTGCCGGGATTTGAGTCGATGACTGGCGTTGATACGAGTCACTGGACATGATCTGCCGAATGGTATGCTGAAGATTGAAGTCATGAGCCACAAAATCGTCCGCAAGCCAATTCAACAACACCGGATGCGTCGCCGGATTCGTTTCACTCATATTGGAAACCGGCTCCACCAATCCTCGTCCCATCAGGTATTCCCAGATGCGATTGACGGCATTACGGGCAAAATAAGGATTGTCCGATGCCGTTAACCAATCAGCAAACGGAATACGCATATCCCTGTTGATTGGGCTATCCGGGTTATCAAGAAATTGGTCGCCGGGAATTCTAGGTCGCGCAGCTTCCCCCGTTGCCGGATGCGTGACTTCGCCCTGAGATACTACCTCGACTCGGGGTCCCTGCCGCACCCGTGCGAAAATCGCCGACAATCCGTGATAGTCATCCTGAGTCCACCGATCGAGAGGATGGTTGTGGCAATTCGCACAACGTAAACGGACTCCCATAAATAACTCACTGGTTAACTCTGCCTGTTCACGAGCACCACGCACCGTCCGGTAAAAACCGGTTGCCGGTTGCTCTGCTGCTGTCCCTTTAGACAAAATAAGTTGCCGAACGGTTTGGTTGTAGGGTTTCCCCTGAACCAGTTGCTGACGAATCCACCGGAAATAAGCTCTCGCCTCAGCATCCGATTTAGCCTGAGGTCGGATTTGAAGCATCCTTGCTAAATGAAAAGTCCAGTAATCATAAAACTCTTCTGAATCAAGTAAACGGTTAATCAACGCAGTCGTTTTTTCGGGATCATTGCTAGCAATAAATTCGGTTGCAACGGAAACCGGTGGTAGTTTCCCAGTCAAATCAAGATAGATTCTTCGCACCAGAGTGGCTGCCGATGCGTGTGGCCGGGCAACCAGATTTAACTCAGCCAATTTATTTAATATCTGTTGGTCTATCGAGCCGGTCGTGGGGGTTTGGGGATGCTGAGATGGATCGGCAGGAAAGGGTACCAATACCATCACCGGTTGAACCCGATTCATAAAACGAGCGATGAATACGTGCTGCCCGCTCCGCAACGCCGTTAGCGTGTGCGTCCTGTCATCCAGCTTCAAAGCATCTTGATCCTGAATCTTCCAACTAACCAATTCAGTGACATCGACTTCGGTTGTATCTTCGTACTGAGCCCAAGCACGTAAACCAACGGAAGTTCCTTTCGTGATCTGTGCCGAAGCTGTGCTAAAACGAACTTCAAACTGCTTGAGTTGCCTGTGGGATGACCGCAAGGCTCCCTGCTGGATCCAGCTGACGAGCATCGCCGCAGCCGGGCTTTCTTCATCCAGCACGACTCCACCACCATGATCAACAAAACCGGTTGGTTTTTTTACCAGCAAACTCGCTGCTGGATCGTCCCGATTGATCCGCCGCCCCTTGAATTCAAGCGTCATTTCGATGTGATCCAAATCCGGATTACTGCCATACAATGACAACTGAAATCCGCCTCGGCCTGCGGCACTTCCATGGCATTCACCAGCATTGCACCCAGCCCGCGTCAACATGGGCATTAATTCACTCTTAAAATCAATGATCCTGTCCTGACCCACAGTCACCACCGAAGCAAACACATTGCTCAATGCAAGAAGAATCCAAAAATAACGGCGCATTGAAAACATGGTCTCTTAACCAATCATGATCTGTTCTAGGCCCCCATGAATGAGATGGCTCCCCATTCACTGCTGCTTTGGTTTTCCATACATTTTTGCCCATTTAGAAAGATAATACTGAGCACGCGGCGTACCATAATTCTCAAGTCTATCCGCATCGATGATACGCCGGGCAAAGACGCCGATCCGCACGGCAACTTCCCGCTTCTTTGCGAATTCCGACTCCATCTTTTTCGCGGCAAGATCCACTTGCTCCACAGTGGCAGACTTATTGATGACCGGTCCCAGTAGCTCTCGAACATTAACTTCCCCGGCAGCAGCGGTGCGTACGCTCAGTTCCATTAGCTTCGGTACTTTCAGATTGAGTGTTTTTGCAATGGGCGTGAGTATTTTCACCGCATCTGCCTGAACGGAAGGTTCAATCAACGCCGTATTAGATACAACACTCTGGCTCTTGCCAAAAACAATGGTTAACGTCACATTGCGGTTTAACCCGTAAGCACCGGGCCCTTCAATTCCCTGAGGAGCAATCGTTACTGAGGTTTTGGAAGGCAATGCCTGTCGCGCTCGAGTCAGCCGTTGCCGCATAGCCGTGACATCATCAGTTAGAAAAATCATGTTCGTATACAGAGCGTCCTGGTGCTGCTCGGAAAATTGGGTTAATGCCCGCGTCAATCCAATCACCGGACGCGTAAGCTGATGCACAAAGATCAGCAAAATCGGCTTCTCTCCCGCCGCCTTGAGTGGATCCATCGTCTTTCCAGCCTCTTCCCCAAACGCATACTGCACGTCAAATGCAGCTAATGGTTCACCTGGCTGAGGGCCCGAAAACACCTTCGACGGATCCTCCTGTCCCACCACGGTGCCCCCGTGAATCGACAGGATTATAATCACCGTACTTAACCAAAAAAGACGCATAGCAAATTCTCCTATTACAATCAAACATACTCATCTCTAAAGCTTGACCTCGAGCTTAATATAAACCCTGTCAAATACAAAATACAGCGTTTTCACCGTCTAATCCTACTCTCGTCAAACACCGTCATAATGCATTAGACCACCAATCCCCCAAAATTTGAATTTACGAAACCTCAAGACGATAAAAAGCGTTTGGAACTTTTTCCACTACTTTTAAGGCTGGGTGGAGTTTATATTAAATCAGTACATCAAAAGGCTACCGGATAATACGACTCCTCTCATGATACCAAGAAAAAAAATGATTCGTTGTACCCTCGTTATACTCTTTGGTGGTCTCCTTACGACATACACCTACGCGGAAGATGTATTACGATTTCGTGGAAACGGGGGAGATGGTGTCAGTTCCGCCTCAGATATTCCCGTTCAATGGTCTGCAGAATCCAATCTGCAATGGAAAGCAGAACTGCCAGGGTCCGGGTCATCCAGTCCGATCGTCGTGGGTGAAAGAGTCTACGTAACATGTTATTCGGGGTATGGAGAAGATCCCTCTTCAGCGGGCCAGATTAATTCACTCGTAAGACATCTGGTTGCTTTGGATCTCAAAACCGGAAAAGAAATCTGGTCTACTAAGATTTCCAGTAATAACCCTGAAGACCAGTATCAAGGGTTCATTACAGAACATGGCTATGCCTCAAGCACACCCACATCCGACGGCGAAAATGTTTATGTGTTCTTTGGTAAATCAGGGGTTCTAGCCTTTGACCGTGATGGCAAGCAAATCTGGAAGACCAGTGTTGGTGAAGAATCCGGATCCAGACGCTGGGGGTCCTCTGCCAGTCTCGTGCTGCATAAGAATCTGGTCATCGTCAATGCCGCAGATGAAAGTCAAACCATCTACGCCATTGATAAGGAAACCGGTAAAATCACCTGGAAAGCAGAAGCCGCTGGACTCGAAAATACCTTTAATACACCCTTGTTGGTAAAGGCTGGTGAACGGACAGAATTGGTCATTGCCGTACCCTGGGAAATCTGGGGAATGGATCCGGACACCGGAAAACTACTGTGGTATGTCGAAACTGAACTGGACAGCAATGTTTCCCCGAGTGTGATTTCACATGATGGGATCGTGTATGCTATTGGCGGACGTCGGGGCGGCAGTATTGCGGTTAAAGTTGGAGGTAAAGGAGATGTCGCCTCCACGCATGTTGTCTGGAAGGGCACCGCTACCTCCTATGTGCCGTCACCGGTTCTCTTTCAGGATCGCCTGTATTGGGTGAACGACCGCGGGATTGTTCATTGCGTCAATTCAAAAACCGGAAAGCTCGTCTATCAACACCGTATACCGGCCGCCGGAAACGGACGTTTGTTCTATTCGTCCGTTTCACTTATCGGTGAAAAACTATATGCTGTCAGCCGCCATGATGGGACGTTTGTCTTTGATGTCGGTGACCAGTACAAACAGTTGGCAAACAACAAGAATCTGGATGAATCCGCATTTAACGCCAGTCCTGCCGTTGCTGGTGAACGATTATTGATACGATCCAATCGCTTTATTTACTGTATTTCAAAATAACCTCAGGGGCCTTTGACAACCGTTAAGGAGAATTAGAACGATGAATATGAAATCACTACTTATGACACTGGCAGGTGCAGCACTTGCTGTAACGCCTGTCTGGGGACAGGCACCCGAACGTCAGCCTGGACAACGCCCCGGCGGTGATCGTCCTCAGTTTAATGCCGCAGAGTTCATCCAACGCATTCAAGGCTATGATGAAAACAACGATGGTAAAATCACCTCAGCCGAACTTCCTGAAAGAATGCGAGG
>JAYZPA010000107.1:0-9322 GCA_036150515.1 Planctomycetota bacterium
AACGTACGTTCCAAATCCAGCGGGCTAAGAACTTGTCGATGCTCAACGGCATCCGGGACGTTGGGGGCATATCGGGCAATTTGAGCCATACAGCGATCAGCAAAGTCTTCTTTAATATCATCCCAGTGTTTACCATCTGCCAAATCATAAGGAGCATATTGAACAAACACGTTCATCAAATGTTTACCGTCCGGTGCAATCGTGGAATCCAAACTTGTCGGAATCGTTATTTCCAAAACCGGTTCCGTACTGGGCCAACCCGCCACCGCATCCGCATAGGCTCGTTCGATATAATCCACCGTCGGGCTGATGTGAATCGTCCCGTGATGGTGGGGAGCAATTTCCGAGGACGGGACACACGAAAAATTGGGAACCTCGCCCAAGGCAACATTGATCTTCATGGAGGCCGAAGAATAATCAATTCCCCTGACCGCAGTGCGAAATTGGTCAGGCAGATCATCCTCCTTCAAAAAACGATTGAATGTCAGATTTGCATCAACCGTTGAGGCGACGACCGACGTCTCCAGCATCCGGCCATCTGCCAGTGCCACACCTTGAACTCTTCCCGCAGTGGTCAGGATCCGACTGACTTCAGCCTCTCGATAAATCTCCACGCTTAGATCCTGACAAGCCGCTGACAGACTCGCTGCCAGGCTACCCATCCCCCCCTGAACATATCCCCAGACACCCCGTGCACCCCCGGCCTGCCCCATCACATGATGTAACAGCGTATAGGCGCTGCCTGCGGATGACAATGATTGAAAAGCACCGATAATGGCATCCGTACCCAAGGTGGCCCGCAGCACTTCTGATTCAAACCAACTCTCTAATAAAGGCCGTGCGGCGCCACTGAGAAACTGCATCGCAGCCGGTAGATCTTCGCCAAGTTCACCCATGGCTTGAAATAACGTCCACATTTGCCGGCCATCTCGTACTTTGGAAAACACTCCTTTTTTACGCCAGCTCGCCGGCAAGGGAAGTGGATTGGGAGCCGTTTGTTGCATGATCGGCTCTAATTGGCCGGCAATCCGCTCCAGTAACGCACAGTACTTTGGATATTGCTCGGCATCCTTTTGACTGAACTGACCAATCTGCTGCTGACAATGTTCTCTGTCTGCGGAGAGTGTCAGGCTACGACCTTCCAACAGCGGCGTGAATGAGGAAGGCGATCGCCGGAGGATTTTGAGTCCGTATTCACGCAGTCGCAGGTCCGCCATGATTTTCGGCTCAAGCAAACTAACGACATAGGAGGCAGTGGAAACCTGATAACCTGGCCACAGCTCTTCTGAATTGGAGCAACCACCCAGAACATGTCGGCGTTCTAGTACGGCAACTTTCTTCCCTTCACGAGCCAAATATGCCGCCGTCACCAAACCATTGTGACCTCCGCCGATCACCACCGCATCATAGATTCCAGAGTCTGTCATCAATCACTCCACCCTTGCCGCGACAGAATCCTAACCAATCCCACCCTGACTCGTTAGGCTTACCACTTCAATCCAAATTGCTCACCGCCAGCGGAGCGATCAGTTCCACCTTTCAGTGGAGCGTTTGCCTTTTTGACTACGGTTTCACTCAACGGAAGTTCCTCGGCTTCGCCCTCGGAAGCTTTTGCAGGAGCTTCCATGGTTTGTTTAATCGACAATCCAATTCTTTGATTTTCAGCGTCTACAGACAGAATCTTCACTTTGATCTCCTGCCCTTCACTGACCACACTTCCCACCGAACTGACTCGTTGATGAGCCATTTCGCTAATATGCACCAGCCCTTCAATTCCGGGCCCAATTTTCACAAACGCACCAAAGTCCGCTATCCTGGTCACGGTTCCCGAAACGATTTCCGCCACGCGAAAACGTTCCGCAACCCCTTCCCATGGATGCGGCTGTAACGCTCTGAGGGAGAGACCAATCTTACCGGTTTGAGGATGAATTTTCTCAATCCGTACCCGCACCGTATCGCCCACGGAAACCAACTCATTAGGATCGGAAACCCGATCCCAGCTCATTTGGCTAACATGAACCAATCCATCTACGCCGCCCAGATCCACAAAGACTCCAAAATCACGGATATTACGAACGATCCCTTCCTGAATGGTTCCCACTTCAAGCGATGCCATCTTTTTTTCACGTTCGACAGCTGCTTCGCGTTCTAGTACACTCCGGTGACTCAAAACCAGATTACGACGCTGGGCATCCGCTTCCGTTACGACACAACTCAGTTTACGACCGACATATTCCTCAAGATTTTCAACTCGATACAATGCGACCTGACTCGCAGGGATGAATCCGCGAATGCTGTTTACCTGACATTCCAGCCCGCCAACATTATGGCCAGTTACCGAAACTTCCGTGACCACGCCTTCCTGCAGGTCAGCCCAATCAGCCACATTGACCGAAGCACCGGGAATCCTGACATCGTAAATCTGATGTTCCTGATTGTAACCCGTAACGACCACATCCAGTTCCATTCCAACTTCAAACTGGGTATTCAGCTGTACCTGTTGAACTACACCTTCATTCGCACCACCAAGGGAGACAAACACATGTGCCTCATCCACTCGGATAACCGTGGCCCGATGCCGCGAATCCGATTCAAGCACGGTACCCGCTGCCGAGGAAACACTGGCATCCAATAGTTCTTCCGAAGCCGTTTGATCACCTAATGCAGCCGTGATCTCAGCTTCGAGTTCCTCGGACAACGTATCCCTTACCGATGGAATCGGCACCGGTCCGGTTCGCACCGGTGTTGGAGGCAAAGCCGGGGGTTGCTGATTCGCCAGATGAGGTTTGCTGCCTGTGGGAGATTCTTTTTTCTCCATCGTCCTCCGCGATCCAATCTGGATCTTCCGTGATGCCGGCTTCACCGCATCATCTACGGGCTTGACCGGTTCCGAAGAATCATCATCTCCATCAGTTGCAGAGTCAACAACGACATCCTCCTTCTGCGTCAATTCCTGAGCAGACGCTGACTGGTTTGCCGCTTCGACTTCCAGACACGGGGTGTCGGTGGTTTCCGTACCTTCCCCAACGACAGGATCCACCGCTGTCTGTATTTCGACTGCGGATTCCGGCGTGGTTGGACTGTCTTCGGGAATGGGTGAGGAGAGGTCGTTCGTCATGGTTTCGTTCTTGAATTGCAATGTGGGATGCCAGAGGTCGTACTTAGGGAGCAGCCCCCGATTCGACTGGGAAATGTTTCGTAATTCCCCGACCAGAATGTACTTCGTAGTTTAACAATGTGTACATTACATGAAAAGACACTGCGAACCGCTCCTCTTCGGTTTTCACTGGTTTATTACTCGCCACCACCACCAGAATATAGTATCCTCGTTAAATCATTTTTCAGCTTCCATTACCCGTTTACTGAAACCATGTTTCGTTTTCAAACAGATCGATACGGCAGTATGTTTGCCCGGCTTATCGATGGTGCCCCGCCCACAGCGATATCCACCGGAACACCTCATCACGAGGCACTAGCCGAACTGGAATCATTAACGGTGGAAGCAGCCTTTACCGGGAAACCTATCCAGAATCAACAGGCGGCCGAGGGGTGTATTAGTGGAATCTGGTTACTTCATCATTTTTTAGACCGTTCTCATACCATCAGCCAGGACATTAGCAGCAGCACGGGTAGTTTTTGGCACGGAATCATGCACCGCCGCGAGCCCGATTACTCCAATGCCGCTTATTGGTTTCGCAAGGTCGGAAACCATGAGGTGTTCCTAAATCTCGCTTCACCCGAAAGTCCGTTTTATTCCGAAGCCGTCGAAGGGGGACTTATTGTCGATGGGCAGTGGGACCCGTTTCGGTTCATTGATCTTTGTGCTGAAGTTACTGCCAATTCGACAGCTCAGCTCGATCTATGCCGGAAAATAACTCGCATTGAATGGGAGTTATTGTTCGATTATGGTTACCGACAAGCAACCGAGTCGGATGCCTGACAACACGCCGAAGCAGGAGTATTTTTCGATGCCATTTCAATTTCGTTGTCCTCAGGGACATCTGCTGGAAGGAGAAAATGAAGACGTCGGCCAGGTCGTCAACTGTCCTGTATGCGGCACTCCCCTGACGATACCTTCAGCACCCTACGCTCCGACAGCGACTCCCGTAACACCACCCGCGTCTACCTCAACCGTACCAACTGCCGAGATCATTGCACCCCCGCCTTTAGAAGTTACGCCGGAAGCAGAACCATTACCAGACGTGGGGCAAGCCCAACACCGGGAAGAGGAGGACATCGAAGGCTTTGCCATTCATACCGGAGATGAAACGCCGGAGGCAGACGACCATGTGCCGGATTTTGAAAGCGGCAATGCCAATCAGGATGAACTGCACATTCCCTGTCCCAACGGACACGTATTGGCTGTCACTCGCGATATGTTAGATCAAGAGGCTCTTTGCCCGTTCTGTGACGAACAATTTGAATTGAAGGAACGCCATAGCCAGGAAGCGATTGAAAAACGTGAGCTTCAGGCAGAGAAACGAGAAGAAAAACAAGAGCGCGTCTATCTCTACTGGGGCATTGGAATCATGGTGCTCGGTATCATTTCGGTCATCACCTTCATCATCATCTATAACCATAATTCGTAACTCCCGTGACAAAACCCGGAATGCCGATATCAGCGGATTTACATTTTTTGGGAACTTCCGTACAATCCTCATATGCTATTGTCGGTGTGATGCAATACGATCCGTTTTACATTGACTAATAACACACGTGATAATGAGGTTCATTTTTCCTTAGCAATTTTTAGGTCATGACAAATATGAGTAACGCTTTAGAAGTAACAGAAGACACCTTTGAGGCAGAAGTGCTACAGTCCGGAGAACCGGTTTTGGTTGATTTTTGGGCTCCCTGGTGTGGGCCTTGTCGTCAGATCGCACCCATGATCGACGAAATCGCTGATGAAAATGCGGGGAGCGTCAAGGTTGTTAAAGTAAACATTGACGACTCAGCCGGGCTGGCATCAAAATACAATGTATCGAGTATTCCCACGCTGATTGTGTTTAAAGCGGGAGCCCCCGCCAATCAATGGGTCGGCGCTCAGCCCAAGCAAGTATTGCAGGAAGCACTCGACCAACAAAAAGGCTAACCGGGGCGGTATGGGGCAGCGTTGAAACTCAAAAACCAAACACAATTAAATTACCAACAGCTGCTTATCGCATTCGGGATGAGGAGCTGTTTTTGTATCCGGCGACCAAATACCCCCCACGTTGCTTTCCGGAAAGTCTTGCAATATCCCGTCGCCTGCAGCAACAGGTTGAGGAATATCCTGACGATAACTATATTGGATATGCGGTCAAATCAACACGATTTATTTCCGCCAAAGCAAGTCCCCACCCCAGCCCAGTATAAACCAAACCGAAATTATCTGGATTATTCTCGATGCAGTTCATCCTGATAGACCAAATCACAGAACTTAACGAAGGCAGTGACGTTACCGCAATCAAAGCGTTATCCATTGCCGAAGAATATCTACGCGATCATTTCCCGTTATTTCCGGTCATGCCGGGCGTATTGATGTTGGAGTGTCTTTTTCAGACAAGTGCCTGGCTGATCCGAAAAAGTGAGCATTTTGCCCATTCCATTGTGATTTTGAAGGAAGCACGCAATGTAAAATACGCAGGATTTGTTGCACCCGGTCAAACGCTCACCATTCGGGCAACAATCACCAAAGAAGACGAATCCACCACAACACTCAAATCAACAGGCGAGGTTAACGGTGACGTTGTCATTTCATGCAAATTAATCATTGAACGATTTAATTTAAAAGATCGATATCCAGACCGCGCCAGCATGGATGCGTATGCATTACGGGCTCTAAAAGATCAGTTTTCCTTGCTTTACCAACCAACAGCCGAATCGACAGTTCCCACTCCATCTTCTAAATAGCCATTGAGCAAATGGCCTACTAGAGCCAATAATATACCGATACGCATAAATGCGACAAACCGACTCTTTTATTGTCTAACCGAGCACGGCGATATTAAACCTAAATACGTTTTTGGAGAACAACCATAATGCCAACGAATGATGAGATCTACGATTCCATTAAGAACATCTTAATCGAAGCTCTGGCATGCGATGATGATGAAGTTTCCGCGGAAGCTACGTTAGTAGGCGACCTCGGTGCAGAATCAATTGACTTCCTGGATATTGTTTTCAATTTAGAACAATCATTCAGTATCGAAATCCCCCGCAGCGATTTATTTCCCGAGGACATTCTCACCAGTGAGGAATTTGTACAGGACGGTGTCGTTACCGAAGCAGGACTAGCTGCATTAGGTGAGCGAATGCCTTTCATTGATTTGTCCAATTTTTCCGACAATCCCCGAGTTCAGGATTTTGGGAATTTGATGACGGTCGGCGATCTCTGCAAATTTATTGAAGGTAAGCTTAACTAAAAGACTAAGGAACACGGGCAGGTTCCTTTCATCCCTTGTGACGAATCACGAGGGAGCATTCACTTGTCTGTAATCCTGTCCGACGGAAGTAACCGGATTCATGCGATGGCACTGGATAGATCGTTTTGAAGAGTTTGTCAGCGGAGTGCGCGCTGTATCGATTAAAAATGTCACCATGGCCGAAGAGCATTTGCATGACTATTGGCCCGGCTTTCCCGTAATGCCTAATACGCTGATTATTGAAGGTATGGCCCAAACAGGTGGCCTGCTGGTTGGGGAACACAACCAGTTTTCCGAAAGCGTTGTTTTGGCAAAAGTCAATAAAGCAACTTTTCACGACCTGGTGAGACCGGGGGATCAACTGCGCTATACAGCGACCGCAACCAATATTCGTGACGACGGAGGCAATATCGCCGGCGAAGTTCACTGCAAAGATACACTTATCGCTGAAATCAATTTGATGTTTGCATGCCTGCGAGGTGAATTGTCAGAAGTCAACCAATTCTATCCCATCGATTTCATTCGCATGCTGCGTACGCTGGAAATGTACAAAGTTGGAGTAACCGAGCAGGGAGAACCGCTTACCCCTCCGGAATTCATGCTAGCTGCCGAAACTGAACTCAATCAGTCCATGTCGTAATACTAACCAACCCGGTTTATTGAATTCTCATCCAAAAACCCAAATCGTGGTTTTCATTGGGCAAGGTCCTGCGTTAAAATCCAGTTTCGGTTTATATCAAATTCATAGTAATACGAACGGAAGCACTGAAGGTTCGGGATCCGTTCCGCTTCATCATCCAATCACTTACATACAAAGCAAAGGACCCAACGTATGGTTCGTCGCGTGGTCGTCACAGGCATTGGCATGGTCAATCCACTAGGGAGTGATCTGCAGACGGTTTGGGGAAATATCAAAGAGGGAATGTCGGGCGTCGGTTATAATTCTGTTTTCGATGCCAGTAAGTTTCCAACGAAGATATGTGCCGAAGTTAAAGATTGGTGCATTTCCTGTATTGGAGAAGATCCGGAAGAATGGGTGGATCGCGGGCGACATACTCGGTTTGGAGCAGGAGCTGCTGCTCAGGCGATCTCCGATAGCGGCATCCTCGATGCGAATATCGACCCCACTCGATTTGGTATTTATCTCGGCTCCGGTGAGGGGTTTCAGGAATTTGAAGCCTTTACCCGAAGTGTCGTTGGAGGCCTGACCGAAGAAGGGCTCGACATCGATGCTTTCACCGCACGCGGCTACACCTCCTTCAATCCAACTCGTGAATTAGAGAATGAACCGAATTTGCCTGCCGCTCATATTTCAGCCATGTTCGACATTCAAGGCCCGTCAACCAATACCCTGACTGCCTGCGCTGCTAGTAATCAGGCCGTTGGTGAAGCCAGCGCTCAGATAACCCGTGGCGATGCTGATGTAATGATTGCCGGTGGAACCCACAGTATGATTCACCCCTTTGGCGTGACCGGCTTTAATCTACTGACCGCTCTGTCTACCAATAACGACGACCCAACAGGGGCATCCCGACCCTTTGACCGGCTACGGGATGGCTTTGTACTGGGGGAAGGCGCTTCGATGCTCATTCTCGAAGAACTCGAACACGCCCGGAGCCGGGGAGCAGAAATCTATGGCGAGATTCTGGGGTATGGTTCCACGGCCGATGCATTTCGGGTGACCGACCAGCACCCCGATGGACGGGGAGCTATCGGTTGTATGTCTCTGGCGATCAAAAGCGCCGGAATCGATCCGTCCCAGGTGGATTACGTCAATGCCCATGGTACCAGCACACCGGTAAATGACCGTGTAGAAACCAAAGCCTGTAAAGAAGTGTTTGGCGAAAATCCACCTCCCATCTCCAGTACCAAAAGCATGATCGGACACCTGATTACTGCGGCGGGGGCAACCGAGTTGATCTTTTGTCTGATGGCCATTCGGGACAATGTTTTACCGCCAACGATCAATTATCAGAATCCGGATCCCGATTGTGATCTGGATTATATCGCTAATGAATCACGCGAGCAGCAGTGCAATATCGCACTGAACAACAGCTTTGGCTTCGGCGGACAAAATGTCTCGCTGGTCGTCGGCCAATTTAGCGCCTAAATGAACCCGCTACCGACCAATACTCGGCGGATTCTTCATTAAAAAGTCGCGTGGTGCACGAGTCGTATAGTACGGATAGGCATAGGCGGCAGCGGGTGGACCACCAGCAACTCCCATTTGAGGAATCTGATTAGCCGGATAGCCCTGCGCGGCCTGCGCAGGCATCTGCATATTGATCGCGGACGCGTTAGGCATGCCTGCTTGAGTCTGATGGGATTGACGCAGATTCTCACCCGCACATCCAACACTGGATAGTATCGCCACGGCAATACCAAGCACTAACATACGTTTCATGATTTCTCTCCTGCAAACGCTCCGGTGATCGAAGTCGATTTTCTAATTCGCTGTCCATAACATCCATCTCAGGCTTCAAACCCGCAACAACACAAAGCCCGACGTGTATAGCTGTTTTCGGTCGTTATAACCCTCAAAGTTCAACAAATCGTTAAATCAATCATAACCAGACCTCACTTTTCTCCCCGAATGGATCATCGATATTGGAAAAACAGGGGTTATCTGCTACAAAACACCGCTGTTTCAAGCTACGAAGCCACTCAAGGATGAGTCATGCAGAATTTCTTTCGCGCGGTGAAAATCGGTTTACACTACCGGTTTACCGTTCTCGGTATCATCGCCTGCAGTTTACTCGTAGCTGCCTTTTGGGGTGCTAATATCGGTACTATTTATCCCATGGTCGAAGTCGTATTCGAAGGCAAATCCGTCCCCGAATATCTGGAGCAGGAAGTTCGGACACTGGATACTGCGATCGCAGAGAAAAAAATACTCGTGGCACAGTGGAAAACAGCCC
>JAYZPA010000108.1:0-20166 GCA_036150515.1 Planctomycetota bacterium
CCATCTTCTCCCAAATCATTACCCTGCTTGCTGCCACTTCCACCCGGGTGGATGAGCACATCAAATTCATCCAGCTTTCCAGCAATAATCTCTGCCGTGGTAATCCGTGAAACTTTAAATTGTATCTTGCTGGAACTATCTAAAGTAGTCATCAGATTGGTACAGCTCTTACCAACTCCATCCCCCTGAAACACAGCCACTTTAATCGGAGCAGCCGAAACCAAGGATGCTAAAAGTAACAGAACGGAAGTACAAAGTAGTCTCATGAGATTTTTCCAACTCCATCTTTCACGGGCACGGATAGTTATCAGCAGGCCCTTTTATATTTTGATTGTCTGTTTGATGATTACTTGAGATGCTTGATCCGGATATCTTTAAATTCAACCCACATCGGACTCCCTGCGTGCAGTTGAAATGCCAAGATACCTTGTAGTAATGCCTTATCGACCTTATCGGTAAAATCCAAAACCAAGCGACCATTCGTGTAATGCTGAATGTGGTTCCCTTTACAAATGATGGCAACGTCATTCCATTCATCTAACTTAAACAGCTTCTTATATTCCTCCGCATCGATCAGCGTTTCCGTTACTTTTTTGCCGTCAGCGTCCCAGACCGCTTTTTCGCCGATCATACAAGTTCGTCCCCGACCCCCGGTAAGTCCACCTTCGTCGTAAATGAACCCGGAAACGGAGGGGAGAATATTCTGATTGCGAATTTCGTGTTGGTATCCCCGGACGATCCACTGATTTCGAACTTTACCCTCGGTAATATGGCGACTTCGATATTGGATTCCTGAGTTATTTGTGGCATTACAGCGGAAGGAAAGCCGCAAATCAAAATCTTTAAGTTCACCCTCTTTCCAGATAATAAAAGTGTTCCCGTTGGCTTTCACCTCAGCGGTGGTTTCTCCACGAATCGCTCCGTCCTTAACCGACCAGAGGCGTGGATCACCATCCCATCCCGACAGATTCTTACCATTAAAAATCGACTTCATTCCCTTGGGTTCTTCGGGCAGATCCTGAGCTTGAACAAAATCAGCAGCAAAAAATGCCATGCAGGAAAAAATTACAATCATACGGGATCTCATGGTGTGACTCCTGAAAAATCGAACTGCTAATAAAATCTGTTTCCAAAATTAAACCTAACCTAGTTTTCATCGTATTCGCTAAACTCAACCATAACAAGTTACCCTCGACACGATTCGCAATTAGAGAAAAACGTCGCCATACATGCCTGATGCATTCTTAAAGAAGTTGATTGGTCGCTGGCAGGGCACCTGTCTGACCTGGTTCGAACCTGGTGATCCCAATGATCAGGCGGAGATCGAGGGTAACATCGTATCCGTTGCCGGCGGTTCTTTGATTAAACACTCGTATCGTTCTACCATGCAAAACAAACCTCGTCAGGGTGAGGAATGGATCGCCTATAATCCGATTCGAAACGTCGTCCAGATGTCATGGATGGATGACTTTCATATGGCGAATGGCATCATGCACTGTGAAGGGAAATTCACCGCAGCAGGTTTTTGGGTTATGGGAACTTATGATGTGGCCATGAACGAACCCGCCTGGAGCTGGAAAACCTGTTATCAATTCATCGATGACGACAAGCTAATCATGACTGCCTACAACGTGTCTCCTGATGGTCTGGAAGAGAAAGCTGTGGAAACCGTCTACCGAAACATCAGCGACCGCAGTCGGCAATAGCGCACGAAAAAATCGCGACCCATCCATAAAGACAAGCCGCGATTCTTTCGAAGAATCAAAGAATTGTTGAACTAGTTAAGGATCTTTGACAGATCTTTAACAACGGCTTCAACATTGACATCTTTGCCGACCGTAAAAGCATGGTTCGCTTTCACTTTCAGACCGGACGCCATAATGATCGTCACTTCAGCATCAGCGTTCAAGCCGTAGTTGTCCGGACCATTTTCAAATTCATTGGGTAATACAAACGGCACATTCTTCGCTTTGGTCTTTTCGGCCAAAACTTTAGCACCCTTGGTGGCGGAACGCTTATCGTCACCAAGATAGTTCACAAAGGCGCGAAGTTGCTTTTTACTGTTCTTCGCAATCTCCGTATCCAGTCGATCAATCAGATTGATCACCTGTGGATCGTCTGAACGTGTGAAAATCACGACCTGAGGTCGAGCGCCATTTTTACAGCGATAGCACAGATTCTTTCCAACCGTAACGCCGTCTTCATCTGCACCGGCAATTTTCTCTACAAAAAACGCACCAATCGGAGATCCGCTTTGAACTCCACTCTTAACTTCTTCAGCTGAAACAGATGCTCCGAACATCATAACAGCTGCAACAGCACAAGCGATAAAACGTTTCATTTCTCTCTCCTTCGATTTCAATGGAATAGGGGGGAAGCAATTGGCAATCGTTGTCTTTTTACAACCATTGCGCGATTACCCGTTGAAGATCAGTATATAACCTGCTTTTTCCAATCGCAAGTGACCACAGAGCTATCCCACTACCAAGTCTCTCTTTTGAATTTCTGGTATCATGGCGCTTAAAGGCTCCTGTTTTGTAACGAAGAAAGCATTCTCCCGTGTGTATTCGATCCAAGTCCGTTGTTCTGCTACTCCTATTGGTCATTGCGGCCTTTATTTTTACTGACGGTCGGCCAACACCCCGAATCCACGCACAAACAACCGAGGATGTCCCCATCCATCGAATGGTTGATCGTTCCCCGGTCGACCTGGCGTTATCCGATGATGGACAGTGGTTAGTAACCGCCAACGAAACTTCGAATACCATTTCTCTGATTGATGTCGCCCAAGCAAAAGTGATTGACGAAATCCAATGCGGCAACCATCCGTCGGCCGTGATGTTATGCCGTGACGGTAACCACGTATTGGTATGTTGTAGTTACAGCGGCGAAATCATGATCGTACAAATTTCCAAAGGCCATTTTATTCACCGGGCCACCATCTATGTGGGCTTTGAACCCGTCGGCGCGACAGTGACTCCGGACGGACAACACGCATACGTTGCCCTATCGACTGGCAGCGAAGTCGTCAAAGTGGATTTGGACGCAGCGCGTGTGACAGATCATATTCCCGTTAGCTCCTGGCCCCGTTACCTCGCACTTTCTCCCGACGGATCCAAACTCGCCGTCGGTTGTAGCGGCGCGAATCAAATCTGTGTCATCGATACGAAACGCGGGGAAGTACAATTCAAAATCACCCTAACCGGGGCGATCAATTTCGGACACATGCAATGTTCTGCCGATGGAAAATATGTTTATTTTCCGTGGATGATCTATCGAACCAACCCCATCAACGTTGGAAACATCCGACTTGGATGGGTGCTGGCCAGCCGGGTCGCCCGGATTCAACTCGATCAATATGCCTACCGCGAAGCCATTTCTTTGGATGTCCCCCGCAAGGCCGTCTCGGACCCCCATGGACTTGTAATCAGCGATGACCAGCGGCGACTCGTCGTCGCAGCTTCCGGCAGCCATGAACTTCTGGTCTACCGCCTCGGTGACCTGCCTTTTATCGGTGTCGGAGGGCCGGGCGACCTGATTGACCGAAAACTGCTCAGTGACGACGATCTGTTTTATCGCATCCCTTTAGGCGGCCGGCCCATGGACATGGAAATGGCAAAAGACAGTCGTACCCTTTTTGTTGCTAATTATTTGAATAACAGTATCCAGGTTGTCGATATCGAATCACGAAATGTTTCACAGGAAATTCCTCTGGGAACCTCGGCTCAAAAAACGCTTGCGCGTCGGGGAATGGAAATATTTTACGATGGCCAGCGCAGTCTGGATCAATGGTACAGTTGCCACAGCTGCCACTATAACGGAGGCGTAAATTCCCGAGCCATGGATACTATGAATGATGGCAGCCGTTATACGATCAAAACGGTGCTGCCACTTTATAACCTGCCTCACACAGGGCCCTGGACATGGCACGGCTGGCAAAAGGATTTGCATGACGCCATGCATAAATCGTTTACTGGGACGATGCAGGGTACTCCGGTGACGGAAGATGATTCCAAGGCCATCCTCGCCTATTTTGCGTCGCTGCGATCGGCACCCAATCCTTATCGTAACCCCGATGGTTCTTTTTCATCTGCAGCATTGCGCGGTAAAGCCATCTTTGAAAGCGAACGTGCGGGTTGCAACAACTGTCATTCCGGAAAGTACTTTACCGACGGCAAAATCCATGACGTTGGAACCGGTGAACTGGAAGACCGCTATGATGGTTTTAATACTCCCACACTGATCGGAGTCCATCGAAAAGTCCGGCTGCTCCATGATGGTCGGCTTAAATCTCTGGAGGCGGTATTGACGACCGATCATGCTCCCGATCAGGTGACCGGTAATGGGAATCTTGAAGCAGCAGAACTCGCCGACCTGATTGAATACGTCAAGTCTCTGTAAATCAGCCGGGACGGCGAGGGTACCGGAAATAAATGCTTTGGTTGGCTGACGTACGTACGGTAGGATAAGTAGCGTTCGTCCCCATCGATATGCTTTATAGGATCAATTGGACAGAGAACCCTATCCATGTCATACGACCGGCTATCCCATTCATCGTTAAGCCGCCGGCAGATGTTACAAATCGGCGGGCTGAGTATGCTGGGTCTTTCCACCGTTGATCTGCAACGCATCCGTGGGGCCGCCCCCACCGAATCGAGAATCAACAGGAACCGAGACAAAAGCTGTGTCTTCATTTTTCTGTTTGGGGGTCCAAGTCATATCGACCTGTGGGACATGAAACCCAATGCGCCAGCAGAGGTTCGAGGTGAATTTAAACCGATGCCAACCAGCGTTCCGGGAATCCAGATCTGCGAACATCTTCCCCAAATCGCATCCCAAATGGACAAGATCACATTATTGCGATCCATGCGCCACAACATGCCCGTTCATGGCCCCGCCTGCAGCGAAATGTACACGGGACGGGAATATTTCGGGCCTCCGGTCACCGATCAGGCCACGCCGGAAGACTGGCCCAGCGTCAGTTCACTCGTCTCCCGGTACGGGAAAACTCCCGACAAACTGCCACCTTCGGTTGTCATTCCTTTGTATTCCCAATTCATTGGACAAAGTAAACGCATTGCCGGCCAAACCAGTGGCCGCATGGGTGACGAATTTGATCCGGTAATGATTCCATGTGATCCCAGTAAGAGAGATTTCGAAGTTCCGGGATTTCAGGCACTAGCCGATGTTGGACCGGATCGACTTGGCACTCGACGCCAATTGCTACAGCGACTGGAAATCCTACGCGGCACGCAACCCAATGCGTTTGGAGCCGCCGCCAAAAACTACTCCGAACATGCCGAAATGGCGTACTCCATGCTCCACCAACCCGCTTTTCGTGAAGCTTTGGATCTGGCAAAAGTTCCTGATTCCACTCGTGAGCGATATGGGCAAACCAAGTTTGGGCAAAGTCTGCTGCTTGCCAGGCAACTCATCGAAGCAGGGATTTCTCTGGTCACGGTCAATTTTGACCACGATAGTAAACATGACAAACGGTCTCCCATGTGGGATACCCATCATGATAATTTTGCCAAACTTAAAGATCCCCTGTGTCCCTTATTTGATCAGGCATACTCGGCATTTATAGAAGACCTGGACCAGCGCGGACTACTCGACACCACGCTGGTGGTTGCCACTGGTGAATTTGGGCGTACACCCAAAATTGGACAGTTCTCTCAAAATGCCATGACCTTGAAAACAGGCCGCGACCACTGGCCTCATGCCTTCACCACGCTACTGGCAGGAGGCGCCGTTCCCGGTGGACAAGTCTACGGTCGCACTACGGATGACGGAGGATATGTTGCCGATCTGCCTGTTTCACCAGCCGATCTGGCAGCCACCATGCTCCATCATCTGGGGATCGATGCGTCGCAGCAATACGACGATCATTTTCAAAACATCCTCCGCAACCTCTGCATCGGCCGACCGATCTCCGGGTTAACATCGACACGATAAGAATCAACACGCCTACAACAGATTCAGTCCTCGTCTCCCGATCCATCCAGCAGCAGATTTCGCTGCCCCAGTCCCCGACCATGAGCTCCCGACAGTTTCACTGGATAAGGTGTCCGCCAACCTTTAACATCATGCCAGATAAAACGGTTCAGATTATCTTCATCCTGCTCCGTTTTCATTCCGGTTCGTTGGATCGGAACGGTCGCTAAAACCTCTCGCCATCGGCGTTCCAGGGGAGTCCAGTTTCTTTCAGCTGCGGGCTTCTGATTCACAGCAACCGACGATTTCAGTGGTACGTAGGGCTGTAAATTGGCTTCCGTCTGGAAACACTCCCGCATCAGGGGTGCCGATGCATCCTGCTGATTCATCGGTGGCAACCCGAGAATATGTAACATCGTCCGGAGCACGGACGTTTGGTTATAGAAATGATGGTTCACACCAGGTTTGCTGTAAGGACTAACCACTAAACAAATCGAACGGTGACCATCAACATGATCCCAACCCGCCTGCGGGTCATCCTCATTGACAAAGATGACCGTCTCTTTCCATATTTTGGAATGGCTAATCACTTCGATCAACTGGCCTAATGCCAGATCGTTGTCGGCCAGATGAGCCGCGGAAGTAACACCGCCAGCTCCTGCATGGTCCTGCGGTAAATAAACAATGCTTAGGTTGGGGAAGGTACCCTGTTTTTCATATTCACGAAACTCTTTAATAAATCGCTGAATCCGCAGGACATCCGGAATCTCCATATTCCAACCCGGGTACGTTGGAGATGAATATTTCCGCAACCGTTCAATTCCGATGTTCTGGCCAAACACCATGGGCTCACCTTCTTCAAATTTACGATAGACCTCGTGGTATTTGATTCCACCGGGCGTGGAGGAATAGTTCATTTCACCGTAATTACGAAAGGACAACCCTGCAGCCAGCACATGGTCCCAAAGAAAGCCGCTGGAAGAGTAGGTAATCGGGTCATCACCAAAAGTATAACTCCGACTAAACCCACCAAAAGCACGCTCCAAATACGGCGTCACATTCCCTTCGGTGGCCCATGAATGACCATCTGCGGAATTGACGCCGTTGCAGTAGTAATTATCAAGAATCCCAAACCGATCTGCCAACGCATGGTGATTCGGCGTCACATCACGAGGAAAAACACACAATCTGGCAGCGCTGCGGGCCTGTTTGTAATCACCAAATACCTGGTCGAAAGTCCGGTTTTCTTTGATTACATAGATAATATGCTTGAAGAGACTGGGCTCACCCAACTTCTCAGGAATGGGTACCGGCGCAACGACTTCCTTATTGGCAGTCAGCATTTGATTTCGCAATATCTGCGAGAATTTTGAGTTCTTGGCAACTTGATTCGTCCATGCCTGCAGCGTCGATGGATCATTAATATCTGCAAATGCAATTCGCTGGACTACCCCACGATGATCATGGCTGTTGTGCCCCTGATCGTTTCCAACTTCCCGATATCGTGATCCGTATCCCTTAACATTGGACACAAAAAGATACTGGTCATTGAAAGCCATCCCCGCCGGGTACCAGGCGGTAGGCAGATGACCTATCGACTTAAACTCACCGGATTCCTGTCGCTTAAAAATGCCGATGGCATTATTACCAGCAAGAGAAACCAATAATAGCCCCTGATCGGGAACCCAACGAACACAACTTGGCATCGATCCAAACGCTAATCGCTCATCCGGCTTAACGTCCATCGTGCGTGGTAATTTTGTCGACAAATCTAATATCGAAAGAGAGTCTTCATTGGAATTACAAACCAAAGCCGTTCCATGGACATCGGCAAGCACCGATGGATGTAGTCCCACGACAACTTCCTCTGCCACGACGGCATTGGCAAGGGATACGATGGACAACGTACCGGTACTGGCAATCCCTCGCTCATCCACCACCGTTTCCGTCCCTCCGGATGACGCTGTTTTATCGTCAACGGTGGATCGACGTCCGCCAATATTCGATACAATCAGCTGACCTCCGATTTGAATGACATCAAAGGGTGCTACGCCAACAGGAATCTGTTGGGTGATCTCTCGCGTTGCGATATCTACAATTGCAAGCGCATTCTTTTTCGACAAACAAATATAAATCTGCTTTCCATCATCCGAAAGACAGATACCACAGGGAAACGAATCTCCCGGCAACGTAATGGGGGCAAGCGCATCAAGTTTTTGTTCATCCGTGAGTTGATAAACATGTACTTGATTTTTCGTATCCGAAAAATAGATATGACCATCCTTTCCAACGGCTAATCCATACAAAGATGCTCCGCCATTGACAGTCACAGAATCCAATAATTCAAATGTCGTCGCATTCACCACAAGGAGTGATGACTTATCCTTTACATACACAACATTCCCGTCCGCACTGACTTCAATATCAACGGGACGCCCCGAAAATGTAATCAAATCTCCAACCGGTGTAATCGTTCTGCCGCTTGGCACCGTGGAACGATTGACAACACTCACCATTGCCGAAGGAACGCCCTGATTGACACGAATCCTGAATTTTGCCACGGCAGACGACACCTGCTGTCCACCTTTTGTTTTGGATACAACCCGGTAAAAATAGGGCGTGTCCACCATCAGACCTGTTAACTGAACTTCATGAATCCTCTCGGCAGGACCGACGGTTGATAATTCACATTTTTCGTTTAGGCCATAATGAACTTGCGAGGATGCCTCAATATTAGTATCCCACATGATCGTCACATGGTGATCGTCCACCACATGTAGGTAAGGCAGCAGCGCCAACTCCAATAGCGGTTCCTGCACGTTGGCAGGTTCCTGAGCAAGCGCGGCTAATCGGGCATATTCTCCGGCAACCCAATCGGCATCCACCGCATCACCAAATACCTGGACTTCCCGAATACGACCATGATGGGGATGCGCTTCATCATCATCCACATACGACCCGATGACATAGGATGCCCGTTCGGGATAGAGGATCTTTCCATGCTGCGTGGCATCCGTCGTTTCTAACTTTCCGTTGACATAGATATTCGACACCTTACCGTCAAATACGGCGACGACGTGATAGAACTTTCCTGCCTCGTAATTTGTTTTCGACGGAATGTAACTGATTTTTCCATCACCGTCGTCGGCACCCGTCGTCGACAGTCCAAAAGTAAACGTCTTTTCGCCGTAGCCAAGGTACCATCCTTTCTCGTAATTCCCATTGTCCTGAATCACATTAATAATACCGCCCCATTCTTGCGGAGTATCAACGCTAAACCACGCAGAAACAGTTAGGGCATCCGTGGGCAATTGTGCTCCAAGCGTTTTATAATCCTTAGCCAAAAAACAACGATCATCCTGATTTTCAAACAGTGCGGATTCTCCCAGACCATCTTTTACAAACCGGGGGGTAAAGGTCAATTCGCCCGCCGTCCCGACGATCGCGTTCAGTTTTTTGTTTTTAATGGATTGAGAATTCAACTGCCAATACGAACGGGGTTGAAATTTCCGTTGAGCTATCGCCGGATCAACCCCATCGAACAGCATGAATAAACTGAATAAAAAGAGCGTATAAAACTTCATCACGGAAACTCCAATAAACAAACTCACATCTTTGTCATATCGTATTTAGAATATACCAGTATGGGTTCCATGTCTAAATTTATTACGTCCGGTATGATGATGCTCCTGAGTGCTAATCACCATCACTTTAAACGCTCCGCTGTCCGTTCCCCAAGTCAGGATCCCTGACAACCAGCATAGACGATTCGTAATTTACAAGGTTAAAATGGACGGATGAATCGGTTTATCATTCATAGAGCATATGTCGTTGTCCTGATAGGTTCTGTCGTTTCAGCGCAATCACCACTGGACTATTCCCGCGACATCCGACCCATTCTGTCGGACTCCTGTTACAACTGCCATGGCCCGGACGAAGACGCTCGGGAATCGGAGTTACGTCTTGATGACCGGGCATCGGTTTTGTCATCCAAAGTGCTCAGCAACGGCGCCATGCTTGAGCGATTAACGACCTCGGATCACGACATGCAAATGCCACCACCCGATTCCACTCGTGTCCTACGTCCTGAAAATCGAGCCACACTCATCAAGTGGCTCAAACAGGGAGGTGAGTGGCCCGAGGACGACCGTCACTGGGCATTCGTGCCGCCGGTGCGACCTACACTTCCGAAAACGAAGAATAAGGACTGGGGTAATAATGAAATTGATCGGTTCATCCTCGCACGTATCGAGAACAACCATCTGCAACCCAGCGATCCGGCGAATAAAGCAACTCTGCTGCGACGTATCACGTTTGATTTAACCGGTCTGCCGCCAACCCAACATGAATTGAACGAATTTCTTGATGATCGTTCTCCCGATGCCTACGAAAAAGTCGTGGATCGTTTACTCAACGATCCTCAATACGGAGAACATATAGCGCTGGACTGGTTAGAAGCATCACGCTATGCCGACACCGACGGATATCAAAACGATCGCCGTCGCTATATGTGGGTCTGGCGAGACTGGCTCATCCAAACCCTCAACAACAACAAGCCTTTTGACCGGTTTGTGATTGAGCAAATGGCTGGCGACCTGTTGCCGGATCGGGATTTCCGCACTCAAATTGCCACCGGTTTCAATCGCAACCATCGCATTAATTCAGAAGGAGGATCCATCCCGGACGAGTGGATTGTGGAATATGTCGCCGATCGTGTGGAAACCTTGGGAACGATGTTTTTGGGACTTACCCTGACCTGCTCTCGCTGCCATGACCACAAATATGATCCCATCGAACAACGCGAATTTTACCAGATGTTCGCGTTCTTCAATAATATCGCAGAGGCCGGATTGGGTCCAAACAACGGCAATAGTCCTCCCTTCATCGCCGTCCCAAAAAACTGGCCCCATCTGTCAAAAGAACAAACGCAGTTTATCGCACCGGACCCTCCCAAAGTCAAAATACAGCAAACGTCCGTGCCTCGACCTCAATCAGGTAGTCCGGACACGGTGATGGTTTTACATGAACTTGAAAAACCGCGGGATACTTATCTGCTCATTCGTGGGCAATATGACCAGCCCAACCAATCTGAAAAACTACGACCTACAACTCCGCAAGCCCTTGGCGGCTGGAATGCAGATTGGCCACGAAACCGATTGGGCCTCGCTCAATGGCTCACCAGTCCCGAGCATCCCCTGACGGCCCGCGTCACGGTCAATCGTATTTGGCAGCATTATTTTGGACTTGGGCTGGTCAAGACCAGTGAGAACTTCGGCGTACAAGGGGAGCAACCAAGTCATCCCCAGTTATTGGATTGGCTGGCAACCGAGTTTATCCGAAAAAACTGGGATCTCAAATCCATCCAACGGCTCATCGTCACCAGTGCCACCTATCGTCAAACTTCGGTTGCTTCAACAGAACTTATGGTGCGTGATCCCGAGAACCGGTTACTCGGCCGCGGACCACGCAAACGACTCTCACCCTATGCCATCCGTGACGGAGCTCTACTCAACAGTGGGCTACTGGTACAGGATATCGGCGGGCCATCGGTCAAGCCTTACATGCCACCCGGAATCTGGAAAAACATATCCAATGCAACGTACGCGCAGGATAAAGGCTCCAAGCTGTATCGTCGAAGCCTCTATACCTATTGGCGTCGCACCATACCTCCACCAACCATGATGTCCTTTAACGCTGCTTCGCGGGAGACGTGCATTGTTCGTACCGATCGCACAAATACACCGCTACAGGCGCTGACGATGATGAATAACATTACGTTCATTGAAGCCGCCAGGCTATTGGCAGAAAACCGACTGCAGCACCGTCAAACCATGGCAGGTGCTTCAGGCACCGCCGAACAGGATGCCCAACAAATACAACTCGCTTTTCAGCTGGTAACCAGTCGGGTTCCCTCTCAGTCCGAAGTCGAACGGTTAATGTCCGACCTGACCGCCTATCGCGACGAATTCAAAGCTCAGCCTGAATCTGCCAAAAAACTACTGGCCATCGGTGAACACCCTTATAATCAGGATTGCGATCCGATTGAATTAGCTGCCTATACTTTGATAATGAACACCCTCTTGAATCTGGATGAGGCCATTACACAGAATTAACATGACACTACCGGCGGACATCCCGATACAACAAAATCGTCGTGCTTTTCTGAATCACAGCACACTCGGTTTGGGCACGATTGCCCTGCAGTCTTTACTGGGAAGTGAGCAGGTCACATCGGCTAAAGACCTGATCCCGCGGTTTGCTCCGCGGGTAAAACGAGTGATCTATCTTTTCCAGTCGGGTGGTCCGTCACAGTTAGATCTGTTTGATTACAAACCTAATCTGCAAAAACGTTTTGGTGAAGAAGTCCCAACATCGATCTATCCGGCCGAACGGAAAACAACCATGACCTCCGGTCAGTCATCTTTTCCGGTCGCTCCAAGCAGCCTGAAGTTTTCACAGCACGGACAAGCCGGGATTTGGATCAGTGCTCCTCAGCGCCATGTTGCCAGCATGATCGATGATATCTGTGTTGTAAAAAGCATGCATACCGAAGCGATTAACCATGACCCCGCAGCAACTCTTTTTCAAACGGGATCGGTCATTGCCGGGCGTCCCAGCATCGGAGCATGGGTGAGTTACGGGTTGGGAAGCGAAAACAAAAATCTTCCCGCCTTTGTCGCTTTGACATCCAACGGCCGAGCCAAAACAGGTCAACCCCTGTACGATCGCTTGTGGGGAGCAGGCTTTCTGCCAGGACATTATCAGGGGGTTAAGTTTCGCGGTCAGGGTAATCCGATCCTTGACCTCTATAGCCCTGATGGTGTGACACAAACCCAAAGACGACGGATGCTCGATTCGCTGAAAAAACTCAACAACCAACAGGCCGATCGATTCCGGGATCCGGCGATTGCCACTCGCATCGCGCAATATGAGCTCGCTTTCCGAATGCAGATGAGTGTACCGGAGCTCATCGATATTCACAGCGAGAGCCAACATACACTCGAGATGTACGGGCCGGAAGTTACCCAGGTGGGCAGGTATGCGTATAACTGTCTGCTGGCCCGACGCCTGGCGGAACGAGGAGTCCGGTTTATTCAGTTGTTCCACCGTGGTTGGGATGCTCATCAAAATGCACCTCAACAGGTTCCAACTCAATGCAAAGGCACCGATCAGCCAACCGCCGCGCTGCTGCAAGATCTGAAACAACGCGGCATGCTCGACGATACACTGGTCGTGTGGGGTGGTGAATTTGGTCGTACCGTCTACTGTCAGGGAAAACTAACCAAGCAAGCGTATGGCCGTGACCACCATCCAAACTGCTTTACTTACTGGTTGGCCGGCGGCGGCATTCAGGGTGGAATGACCTATGGCAAAACCGATGACTACAGCGTTAACGTCGTTGAAAATCCCGTACATGTACACGACCTGCAGGCAACCATTCTGCACCAATTAGGTCTGGATCACGAACGTTTAACCTACCGCTATCAAGGGCGTCATTTTCGTCTGACCGATGTTCATGGTAAAGTCGTACATGACATTCTTAGCTAACCCGACATCCCGCACTCACCGATCAAAGATACCCAGCATGCCGAAACGAACCATCCTGACTCTGGCCTTGCTATTGTCTCTGACAATCGGCATGAATGTCGCTTCTCACGCAAAAGATCCGCAACGACCGAATATCCTCTTCCTGTTTTCTGACGATCATGCAATCAAGTCGATTTCGGCTTATGGCGGACCGCTTGCCAAAGTGGCTCCCACGCCCGGCATCGACCAGTTAGCCAAACAGGGAGCGATCTTTCTCAATTCATTCTGTGCAAACTCGATCTGTGGACCGTCGCGGGCAACCATTTTGACGGGTAAACACAGCCACAAAAATGGATTCATGAGGAATACCGGTAAAGGGATGGATCAAACTCAGTGGACCGTTTCCAAGGCACTGCAGGCCCAGGGTTACCATACGGCCGTCATTGGGAAGTGGCACCTCAAAACCACACCGGTTGGTTTTGATCACTTTGAGATTTTCCCCGGCCAGGGAAATTATTACAATCCGATTTTCATTCAACCCGATGGCAGTCGCCAGCGCTTTGAGGGCTATGCGACCGATCTGACCACCGACAAGGCCATCCAATGGCTTGATTCCCGGGATGCAACCAAACCATTCTTTCTGATGTGTCAGCACAAGGCTCCCCATCGCACCTTTGCTCCGGCGTTAAGGCATTTGAATGCCTTCGACGACATTACCATCCCTGAGCCTGAAACCCTGTTTGATGATTATAAAAACCGCAGTCAAACGCTGGCCCGAAACGAAATGGAAATCGACCGCCATTTTGATTGGGCCTATGATGCGAAAGTTCGTAAAGATGAACGAGGCGATATCGTGTTACCCAAACCCGACCGTTATGGAACGCCGGAATACAATCGTATGACGGCGGAACAAAAACAGGTGTGGGACGCCCATTTTGGCCCTCAAAATCAAGCCTTCCTCAGGGACTATCAGGCCGGGAAGCTGAGTCATGATGAAATCGTGCGATGGAAATACCAGCGTTATATGAAGAACTATCTCGCGACCGTTAAAGCCGTCGATGAAAGCGTCTCGCGGATGCTCAAGTACCTCGATGATCATGGACTGGCGGAAAATACCATTGTCATTTATTCATCCGATCAGGGCTTCTTTCTCGGCGAACATGGCTGGTACGACAAACGTTGGATGTTCGAAGAATCATTTCGAATGCCGTTTCTTGTCCGTTGGCCTGGTGTTGTCAAACCCCAATCGCAGCCAACTCAACTTATCCAGAATATCGATTACGCACCCACCTTTCTTGAAATGGCAGGCATCCCGGTTCCGGATGAAATTCAAGGTGAATCTCTGGTTCCGATTATGAATGGCAGTGTGAAAAACTGGCGACAGTCACTCTACTATGCCTATTACGAATTTGGCGAACATGCGGTGCCTCAACATTTTGGCGTCCGCTCACAAACCCATAAACTGTTCTATTTCCCCGCGACTAACGAATGGAATATGTTTGATCTGAAAAATGATCCAAACGAAATGGTAAATGTTTATGGTTCCCCAGTCTACAAAGACGTTCAGTCATCATTGATGCAGGAATATCAACGGCTTCGTACCCTGTACGATGCTCCGCCACTAACCATCAAAAATTAAACTACTTTCCCCCGAGTACCCTATGACCTTCCATCGCTTCATACTCTGCATCCTCATTCTGTTTGTAATCAGTCCGGCAGCGGATGGGAGCGAGTACACGGTCGTGGTTTCTCAGAAAACACACAAAAAGCCTGCCTGGAAGAAAGTGGTGAATGCGCTGGTTTCCAAACATGATGCGCAGCTGATCGTATTTGATAATCAGGTTGCCAGCACGCTGGAGCCCCTCACCCAACAATTTCCAAAATATACCTGTTTCGTTGCCACACCCGAAGAAACAACGACGGAACTCGTCGCAGCCGTTCATCAGCTCACGCGTCAACTCGATGCAGATCCCTATACCGACACTCAATGGGGAATTCTAACCGGGTTCAATGCGGCCAATGCACTCGCCATTGCCGAACACCGTGAACCGCTCACCATTCATAAAGTGGCCTCCGGTACGGAAATCGCTTTGCAATGTTGTTCCGAAGGGCTCTGGTATGACGAACTGGTCAAGAACAAATTGGTTCAAAAAAAACGCGGTGGAACGGCGCAGCAACTCAAAGGTCCGGACGATACCACCTCGGCACTGGCTCAAACACTGAACGACTATCAAGCCGACTTATTTGTAACATCGGGTCATGCCACGCAAGGTGACTGGATGATCGGTTTTCGCTATCGGAATGGTTTCTTTCGCAGTAAGGCGGGGCAGATGTTTGGTGTCGATACCAACCAAACCCGCATCGATATCAGCTCAAACAATCCCAAAGTCTATTTACCGATCGGGAATTGTCTGATGGGTAACATTAACGGCCCGGATGCCATGGCACTCGCCTGGATGAACGACGTCGGCGTAAAGCAGATGATTGGTTATACGGTACCAACCTGGTATGGGTATCAGGGTTGGGGTGTACTGGACTATTTCATCGAGCAACCTGGGCGTTACACGATGAATCAGGCATTTTTTGCAAATCATCATGCGCTGATTCATCGACTTGGCGATTCAACAACGAACGCCAATGATCAACGCGGGCTAGCATTTGATCGTGATGTGGTTGCGTTTTACGGAGACCCCGCCTGGTCCGCCAAAATGGCGGACGGCCAAAGAAGCTATGAACAAACGCTTACCCTGCGTAAAGGAGGTGCCACGTTCACCATCACACCCAATCTGGGCGAAGCCAGTTTTGATACCGTAAATAACAACGGCTCTCAACGAGGAGGGCGACCGTTTGTTGCATTTCTGGATCAACGCATCTCGAATATCAAAGTCACCTCCGGACAACAGTGGAATCCGGTCATTATGGACAATTTTATTTTGGTTCCCCGGCCCCCCAAATGCGATCCCACAAAGAAATACCAAGTGGCCTTTGAGTTTGATACGATACAGTAAATCCCGAGCACCCCACCTCTGTTTAACTTCCTGCAGCTGGGCCTTACCGACCTACATGGAACCATGATCATCATGAGACCCATCCATCGACTCGCTGTAATCACTCTCTCTTTATCCGGCGTACTGTTCGTCGTGCTGTCACCCGGTGGCCATGAACCGGCGGCAGTTCATGCGGCAAATCAACCGACGCCACCTTCTCCCAAAGCAGTATCCACTCGAACTTTCAAAAAAACGCTCCAACCGTTCCTACAGCAGTTTTGTGTAGATTGTCACAATCAGGACGATTTGACATCTGGAATTCGTGTCGACCATCTAACTGGTGCCTTTCCGGACAGCCAACTCCGTTTATGGGATGCCATGTACCATCAGATCGAAAGTGGCGAGATGCCACCCAAAGACGAATCACAACCATCGGCAGACCAACGAAATCAGATGTTACAGTGGATTCAGGATGGTTTGACGGCTGCCCGTTCCCGTGTACGTGAAAACAACGGATCGGTCCGGCGGCTAACTATCAGACAATATCAAAACACGCTTCAGGATCTATTGGGTCTGGACGACGATTTGACGTCAGGGTTGCCTCCCGACGCCGTATCCAAAGATGGCTTTGTCAACAACGAACAGACACTTTTATTATCACCCTTGCTGATTGAATCTTATTTCAACATTGCTGAGCAGGCATTAGACCGCTGTATCGTCGACGAGACCAAACCTCCAACCATCCAGAATTTTCGAATGGATCTTGGTAAGAGCATTAATCAAAACCCAAGCCCCGACAAATTAATTCTAGGCGCGTTAAGTACGCTGCTGCCCAACGCTGATTTCCAGGTCACGGAACTGACACCTGATAAGCCCTATGCCTTTGAACCGTTGAGGATGCAGACCGCGTTTAAGTTTATCGAAGGATACCAGGGGAATTCCACAGTCCGCGGATGGCGAGAGTACAACAGCATTTATCATGCGGTTTTTGCCTGCATGCGAGGAACAAACGGATACCCCAAAGGACACGCATACCAGACGGTTCGCGAAGGGTTATTATTACGACCGGCCATCCCCAGTGCCGAGTTATTTCAGATTGAAAGCACGTACGGACCAAAGGCAAATTTCAAAATTTCCCTGCGGGAGCTACCGGACGAGGGGAACTTCCGTGTTACCGTTCATGCCGCTCGCTATGACGATGCTCTACTGCTGGAATCTGACAGCCCCGCTCAGAACGAATCCTCGACGGACGCAATCACCGTTACGTCCCTTGCGGAGCCTCAGGTGGTCCCCATCGAATCGGAAGGGATTTATCAGGCGGACGTCTACGTTGCCCCACCCCTGGAAAACGTCGTCAAGCCAGATGACTCCAAACTGGACATTGGTTTAATCGGAGCCTGGCCACTGAACCAAAACGCTCACGCCAAGCCAAAGCATGACTCACTGCAGGGGCAGCTTCAGGGAGGTGCTCAGTATGTAGAATCACCCTTCGGTCACGCAATCTCGTTGGATGGGAACGACGACTCGGTGGTTGTGAATCGTAACGATTCGATGAATGTAGGCACGGGAGATTTTTCCGTCGCTGCCTGGATTCGACCCACACAATTGAGACAGGGAGGCATTGTCTGCCTTGGGAAATACAGTTGGACACACGGTTGGTATCTGGATATGCCTAACAATCAGGGAGTGTTGAGGATTGAAACAGCAGGTCCGAATAACCAGTCCAATGGCACCGTTGCCTCACGACCCGGGATCATTCGAGTCAATACATGGCAGCATGTCGCGGCTGTCATACGTCGCGGTACCAATCAAACCAATCTTTACCTGAACGGATATTTAGTGGCCACCGGAACGATCAACGATGGCAATCTGGACAATCCAACCGTGAATCTGCACATCGGACGAATTCAGGAATCCAAGTTATTTAAAGGGGACATTGACGAGGTACATATCTATCGTCGAGCGTTAGAGCTGTCTGAAATTCAGGCACTGCTGGAACCCGGCCGGAGTTTGATTCAGCCTCCGGTTGAAAAACCGGAGAATCTGACATTGAAACTGGGTAGCCGGCAATTCTCAGCAACGCTGCATCAACCAGCTTTCATGACTGTACGAATCGGAGCAGGGCCATTGCCGCTGGAAGTTCAATATGCCGGTGGCGGGGCTCCTCACCGTGTTGTCCTGACTCGACTGGAAGACACAAATCCCATGAGCGTAAAATTCCGCACTTTCGAGAAACGAGCACCGCATATTGGTGTGCATGTCGGATTACGCCGCGATTGTGGCAGCACACTAACGGCGGTCGGGATGCCACAAACCGTTTCCGGAACCAATCTGCAGAAATACGTTTTTGAAGGTGCCATTGGAAATTATCCCAGCCCGGACGTGGAAGAAAACAATGTTAACTATCTGGCCGGAATTCGTGAAATTGGGGTGCGCAGTGAATACACAGACGGACGGGATATGCCGCGATTACTGATCCAATCCGTGGAATTCGAGGGCCCCTACTACAAAACCTGGCCTCCGGAAACACATCAAAATATCTTTATCGAATCGGAACACAAAGATCAACCTGCCGTTTACGCTCGTGAACTGATCCTGGATTTTGCAACACGTGCTTTTCGTCGGCCCGTCTCTAATACGGAAATCGATTCATTGATGGCTGTTTGGAAAAGTTCCTATGCGGACAGTGCAAACTTTTCGCAGAGCGTTCAGGACACACTCTTGGTCATCCTAACGGCACCTCAGTTCCTGTTCATGATCGAAAACAGTCATTCACCGAAGCCGGAATTACTGGATGACTATGAACTCGCCTCAAAATTGTCCTATTTTCTGTGGAACCGACCACCTGACCGGCGTTTACTGGAACAGGCGGCCAATCGTAAGCTGCACAGTACACTGGACAGCGAAACGAAACGTATGATTCAGGATCCACGGTTTGAAGAATTCGCCAGCGAATTTACATCCCAGTGGCTCAGTCTGGATAAGTTGGATGTCGTCGAAATTGATCGCGGTCGGTATCCCAGATTGACACGGGATACGCGTACCGAACTGCGTAAAGAGCCCGTCAAATTTTTACAGTATCTGATTCAACATAATCTACCCTTGAGTAATCTGATCGAATCCAATTTCATTTTGGCTAACGAGACCGTCGCTGATTATTATGGACTCGCAGACCATACCGAGAGTGGTTTTGAATTTGTTCCGATCACCCACCAAACCGATCAACTGGGAGGCATTTTGTCTCAGGCCGGAATTCTGGCCGGCCTGTCCGATGGCCGGGAATCCAATCCTGTTAAACGTGGCGCCTGGTTCGCTCGCAAAATCATTGCCGAACCACCGGATGATCCACCCCCTAATGTTCCGGAGTTGGATGAAGACACTTCGAATCTATCGCTCAAAGAAAGACTGTTCCAACACAGAAACCAAACGGGCTGTATCAAGTGTCATGCCGGCATTGATCCCTGGGGTCTGCCCTTCGAGACATTTGACGCCGCTGGACGGTTCAAGAGTGTTGCCCAAGTCGACAGTACTTCCACACTGCCCGATGGTACCTCCGTTCAGAATCTCAATGAACTAAAACAATACTTAACACAAAAACGACTGGATCAGGTCGCGTTTAGTTATCTGAAAAACCAAACAAGTTACGCCATCGGCCGTAGTCGGAGCTATAATGAACTTGTTGTGTTAAAATAAAAGCAATTAGAAATTTCCGAGGCAG